>NZ_JADEWG010000247.1 GCF_015207735.1 [Phormidium] sp. LEGE 05292
ATATTTCCCTGATTTATGTCGTGCTATTTCCCAGCGTTACAAGTGTCGCCAACTGAAAGCATAAAATGGCACTCAATTACTTGAAGGATAAAATGGCACAAAGTGCCACTTTATCCTTCAAGTGGCACGATCGCTTTCGTCATCTTGCTGGACTCGATCAATACTTTGCAATGGCGCGAGGCAAAGATGGGATTCCGGCGCTGGAAATGACCAAATGGTTTGATACCAACTATCATTACCTGGTGCCCGAAATTGCGGCTGATGCAAAGCCAGAGGCAAACTTCGCAGACTTTTTAGCAACGGTGCAGCGATCGCAAGCCCTTCTCGGCGAACGAGCCGTTCCCATCATTCTCAGCCCCGTTACACTCTTACGTTTAAGCCGTTTAGAAGGCGATTTAGCGACCCATCTCGAAAACCTATTGCCGCTCTATCGCGACTTGCTCGATCAACTCAAAGCAGTAGGTATCACCGAAGTGCAGGTGCATGAACCGATTTTAGTTACAAGCAATGCAGCAGATTTGAGAGAGGCAATCGCAGCTACCTACAGCCAGCTTGCTCAAATCGGTGTACCCATTCAGCTTGTCACCTATTTTGATGATTTGGGAGCCACCTATCCCTGGGTGATGGAATTGCCTGTTGCAGGTATCAGTTTAGATTTCACCCGTGGACGCAATTTAGCGTTATTGCAACAGCACGGATTTCCATCAGATAAACAATTGGGTGTGGGAATTGTAGATGCCCGAAACATCTGGAAAATTCGTCCCGACTCTGTGTTGTCAACACTAGAAACGATTCAAAGCATCACGCCAAATATTCGCTTGCATCCCTCATCATCACTGCAATTTGTTCCTTATGATGCCACGCGAGAAACCAAACTACCTGAGCCATTACGCAATGTATTGAGTTTTGCACAACAAAAGCTGGACGAGATAGCAATTCTGGCACAGACGCTGGCTGGCAACGATCCAAGTGTTCGCCAAGCGTGTGCGAAGCACTCTCAATTAGCTCTAGTGCAAACCCAGTGGCAAACCTTTGAGCAATTTAGTCCCGCTGATAAAGGAGTTCAGACGGCGCTGAAAAATTTGACAATTAATGATTTTCAGCGATCGCTATCCTATTCTCTGCGTCTAGACAAACAACTGACCCTACCCGTCTTACCCACCACCACGATTGGTTCTTTTCCCCAAACCTCCGAAGTGCGGCAACTGCGGGTGAAATACAAACGAGGCGAATTATCTGAGGCGGAATATCAAGCCGCGATCGATGCTCAGATTGCCGAGTGTATCAAACTTCAGGAAGACATCGGCATTGATGTGCTAGTACATGGCGAGTTTGAGCGCACCGATATGGTGGAATACTTTGGTCAGCAACTCTCCGGTTTCGCCTTTACAGAAAACGGTTGGGTGCAAAGTTACGGCAGTCGCTATGTGCGTCCACCGATTATCTACGGCGATGTGGTACGTCCTCAACCCATGACGGTGCGAGAGTTTCAAGTGGCGCAGGCGTTGACCGAAAAGCCCGTGAAAGGGATGCTCACGGGGCCAATTACCATTCTGAATTGGTCGTTTCCCCGTGCAGATCTGTCTCGTCAGGAACAGGCTTTTCAAATTGCCCTGGCATTACGCGAAGAAGTGGTAGATTTAGAAGCCGCAGGTGCACAAGTAATCCAGGTAGATGAACCTGCTTTACGGGAAGGATTACCGCTGAAATTGGAACGCTGGAATGAGTACCTCTCCTGGGCAGTAGATGCGTTTCGACTGGCAACAGCGATCGCCCAACCGCATACGCAAGTTCACACCCATATGTGCTACTGCGAATTTGGCGACATTATCAAAGACATTGAGCGCTTAGATGCGGATGTGATTTCGATTGAAAATAGCCGCAGTAATAATCGCACCTTGCAGGAAGTCACGAAGGCGGGCTATTCCCAGCAAATTGGCAATGGAGTCTATGACATTCACAGTCCGGTAGTACCCACGACGGAACAACTGGCGCAGCAATTACAGACAGGCATCATGAACTTACCGTTAAGGCAAATCTGGGTGAATCCTGATTGTGGACTGAAAACACGCCGCTGGGAGGAAGTGATTCCGTCGCTGAAAAACATGGTAGAAGCCGCAAAAATCATTAGGGAGGAAGCTAATGCGACCAAGGAATGAAGTATGGCAGGGCTATTACGGCTATTGGCAAAATCTATTCATTCGGGAAAATCTGTTATTACTGGGACACGCGGCATGGCAGGGGTTTATCACTCAGGGACGGGGCATGGTGGTGTGCGATGTGGCAATGTTTGAGGATGGATCTGTGGATTGGAACAGTGACATCGTGGAGCATACAGTCCGGTTTGTGCCTCTGTCCAATGTTTCAGCCTATTTGCAAACCTTTAGCCTGGAGGCAGCCTTAATTGAAAGGCTGATCGATACGGTTCAAACCTACGATCCTGACCGAGCAATCCTGCTGCTCATTAATGAAGATGGACGGGCAGACATCAACTTGCTGCAACAGCTTGCTATCTCCCCAGCAGACTGTTACCAGCAAATGCAGCGGCGGCGGTCGGAATTCCAACTTGAAGACCCTACCCACGGAGGATGCTATGAGTGAAGTTTCTGAACCGATGGACTGGCAACAAGAATTTATTGCCACGAATTTGTTGGTACTCGGCTATAACGCCTGGGCAGGATATCTCAGTGGTGAACGGGGTGCGATTGTTTGCAGCACCAATTCTCCTGCGTTTGGCGTGGCGGGGGAATCCTTCCGTACCTACTTTATTCAACGATCGCGTCTCGCTGCCTTTCTAAACGCCTGGTTAGCGGCTCCTGATACGGTAATTCTGCGCCATCACTTTATGAATGCTCACATTTTGGAAGCCGTGGATTCTTACAATCCAGTCACTGAATTGGTATTACTGTTGGAATCGTTTAATCAGGTGACGTTCTTTTACCTGAAAAATCTATCCATCACACCGCCCCAATGTTACGAGCAAGTTTGTAAAACCTGGGAGGAGTTTCAGCCAGCCGTTTGTGCATTGCACAAGCAGGTTGTGCAGTAACTCTGACGGGCGATCGCCAAGCGTGTCTCGGAATAATCGCGTAGTGTCTCAGAACCAGAATTGCCCAGTACAACTAATCCCACCGTATCACTGAATTAAATTCATTATGCTCAAGTATTATCTGCATCGTGCTGGACAGATCCCGACATCGGTTCATCCATTTGTAAAACGTCCATCTTCCCATCAACTCAAACCATCGCATCCACTCAAAAAGGCTGACTTTGTTTTGACTCCATACATCAACAGCAGTAACCTGCGGGCAACGTATCAAATTCTCAATACCGTTGTACCTTATGTTCTTTTATGGATTTTGGCGGTGAAAGCAGCATCTATTTCCCTATGGCTTCTCCCCCCCATTATTGTTTTGATGGTTCTCTTCTCCTTGCGCTGTTTTGCTTTAATGCATGATTGCGGACATTATTCTCTGTTTCGGTCAAAACAAATGAACCGCATCATGGGGTTCCTGCTGGGTGCGATCAACGCAATTCCCCAATATGGCTGGTCTAGAGATCATGCCTACCATCACAAAACCAATGGCGACTGGGAACGATATCGGGGCGTTGCAGATTTCTTATCTACCGAAGAGTTTGCTCAGCTCGATCCATTGAATCAAAAACTGTATGAAGCCCTGCGACATCCATTAATGGCGATTCCTGGCGGTTTTTTCTATCTTGTCATCAAGCCCAGACTCATTTTAATCCTGGGAGTTTATGATTTCATCCATCATGGATTCACGGATTTGAAGCAATGTTCAGGGTTTAACTTAACGCACGCGATATCTACCTACCAGTCAAAGCATTGGCAGTCGGCTGCTGAATTTTGGGATCTACTGTTTAACAACATTTGTGTGGTTGGTGGTTGGATTTTTCTGAGCCATTTATGGGGAGTTGGGCTGTTTTGGAGTATTTACTCCATTACGCTTAGTTGTTCTGCAACGATTTTCATCTGGATCTTTTTTGTGCAGCATATTTTTGAGGATGCGTATGCTCACAAAACGGCAGACTGGGACTATGTTTTAGGTGCAGTTAGGGGCAGCAGTTATTTAGAATTACCAGCCGTTCTCAGATGGTTTACCGCAGACATTGGCTATCACAACATTCATCATCTCTCCGAGAGAATTCCCAATTATCATCTCGCCGCTTGTCATCGTGAAAATAGTCATTTGCTCTCGGATGTAAAGACCCTCCGAATTAGAGATCTGCTGAGCTGCTCTCAATTCATTCTGTGGGATGCCGCATCAGACCGTTTAGTTTCGATTTCCCAAGGGAAACGCTGCGCGATCGCATCCTTTCGTCAAGCGACTGAGGCGATGGCAAATCCAGCCTCCAATTGTGCAAGCGGAGGGGAAACGGATAATGCAATAGTTAAATATATTAAAGGCAAAAGTATCGAAGGTTAAGGTTTAATCCAGATGAATATGTTAGTTGCTACGTTGGGAATTCTCCTGGCACTCCTGATAGTTGGAATTGCGCTTTATCTACTCACGGCTCGTCGCTATCAATCTTCTGAGTCCGTTGCTAATTCCTATGACGATTGGACGAATGATGGCATTCTGGAGTTCTATTGGGGCGAACATATCCACCTGGGGCATTACGGCTCTTTGCCCCGCAAAAAGGATTTCCTCAAAGCCAAAGAAGACTTTGTGCATGAGATGGTGCGTTGGGGTGGGTTAGACAAACTTCCTCCCGAAACTACAGTTTTAGATGTGGGCTGTGGCATTGGTGGCAGTAGTCGCATTCTGGCACGGGATTATGGTTTTGCAGTGACAGGTGTTACGATTAGTCCCCAGCAAGTCAGACGCGCCCAAGAACTGACACCACCAGGTCTCAATGTTCGGTTTCAGGTCGATGATGCGTTGGCACTCTCTTTTCCAGATGCCAGTTTTGATGCGGTCTGGTCGATCGAAGCCGGACCGCATATGCCCGATAAGGCACAGTTTGCCACAGAGTTATTGCGCGTTCTCAAACCGGGCGGAATTCTGGTGGTCGCCGATTGGAATCAACGGGACGATCGCCAAATCCCACTCAACTTTTGGGAAAAGCCAGTCATGCGGCAATTGCTGGATCAGTGGTCTCATCCGGCATTTTCTAGCATTGAAGGGTTTTCAGAATTACTGGAGGCAACGGGATTGGTTGCGGGTGAAGTCACCACTGCCGACTGGACTGCCGAAACCTTACCCTCATGGCTCGATTCCATTTGGCAGGGAATTATCCGTCCAGCCGGGATTTTTCGATTTGGCCTGAGCGGGCTGATTAAGTCATTGCGAGAAGTGCCCACGTTCCTGTTGATGCGGTTAGCATTTGGGACGGGGCTGTGTCGATTTGGGATGTTTCGGGCAGTGCGGATAGATGTTGCAGCCCGTGAAGTCGTGCAGTCTAGTTCGATCGATCGAGCAGTTGTGCATTCATGAATACAAACGATCGCTCTTATTTGGACTTTGGACAAAGAAGAAAGCGTTTCGCGATGAGTGAGCGCGAAGTAATTTATTGTTTAAAAAGCTGTAATGTCAAAACGTGAGGTGGGAAATTTAGGAACTAATCAATCAAGCTTATCGGGAATAATTTCACTTTCACCGTCATAATACAAGTCAATTTAACTGTTAGTTAAAGAATTAATAGTCCGTTCAAGTTCATCAATTTGATTACGTTTAACCACTTGGATTACTGCGGTAATATGCTCCTCACAAAAGGCCCGTCCCAAATGTCTATACTTACTCTTCTTTTGGGGATATGAATGCTTGCTCAAAAATCGGTTCGGTTGCTTGTAATTTATAATACCAATAAATTTTCTGTTGTTGTCGTACTTGATAACGAGCTACATAGCACCCTTGGGGAGATACCTCACCTTCATCATAAATTTGTTGAATTTTAACTTTTAAAGCCGCGATAGTAGCAGTTAAACGCTCTTCTCTTTTAGCGAGGTTGGGAGCCAGTTTGGGCTTAGTGTGCTTCATAACTAAATAGAAAAGAAATGTGTAATTAAATGGTAAAATACTTCGCGACTATTCTTAAAGAAAACTCATTTTGATTTACCATTTTTGGTTCTTCCGTACTTACTGTGCTAAATTATTAGGGAAGTGCCAGAACAATAAAGCTCTTAATTCAAAATTGCGGAAATTCCTAAAGCCAAATCCACAACGTTTGAGTAATTTCAATTTATTATTAAT
>NZ_JADEWG010000248.1 GCF_015207735.1 [Phormidium] sp. LEGE 05292
ATTAATAATAAATTGAAATTACTCAAACGTTGTGGATTTGGCTTTAGGAATTTCCGCAATTTTGAATTAAGAGCTTTATTGTTCTGGCACTTCCCTAATAATTTAGCACAGTAAGTACGGAAGAACCTGACTTTAAGAGAATCGGGAACTGGTTGGGTTTGGGGAGACAATTCAAATAAGGAAGAACCAGAATTTGACTTCATTGTTTCTGCTCAACATTGCTTGTTTGCGGCGCGTCAGCGCCGCCATAAATCAATTAAAATTTACGGAAAGTGAATGGGTTACTACATTCAACGATTGCCAGCATTTAGTAAAAAAAAGACCCGGAATAACCGGGTCTAATAGTGACAACTCAAGCGACTAATTGAATTTGTCGAAGTAGTGAGGAAATAGGACTATTTTTAGTGGCTGTAGTTAGTCCATGTTTAATCAACAAATTATGGTGAATTTGCAAGAGCCATTGAGCTTTTGGTAAAGCAATTCCACTGCCAAGAAATCCTTTGAAACAGATGAAATCTCTGCTTCTATGAGGTTTAGGAGCAATCCGGGCTGACCAAAGGTTTCTAGCTATGCAAAGTTCTACATAGCGAATGTCTGCATCCAGCTTATAAGCTAAAGCAATGCTATAAGCAGAAGTAGGTGGCTCGGTATAATTTAACCGGAAAGCATGAACGCCAGCAAATGTATCGTAAATAGCCCAAAGTTCTTGTGGGTTTTCGTGGCAATATTGTGCGAGATTTTGGTAAACCTCACCTCGATGTGGTGTATCCCAATCGAGCATGATAAAATTATTAAATCTGATGGATTTAATGCCAGCTACAGTAGCCACGCAAAATCCATGTTTCTTCAAAGAGTCAGTCTGCTTTTGGTTAAGAGAAAAACTTTTAGGGTACATGAGCAACTAAGGAATTCATCATTCCTTTTGGCTGCGTCAGCGCAATTTTATCTTTTTTGACTGGAGAGCGTATGAAACGAGAAGTTATAGATGTTACAGGTTTAAATCCACAACAAATTGCCATGTTGCAAGAAATTATAGCAGCATTTCGGGCAGTTTCTCAACAACAAAATGTTAACCAAACAGTTAGTGATTCTGGTGATGAAGAGGAACAATTAAAGCAACTGCATAGAGAATTTGATTGGTGGGTAGCAGATGTAGGACTAAAAGAAACTTTAAATGCAACATATTGAACTATTATTAATGTCTGACGAGGTTTTTAAGCAATGGCTAGAACTACTAAAAACGAATACCGTAACTGGAGCTACAGTATTTGATTTGATGCACGTTGCCACCATGATGATATACGGAATTAAGAGTATTTATACTTTTAATGTAGATGATTTTAATGGCATTACTGACATGGAAATAATTTTGCCCAGTTAACAAATTCGATTGCCATTGTACGTCGTTTATTGGAGGTCAGTAGTAACCAAACAGATACGCCAAAGTCTAAGTTGGCATAATGTCATCAAGCCGTAATTGTAAATCGGGGAACAGGTAAGAAGAAATAGGATCTCCCAAGCGATATTGTTGCTGCTGGTACACACCATTAACTAAGTGGCAGACGGTGAAAGTAGGTTGTTTGGGATTGCCGATAAATTGTAAACCACCCAAGCCACGAAAGTCTACAATCCAATATTCTGGGATATTCAAAAAAGCGTATTCTTCCACTTTCCTTGCATAATCATCTTGCCAATTAGTGCTGACTACTTCAGCAACAAGCTTAATAGTATTTCCGTTACAAATAACAGGTTCTTTTTGCCACAGGGGTTCATTAGTTAGTTCTGCTTTATCTAAAACAACTACATCAGGACGAAGCACTGTAGCTTCAGCATATAGTGGTTTGACCAGACAAGTTTTTGGCACCAACCAGTTTAAATTAGCACGAAAAATTTCGACATAGATTCTACCCGCAATACTGCCAGCAACAGCTTCATGTGGGCCAGTAGGTTCCATGTCTCTGAGTTCTCCATCAATTAGTTCATAGCGTGTATTATCCCCGTATTGGGCAATAAAATCCTCGAAGCTAAGTAGTTTAGGTGGAGTGTAGGTCATTGGTCATGTTTGAAGGTAACTTCTTCCCATTCCAATTTTAAGGGATTGTCGGTGATAGCCCATTGTTCTAGATAGGGGGAAGAAAACGTTTTGACGCACTCCCCCTACCCCCTGTGGTCTGAATAATCAGAATGAAAGTCGGATATGATATGAGTTGTGCGATCGCTTTTACCACTCCCCAATCATTTGTGAGCCCAAGAAGCACAAATCAAACTTTCTGCGCTCTCCCCCTCATCCACCGGAATACAATGGATAAATTGCCTCATCCCCAGGCGCATCGAACTTTGAATAATAGTAGCCACCTCAAGACTATAATCGGAATTGGCGATCGCATCCACCTCATCATGAGCCATATTGCCAAGATGCGCCCCATATTCAGGATGAGAATCTAAGCGCTCGATAATCTCACCCAAAGCCATCTTCATAATATCAGCCTCCGCCATCGTCCAGAAAGCCGCCGTCGCATCCGGGCCTTTGACAGAAACACACTTGTTTTCCCCAAACTCTTGCGGATACAAAGGAAGAAACACCCCACGCCCTGTCAGACAACGCACATAACCCAATCCAAACTTAGTCCGCCCCAAAATCTCCTCAATCCCCAACACTGACGGCAAAGTGCAATTAGCCTCTTTGATAATCTTATGACAAAAAGCAGCCACACCAGCATAAGTTTTCTTCCAACCAGATTGACTCGACTGCGCCTCTTTATCAGTTAAACTAATCCCAGTACCAGTCCTAATAGTTTTCTGAAGCGTCTTAAAACCCTGCAAATTCATCGACCCATAATGCACGTTTTTACTAACAGCCCGCAACATCGCAGCCGTCTGATGATTAGCATGAGATTTATCCTTAAACCAAATACGAATATTATCCTCAGTCCAATCATCACCAAGCCCTTGAATAAATGCGATCGCAGAAGCAATCGAACAAAATATTTCCTGACTTTCTGAATTTAACCGCCCAATTAATTGAGCATCACTAGATGCCTCACAAGCAATGCGAGTATGCGCTTTAGAAAGGTCAGAAACAATTAAGTTACTACCAGGATGTGCCACAAAAACCGTTCTAATCGCAGGCAAATTGTAAGCTTGTAATTCATCAGGAAAATTACTAGGATTAGGAGGATTTTGCAAATTAGGATGTTGACTGCTACTGCGTCCAAAAGCCGCCCGATTAATTTGAGTATAATGAGAACGCACATACCCATCGCGCAACGATTCCTTGAGATTAATCAAATAATCCAGATAAGTCTTAGTAGTCTTAATCACCGAAATCAACCTAAGTTCTGGAATATCCCAATACTTACTCAAAGAATCAGCATTCACTTGCGTTAACTTCAACTTAAATCTCTGATTAATTAACTTAGGTAATTCCTTAGTTGAATAGAGATAAGGAACCGCTTCAGGAAAAGTAGAACCCAACTTATTCACCAAATCCTGATAAGCCGTTTCATACTGCAAAGTAACATTATTCAACGCCGCCTCATTTACAGGCATTCCATAATAAGCCATTTGTGCAAAAGCAGGTGTTGCACTACACTCAGCCATATAGGAATTCCAGACACCAATTTCCTTTAACAAAGGCTCAAGTCGGTCATATATTTGCAGAACTACTTCAGCATCATAACTTGCGTAATTAAGCTGATTATTACTTAGCTCTCCACCCCCCTTATCTCCCCATCCCCACTCAGATTTCTGTTCGCTTTTGTCTATTTCAATGCCAAGACGCAGACAAACAGAAGCCAAAGAATGCGCCTTATTGTTAACTTTATCCAGCCAAGGATCTAAACCAGCCCAGTACACTTGACTCATCAACTTAGTATCGCGGACACAGCGAATTTTATACCCATACTTCGCCAACATCCATTGTTGTTCAAAATCCAAAGAATGACCCACAACTTCCACCGTTGGATTGGCTAATCGTTCTGCCAAAGTTTCCCAAAATCCCAGCGCGTGAAGCTGTTGCTCAATTTGAATTCTTTGCTCATTAGAGAAAGCTAAATCAATCAATAGCACCCATACCTTACTATCTATAATAAAAGCTAAAGAAATCAGGCGAATTTCTCCAGTATTGGGGTCAAGTGCGCTATCAGGTTCTCCAGAATTACCAAAAGTTTCTAAATCAAACCCAAACCTTTTAGCTTGTTTCCACTCTCGAAAAAGCTCAGGAAAAAGAGGATTATCCAGCAGGACTATATTGGATTTTAGTGACTCTTCCTGTTGCAAAAATAGAGTATATTGGAAGTATTGTGGCATGGGAACACCTAGCTAGTTTCGACAATAAATGACCAAAGCAAATCCCTAGTTATTATCTTAGCTGATTTCTCAAAGTAATTGAGATTGGTATGGACAAGGATATTGAGGAAATATCAAATAAATATTTCCTCAATCAAAAAAGTATTTAGTTTGACACAGAAACTTTAATGGGTCTAGAAGTAACAGAACTAAAGGCAGATTCTAAGGCAGTAATTTGGCTATCAACTCTTTGTTTCAAAGCAGCACTTTTGACAAATACAGTAGCAGTGTCCTCAGAGAAATTTGTCAATGAGCCATGTTGAGAAAGTAACACTTTGAGCGACGGAGGAACTTTAGCTAACACAGTTTGCCAAATATTATTATGAGGAACAACAGCAGAAGTTGGTAAAGCTATGGGTGATGTTGTAGATGTAGATGTATTATGAAGATTGTCATGGTTGTGACTCTGCATAGCACCAGGAAGTAATCCCAAAATAGCAACCTCCAACCAGAGCCAAGATTGATTAGAAAATTTAATTTGGGCTTCACAAGTTCGCAGATGTTGTTGAGCAGCTAAAATGGTATGGCGACCCAAAGAAATAGCCAATTCTTTACATTGTTCTGGACTGACTTCTAATAACAAATAATCGCGTTGGTTATCGGAAACCGTCAGAGCAATCAGCATTTTGGTGTAGAATTCAATTAGATTCTGAAGTACCACCAATGGCTCTTTACCAGAATTGAGAAGGGAGCGGGTTATATTAATAGTATCCAATTCTTGATCGGATGCGATCGCTCTAACCAACTCCATTAATTCTAGCTCTGGTACAGCACCCACCAACTCCCAAACCTCTTGGGCTGTAATCGACTTTTCTAACAAACTAAGTTGCGACAACAAAGAAAGTGCATCTCGCAATCCTCCTGTAGCTAATTGTGCCACTAAACCAATAGCAACTTCATCAATTATTATCCCCTCAACTTCAGCAATGGTTTTCAAATGTTCCACCATCGCATCCAAACTAATGCGTTGAAAATTGTAGCGTTGACAGCGAGAAATGATAGTATTAGGTAACTTTTGAGGTTCCGTAGTACAGAGAATAAAAACCACGTTGGGCGGTGGTTCCTCAAGAGTTTTCAAAAGAGCCTGAGTCGCTGCATTACTTAATCCATGAGCTTCATCGATCGCATAAACTTTATAGCGACCCTGCACAGGAGTCAAGTGCGCCCCGGTACAAATTTCCCGAATCTGGTCAACCCCATTATTACTTGCAGCATCAAGTTCTAACACATCAATGGCAACCCCATTGGCAATATCTCGACAAGAGGAACACCGACCGCAAGGAGAAGCTGTGGGGCTATCCGTTTCCAAACAATTGAGCGATTTAGCTAAAATCCGAGCAGAAGAGGTCTTACCAGTCCCTCTTGGCCCAGTAAACAAATAGGCACTGGCAATGCGACTTGAGTTGATAGCATTGGTAAGGGCAGTTGCGATCGGATTTTGACCCACTAAATCGGCTAAAATTTGTGGACGATACTTTTGATGAAATGGTTGATACATAAACAATTCAAAATTCTCTCATTCAAAATTCAAAATTAAGGGTTAAGAGTCGGGCTATGGTTTGTAGATTGGGTAGACTAATTAAGGCTCGTTGAAATGAGTTGGCAAATTTTTCAAATATTTGGATTTGAGCTTTCCATCTAGGCTGATGCAAATGGCTCTCCCGTACCTGTGGGGATAAGTAAATCTTATTTAAATAAACAAGCTAACAGCTTTTCTCGCAAAGATTCAAAGCTTTTAAAGCCATAGCTTTGTCGAATAATGAGCTTAATTCTATTATTAA
>NZ_JADEWG010000249.1 GCF_015207735.1 [Phormidium] sp. LEGE 05292
GGACAAGGGGACAAGGGGAATTTTTACTTTTTGCCTTCTGCCTTCTGCCTTCTCCTTCTGCCTTGCCTTCTGCCTTCTGCCTTCTGCCTTCTGCCTTTCTTGCCTTCTACCTTCTCCTTCTGCCTTGCCTTCTGCTCTGCCTTCTGCTTTCTTTCTCTTCTTTCTCGTTGCTTTTTGCTTTGGCTCCAGCTGGATCTTTTTGGCGGAAGTAGGCTTCTAAAACTTTCAGGACTTTGGGTGCGGCGAAACTACCACCACCACCGCCAGAGTGTTCGCCAAATGCGACTACGACAATTTCTGGTTTATCGTTTGGGGCGTAAGCGCCGAACCAAGTGTGGACTTTTTTGCCGTGTCCTACTTCGGAAGTTCCACTCTTACCAGCAGCAGCAGGAATTGTAGTGACATTTAAGGCTTTTCCAGTACCACTGGTTACTGTAGCTCGTAAACCTTCCTGGAGGATTTTCACGGTTTCTGGTTTCATATTCAAAGATTCCCGCCAGCTTTTCGCCTCTTCGTTATCTTTGAGAATATGGGGTTTGACGCGATAACCGCCATTGGCTGGGACGGCAAACATCACAGCTACTTGTAAAGGTGTGCTTTGTAAGAAGCCTTGACCGATCGCCATATTCACAGTATCCCCGATCGTCCATTCGTATTTCATCCGCTTCTTTTTCCACTCATTATCCGGGACTAAACCAGGGACTTCTTCTTTGTGTAATTCAATGCCTGTTTCTTGCCCATAGCCATATTTTCTCGTCCACTCAATCAACTTTTCTCCACCGACTCGCATCCCCACTTGGTAAAAGAAGGTGTCACTACTCCACCTGAGCGCACCGACAAACCCCAATGGGCCAAATCCGGCATGGTTCCAATCAGCGAACCAAATTCCTCCTACCCTAATTGCTGGGTAGGTTTGCAAGACTGTATTTGGCGAAAATTTACCTGTTTCTAAACCTGCTGTGGTGGTGACAATTTTAAAAGTACTGGCGGGGGGAAAAGCTTGCAGCGATCGATTGACAAAAGGATGATCTTCTGCTTGTAACTTTTTCCAGGTTTCTTTGTTAATCCGCGATGAAAAAATATTTGGGTCAAAAGCAGGGCGAGAAACCATTGCTAAAATTGCCCCATTTCTGGGGTCCATTGCGACGATTGCGCCTTTACTTTCTCCTAAAGCTGCTTCTGCGGCCTTTTGTAATTCCAGGTCTATTGTTAAGTGGACGTTTTTTCCAGGCTTAGAGGGCTTTTCGCCCAAAATCCGCACTATTTGCCCGCGCCCATCTACTTCTACCTGTTGACCGCCCCAAGAGCCACGCAATGATGGCTCAAAGGCATATTCGGCTCCCATTTGCCCGACAATATCTCCGATTCGGTATCCTTCTTGGCGGCGTTTGTAGAGTTCGACATCGTTTAATTCCCCTGTGTAACCGAGTACATGAGCTGCTACTTCGCCGTTGGGGTACATCCGCAAGGCTTCAATATCGACGCTGACTCCTTCTAGTTCGTTTCTGGATTCTTCCAGGGCGGTAATTTGTTCAGGAGATATATCTCTGGCAATTCTAACTAGAGTGGAAGAGTTTCCTGCCTCAACTCGTTTTTGAATATCTGCTTCTGGAATGTCTAAAATTTCCGCTAGGCGTTGGCGTGTGTGAGGCCAATGGGCTTCTTTGTTGACGAGGGGCCAAAGGTATACTGAACGTGCTAGACGACTACTGGCAAGGATTCTGCCTTTGCGATCGAAAATATTACCGCGTTCTGGTTGTTTGGGCATCAAACGAATCCGGTTTTTTTCTGCTAACTCCCGGTTGCGTGTTCCTTCTACCAATTGCAGGTAAGCAAGACGACTACCAAGGGCTCCCACTAGAAACAGGGAGATAATTAACATGACAATCAGCGATTGGTAACTACGTCCTACGGTACGAGTTTTCAGTTGGTTGTCTAGTGAGGAAGACTGAATCAGGGCCATATAGCAGAAGTTAACAGATGTTAAACGCCGAAAATCAATATGCTTGAATTTATCTCAGGAGCGATCGCCTAAGTAAAATAGTACCTCTAAGAAATAGCACCTATGTCTATTTTTGACCAGCTGTGCATCTGGCTTTAGCTTAGGGCAGAATGTCAAAATAAGCCAAGAACAATTTTCCCACTGAATCAGTTGATTCAATCTGTTTTAATTTCTAACTAGGGCAACGCTACAGGAAGTCGCCATTATGTCTCAAATTGCCGTCCAGAATCAAGATGCTAAGTACACTCACAATGCGCTGGATGTTGAACTGCGTAAGGTTTTTAAGGTTTTTAATGGAGAAACTGCCGTTCGCGGGGTCGATCTGAATATCCACCAAGGCGAATTTTTTAGTATTCTTGGCCCCTCTGGATGTGGTAAAACTACTACTTTACGTTTAATTGCTGGTTTTGAGTTGCCTTCTGCTGGTGAGGTGTTGATTCAAAATCAGTCGATGACTCATGTTCCTCCTTACCGTCGTCCGGTAAATACGGTGTTTCAAAGTTATGCGCTGTTTAATCATTTGACGGTGTGGGAAAATGTGGCTTTTGGTTTACGAATTAAACGTCTCAATAAAGCTGCGGTTGCCGATCGCGTTAAAAGTGCTCTGAAATTAGTCAAAATGGAATCTTATGCTAATCGTTTTCCTACTCAGCTTTCGGGGGGTCAACAGCAACGGGTAGCTTTAGCTAGGGCTTTGGTGAATCGTCCCGCTGTGTTGTTGTTGGATGAGCCTTTGGGGGCATTGGATTTGAAATTGCGGAAAGAAATGCAAGTAGAATTATCAAATCTTCACCAAGATTTGGGGTTAACTTTTGTCATGGTGACTCACGATCAAGAAGAGGCTTTGAGTTTGAGCGATCGCATTTCTGTCATGCACGAAGGTAAAATCGAACAAATTGGTAGTCCTAGCGAAATTTATGAACGTCCCCAAACTGCTTTTGTGGCGGATTTTATTGGGGATACTAATCTGTTTCGGGGTCGGGTAATTGCTACTGAAGGTTCAGATTTACAAGTTTTGACGGATAATAAAATGAAAATCTTTGTCCAAAAACAGGAATCTGCTCCGGTTTTTCAGTCTCAAGATCCTGTAGTGGTGAGTGTGCGACCGGAAAAAATTAAACTGAGTTTTGAGCCTCCGGTTTTAAAAGGTAACTGTTTTGCTGGACAGTTAAAAAATGTTATGTATTTGGGAACTCATGTTCATTGTTTGGTAGAACTGGATTCTGGCGATCGTATGACGGTAATGCAAGCTAATAATTTTGCTACTCTACCGGATACGAATCAGCCTGTTTATGTTTACTGGAATACTAACGATTGTCTGGCTTTAGTCAATAGTTAAATGAGTTTGGCTCATTCAATAGATTTTAGCTATTTTCACAGTAAACTTCTGCCAATTAGCTCCAGAAACTTCCTCTGATTCAATGATGCCCAATTCATCAGGATAAAGAGTAAAATGCTGGGATTAGATCAATTTTTCCAAGAGTTAGAATCTCACTGTCCCGAAAAAGCGATCGCTACTTTCCTCGACAGTGAAGGAGAATGCTTTGTCGTCGATTTAACCAGGGAAGTAGACAAAGTAAAATATGGTTACGATCGTCATACCAAGGCATTGTTTAGCAAAAAAATTACTCAAGGTTGTCATCCTTATGGTTCTCTGATTTTACGTTCTTTTACTGCGGAAATCGATCGTCTGACTCACTTGCCTTATAAGGAACTCCGGGGTTATATTCTCAAAGCCTTTAACGATCGATTAGAATTTGAAAAACTTTCTCCCGAAATGTTATTTGCCTGTCAAAATACAGATGCCGAAACAGGTGAACCTTTACCTTTAGAACAATCCGTGCGCTACTGTTAAAGCAGTAGAAAAAATCGATCGCCATCTACCAATTAACAATGAAAAGTCTGGCTTTAAATCGACGTAACTTTCTCAAAACAGCACTAGCAGCAACTTCAGGATTAGTGCTTTCTAGTTGTGGCTGGACGTTAGCTCAAGTAAGACCTTCCACCACTGACAAAGGTAATCCTAATAAATTATATATTTACACTTGGTCTGGTTATACTAATAACGAATTACTCAACAAATTTACAGAAAATACTAGTGTAGCAGCAATAGCCAATGTTTTTGATTCTAATGAGGCTATGTTAGCTAAAATTCAGGCGGGTGGAGGCGCTGACTATAGCATTATTTATCCTTCTGATTATATGGTCAGACAAATGTTAGAGTTGGGTTTATTACAGGAATTAGACCACGATCGCTTGAGTGGTTTAAATAATTTGATGCCCCAATTTAAAAATCCCGAATACGATCCAGGAAATCGTCACAGTGTACCAATAAGTTGGGGAACAACGGGGTTAATTTATAATAGCAAAAAACTGGAAAAACCACCAGAAGATTGGGATTATTTATGGCAAAATCAACAAACATTATCTAAACGCATGACCTTAATGGATGACGTGCGGGAAGTGATGGGGGCGACTTTGCGAATGCTTGGTTATTCTTATAATTCTACTAATCCCGAAGAAGTGAGACAAGCTTATGAAAAATTGAAAATTTTAAAACCTGCGATCGCATCTTTTACCACCGATGCTTGGAAAGAACAAATATTAGCAGGAGACTTATTAATCGCGATGGGTTATTCAGCAGATGCGATCGAAGTAACCGAAGAAAACCCCGATCTAAAATATGTGATTCCTCGCAGTGGAACATCGCTGTGGACAGACACAATGGTAATTCCCAAAAATGCTCCCAATCCCGAAGCTGCTTATGCTTGGATTAGTTTTATGTTAGAACCTTCCGTTGCTGCATTAGTTACAGAAACTTTAAATTTTGCCACACCAAATAGTACCGCATTGAAAGAATTACCAGAAAAAATCACTAAAAATGTCACCTTATTTCCCCCAGAATCAGTGTTAACTAGAGCCGAAAGAATATCTCCTATTGGTAAATTTAGCGAAGTTTACGAAAACTACTGGACTCAACTAAGAAGCAGCTAAAATTCCCAATTACAAATTACAAATTACAAATTTAAAATCGAACCGTGTCTACCCAAATTCCCTCTGTAAATCCTAGTTCTAACCCGCCTGTTCCCGCCAAAAATCCCAGCGGAAAAGTAGGTCAACGTTGGTGGGAACCCCTATTACTACTTGGCCCTTCTGGACTATGGTTATTACTGTTATTAGTACTTCCCACTTTAGTAATTTTTGAATTAAGTTTAGTTCCCGGAATTAAACCTGGACAGGTAGTAAATCCTTCGGGAATAGAGAACTATATTCAAGCATTTCAACCAGTATATCTCCGGGTAATTTTGCGATCGCTCTTTTTAGCCTTCGGAACTACAGTAATTTGCCTACTTTTAGGATTTCCTGTAGCTTATTGGATTGCCTTATTGAGTCCAAAAAGATGGCGTAACCTACTTGTAGTCGCCTTTGTTTTACCCTTGTGGACTTCTTCCTTGTTAAGAACTTACGCCTGGATTACCATTTTACGTCGCAGTGGAGTTTTAAATACAATTCTGGGCAATATTGGCATTCCACCAGTAGATATTCTTTACACCGATACAGCAGTTATTATCGGCATGAGTTACGGATTATTACCGTACATGGTATTAATTTTGTATGCTTCTTTAGAGAAATTAGACCGCAGATTATTAGAAGCAGCAGCAGACTTAGGCGCAAATCCCGTTCAGACATTTTTAAAAGTTACTATACCGCAAAGTTTACCAGGAATTGCGGCAGGTTCCTTACTAGTTTTTATTACTGGATTAGGCGATTTTGTCGATCCAGAATTGCTTGGTGGTGCTTCCAGTATGACCGTTTCTCGACTGATTTATAACCAATTTTTAGGCGCGACACAAAATTGGGGATTTGGTTCAGCTTTAAGTATGTTATTAATTATGGCAGTTAGTATTGCGATCGCGCTTTTAATCCGATATGGTGAAGCAACTCCTCAGCGTTAGGGATTGGGGA
>NZ_JADEWG010000250.1 GCF_015207735.1 [Phormidium] sp. LEGE 05292
GTCCCCTTCTCTCCCCTACCCCGCTGCCATCCTGCACTAGTTTGCGTTAACTCCCCAATTTACCCATTACCAATTACCATTTACCACTAAGTTGAATTCCTCCAATTTCTGGCTGTATATTAGTCCTCCCATACTCGGTGCCATTATTGGCTATTTCACCAACGATATAGCCATTAAAATGCTGTTTCGTCCCTATACAGCTAAATATATAGGTAAACAAAGAATACCCTTTACACCAGGTTTAATTCCCGCAAATCAGGAACGCTTGGCTAAGCGAATTTCTGATACTATCATGGGGTCATTATTAACACCCGAAGAATTACAAAAATTGGCGCGTCGTCTGTTAGAAACAGAACGAGTTCAAGGGGTAATTATCTGGCTGTTGCGATTAGCCTTAGATCAATTGCAATCAGCAGATAAAGAAGATAAAACTGTTAAAGTAATTGCGGGAATCCTGCGAGATTTATTAGGTCAATCTTTACCCAGATTGCTGAAAGTTCTAGCGCGTCGAGAAGATTTTTTAGAACCCCAACTAAATCAAATATTTGACAAAATTTTATTAGAATTTCAACTTAGCGAACAACAAGCAAATCAATTAGCAGATTGGCTTTTCCAGGTAGTTTTGCCGCCGGAAGTATTGCGTGTGGCGATAATTGATTTTCTTACCGATCGCAACATTCACTTAATAGATGAAAAATTTCGTGGCGAAACTAGTGGAACTTATTGGGTAGTCGCCAATTTATTTGGTTTAAAAAACACTTTAACCAGGTTAAGAACTTATTGTCTTGATGAAAAAGAAGAAGCAAATCAGCGTTTATCTGAATTAACTCAATCTTTTGCAGTTAGACAACGCTTGCAAGAATGGTTACAAAATATCTCTTTGCAAAATCTTCCTGTTTCCACAGTGCGCCAATTACGCAAGACAATGCGCGAAAGTATCCGCAGTTACGTGCAAGAACGTGGTGTCGAATTAATGGAAGGTTTAAGTGATTCAATAAATTGGGAAGGTACTGCTCATGTGCTCATCAATAGACTGCGAAACTCTCCCGTTGTCAACTCTTCTTTGACAGTTGTTAGTAAAGAATTAGCGTTAGTTTTAGAACGTTACTTAGAACAAGATTTAGAAAACATAGTAGAACAAATCATTCCAATTCTAAATATTGACCAAGTGATTATTCAACGAGTGCAAGCAACTTCACCCAAAGATTTGGAATTAGCAATTCAGGGAATTGTGAAAAGTGAATTGCAAGCGATCGTCAATTTAGGCGGAATTTTAGGTTTTATTGTCGGGTTGATGCAAACAGTAATTTTGATTATCCAACAGTAAGGTAAAATCAGAGTAGCTATATTGCTAATGTAGGAATCTCGATAACATTACCATTATTCTTATCCGCGATGAGGACGATCGCACAATTATTTTCTTTCCCTTGCAAATATGCCGCTAAAATCTCACTCTAACCTGTGCTATATTAATGTCTGATTAACCAGGCAGAATCGGATCGTCAATTCGATATTTGGATCGTTTCATATTAATTTTTACTTGTGAGTCAAATCACAGCCATGACCTTAACTGCAAGTATACTCTAAAATTAAAAGCCTCTAAATTTAAATACTATGACTATTTCCTTCCCCGATGAACCTGTTCCCCTAGAAATTTGCGACGATCGAGTAGTGCGAGTTAAAGGAACGCGAGTGACTCTTGATACTATTGTCGCTACTTTTAATCAAGGAAAATCTGCATCAGAAATTGCTTCGCAATATCCATCTTTGCAATTAGTTGATGTGTATGCAACAATAGTTTTTTATATACGACATCGCCCTTATGTTGATGCTTATTTACAAGAACGGGAACAACAATCTAGGGAAATTCAGGAACTAAATGAAGCTAATTTTGCCGATCAGGGTGTGCGCGATCGCCTTTTAGCACGCCGGAGTTCATCATAAAATATGCTGCGCTTTCTCGCCGACGACAACTTTAATTACCACCTCATTCAAGAGTTACAAAATCAACAACCAGAATTAGATATTCTCTGTCTTAAAGATATTAGTCTGTCGGGGATAGATGATTCTAGATTGTTGGAATTGGCGAGTCAAGAAGGACGGGTGTTATTGACTAATGATGTTAGCACAATTACCGAATTTGCTAATCAAAGAATTGCCGCAGGATTATCTATGCCAGGAATATTTGTTGTTAGCATTGACGTGAATAACGACCGCGCCATTGCAGACATTTTACTATTAGCAGAATGCAGCAATGAGGGTGAATGGGAAGGGCAAATACGTTACCTGCCATTAGCTTAAAATATTATCTGAATAATCTGCGAAAAGTAGCTATTGGGATTGCCCAACTCAATGATTCCATTCTTTGGAAAACTGCTGCTGATGGCATTGTACCATCAGTAAATCTGTAAACATTAATCCCTTGGGGGGGAAATTTCAATCTGCCATTAATCCCAATTAATCGCCCATTTTGATCTAAAACTGGCCCACCACTCATGCCATTTTCTATTTCGTTAGTGTAACCTAATTGGTATCCTCTGGGGAGCGATCGCTCAGAAATCATTTCCACATTTCCCCTAGTTAAACGAAAAGCTCTCATTCCCCAATCACGGGTGTTTTCTATTGCTTTCGGATTAATCCAATACCAATTAGGAAAACCCGCCGCATATACCGCTTCTCCCATTACTAAAGCATCAGAATTTCCCATTTCTGCTACTTGGTAAGATTGCGGACTAACAAATTGAACTATCCCTAAATCCTTGTCTCCAAATTCTGGGTAAACTAACTTTTTAGCTGGATAATTACGCCCATCAGAAGTTAAAATTCTATAACTATTACTAGATTTTTCGTTAAGTACATGATCGCAGGTAAGAACTGTGTAAACTTGTCCTTGGCGGCTAATAATTACCCCAGAACCAGCACTAGAATTAGAGAAAATTCTAACAGTAATTTGCCTAGCTACTTCTGGTACATAAACATTATTTACTGCTGGATTTTGGGCAAATTTAGTACTAATTTGATTTTTAAAAAATGCTAAATTTTCTGTTAGTAAATTTGTTTGTAAAGAAGCGATCGCACCCAGGTGCACTGCTAAAGATTGGTGAGAAACCAGCCAGAATAATAACCACACCACAACCGTTTAATTTCCTAAACAACATTTAATTTTAAAATACCAAAAAATCATCAACCTGGGAAGTCTCAAACCTCCCAGGTTAATTTGTATTTAGCTATGGTTTTCCATTAACCAACAACTTAGTAAATCAACCGGAATATTAAATACCATTATTTGTAGGTTGAGGATTACTAGGGCGAGAAGTTGGCGGTTGTGGTTGCACGATAGGTGTTGCTTCATCACCATATTTGTCTTCAAAAGCCTCATTAACAATTCTTTCCAAACTAACCCGTTTTGGAGTTGATGATGGACGACGATTAATTCCTTGAGAAGGAGCAAAAGAAACCACTGGCGTACCAGAACCACTAACACCAAAGTTTAGCAAATTATCCAAAGCTGCATTCGGGTTACTAGCATTGCGACTATCCAAAGTTAGGAGTAAATTTCTGGAATTACAACCATATTGTCCACCGTTGGTGTAACAAATCACAGGTAAATTATTGACTCTACCAGTTGTTAGTTGTAAATTTGTTAGTCGTCCTCCATTTTCGTCAACTGCTCTGCTTAAGCGATCGGATACCATGCGACAACGATCTCCTGGAGTATATTGACTACCAAACTCGTAAGTTCTCCAGAGAATGATTGGTGCAGTAACTCTGTCTCCCCTTCGGGCAACTGTGGCATAACTTCTACCTTCAGTAACGCATTCAAAGGTAGTACTTAAATATTCAGTTTGTCTATCAGGAGTAACACTTTCTTGGGGGTATCTTTCTTGTGGTAATCTTTCTGCTGGTACTGTTTGTTGAGCTTTTACCGGATTCGTCACCGCAAAACTGCTAGATAAAGCAAGAGTCGATAGAAAAATTTGCGTCAAGAATTTGAATTTCATGAGGAATACACCAGTAACTATTTCATTTACATTGTTTCTATTTGTTTTATTTGACTCACTGATTTTGGCGAATGTTCCGCAATCAAAAATTTATTTTGCGTTCGTTGTCAGCACTTCAGTGCTAGAAAGCTGAAGCGTTCACAACCAACTTTTCCCTGGTTCGTTGTCAGCACTTCAGTGCTAGAAAGCTGAAGCGTTCACAACCAACTTTTCCCTGGTTCGTTGTCAGCACTTCAGTGCTGTAACGCTGAAGCGTTCACAACCAACTTATAATCATTTTTAAATGCCAATGAGGATAAACCCTCTCACTCAGGGGGTAAAATTTGGGCAGAAAGGAATTGCGAGAAGATGGATTACAAAACAGCCCGAAATTTCCTCATTAATCAGGGAACTGCCCTGGAAACCCAGCGAAATCCTGACGACTTTCTGATGCGCCTGAGTCAGGAGAAGTCACCAGTACCAGGACAGCTAACATCTATATTATTAGCGTTAAAAATGGTGTTCGATGCTTTGAAGGATGAACCCAATTTGGACAAAGAATTAGTAAATGCCTTACATTTGCTGAGTTTTGAGAGTCGTCACTTGTACGAAAAGGGACTTCGTGCTGGGGTTGATTGGCCTTTTTTGCTCAATGAAGATTTAAACCGGATCGATCTCGCTGTCAGAAGTATTTTTTCCGGTACTTGGCAAAGTTGAGGTTGAAGGCAGAAGGCAGAAGGCAGAAGGGAAGAAGAGATGGGGAGGTAGGGAGGTGGGGAGAGTTGAAGAGATAGTTAGTTAAATTATTTTCTCCCCATCCCCCCATCCCCCCATCTCCTTGTCCCCTTGTCCTCTGCCTCTTAACGGTTACGGAGTTGTGCTTCTAACTTGTCTAAGTCACTTTTGAGCAGAATGGTAATTTTGCCCATGATTGGTTTACCTTCTTGGGGTTGGGGAAATTCTACCCAGTAGGCAAAACGCGATCCTAACCTGAGTTCGCCTTTGAGTGCTTCTTGTAAGGGTAAGGTTAAAGTGCGTGCTTGCTGTACCATTGCGGGGTTTGGGTAAGAGTAAATTACTCGCGCTTGCTCGAAATCTTGGTAAATCTCCAAACCGTAGATGCTGCGTAGTGATTCTTGGAGACGGTTGAAGGTAACACCGTTAATCATGTCAAACAGATTGATTTTTTCGGTGCGAACAATGCCGGGATCTCCCGATGGTGTTACTAAACCTGGTGGTAATACGGAAGCTTCAAAGGTGAATCTTTGGGCGGGTGTATCGGTTCTGTGTATAAGCAGTGTTTGTCCGCTATAGGTACGTAGGGTGGGATTTCCTTTGATCCAAGCTGCAACTTCTGCTGTTGTCTGTCCTGGTAAGGCTGTTGCCCGATCGCTAAAACAAGCGATCGCAATCCCCAAACCCAACATTAACAAACCCTTAGCTTTCATTGTCCACATAAAAGTAGATTTTTGATTTGCTTCTAGGATGGCATATTCGGCAACATTGCTACTTTAATTGACTTACGATTCTTCATATCTTGAAATACTTGTTCCAAATCTTTCAGGGGACGATGTTCGGTAATAAGTAATTCAAAGGGTATGGTGCGACTTGCTAAAAGTGCGAGTGCTTCTCTCACATATTTGGGTGTGTTGTGAAAAACGCCTTTTAAGGTTAGTTCGCTGTAATGCAGTTGTTCTGTGTTAACGGTGATTGTGGTATCTCGCGGACAACCTCCGAATAAGTTAACGGTAGCACCGGGACGGGCACAAGCGATCGCACTTTCCCAAACTGCCGGAACTCCCGTTGCTTCAATCACTACATCCGCACCCCATCCTTCTGTCAGTTCTTTAACTACTGTGGGAATATCACTTATTTGATGATGATTAAATGTTTGAGTTGCCCCTAATTTTTTCCCTATTTCCAATCTTCGATCGTTGCCGCCAAACAGGTAAATTGGGGACTGGGAGGAAGAAGTGAGGGGATGGGGG
>NZ_JADEWG010000251.1 GCF_015207735.1 [Phormidium] sp. LEGE 05292
CCCCTGCCCTCTTCACTGCTACTCTGTTAGAAGTAACCAATCTTGTTAGGTCTATGAATTATCTCGTTGCCGTTTTGGGCGATCGCATTCAGGCGGAAGCCGCTTACTCTGCTTTAGAAAAAGAAGGTTTTGCGATGGATAAAGTTACCATCTTAGGCAGGGGATACAAAAGTGCTGATGAGTTTGGTTTAATTGATCCCAAGGAACAAGCAATTAAACAAGCGAAATTCATGGCATTTTGGTTAGTGCCGTTTGGTTTTGTCGCTGGTGGGGCTTTCAGCCTACTGACTAATTTAAACACTTTTGCTTGGGCTGGTGAAGTCGGCAATCATTTAATTGGTGGGCTTTTAGGGGCTTTTGGTGGGGGAATGGGCAGTATTTTTGCTGGTGGGGGAACTGGTTTAATTTTTGGCGGCGGTGATGCTTTGCCCTATCGCAATCGTTTAAATGCTGGTAAATATTTAATTGTAGTGAAAGGTTCGGAAACTGTGACGCGCCGAGCTACTAATATTCTCCGTCAGTTTGAACCAGAAAATATTCAAGGTTACGTTGAACCAAATGTCTAAAAATCATCCTGCCAGCAGTTTGCAAATCAAAACCCCACGCTTAAAGTTAATTCCATGCCCTTTGGATGTAGCGGAAGCGAGTATTTTTAATCCGTCGCTAGTAGCTGAAATTTTGGGGGCGGGTGTACCGAAAGATTGGCAAAAAACGGAGGTGCAAGATTTTTTACCCATGTATGCTCAAATGCTGGTGGATGATCCCACAAGCTTGGGTTGGGGTGTTTGGTTGATGATTCAGACTCAGGAAAATACTTTAATTGGCGATTTGGGTTTTGGTGGTAAACCTGATGAGTCGGGAAGTTTAGAAATTGGTTATGAGGTGTTTGCTGCTTATCGAAATCAAGGTTATGGTTTTGAGGCGGTGCAAGCTTTGGTAAATTGGGCTTTTTCACACCCGGAATTAAAGAGATTGATTGCTCATTGTCCGATCGATAATTTGGCTTCAGTGCGAATTCTAGAAAAATTAGGCATGGAGCGTTTACACTTAGTAGAAGTCCCCGAACTCCCCAATACCCAAGTGTGGAAATGGCAGTTAAGAGACTTGCAGATAAAAAAATAACGAATTTAATTGTAGGATAGGCATTTTGCCTGTCAGGGGTGATGGCAGGCAAGATGCCTGCCCTACAAGATCGGATAATTGAATTAATGGAAGCCCCTAATCAATCAAGCGAAAATCTAAAATCTAAAATCTAAAATTGGCAGATGTTACCTAGAGAAGAACTGTTAAAAGGCGTAGAAAATCGAGACTGTGCGGCTAGGATAATTGATTTAGCCCAACAGGCAATTAAAACTTGGGAAATTGTGTTTTCTGACTTTCTTTCGCCGCCGGAGTTGGCAGAAGTTCAACGGATGTTTAGTAAGTTGACGGAAGTGCATTTGTTGGCTTGGGGTGGTTATCCCCAGGCGGAAAGACAGCGGTTAGCGATCGCACGTTCCGAACTCCCTCTAGATGTCTCCCAAGTAGAAATTGCGGCTTTGGAAATAGCTGGTAATTTCTTATTCGATCCGGCAACTCACCGAGATTTTTTAGGCGCAATGTTGGGGTGTGGAATTAATCGAGAAAAAACTGGTGATTTGATTGTTTTGGGGGAAAGAGGTGCTCAAGCAATTGTAGTTCCTGAAATGGTGGAATATTTAGAGACGCATTTGGAACAAGTGCGATCGGTCCCGGTGCGAACTCAACGGATTGAAATTAGCGAATTAAAAATCAAAGAACCGAAGAAGAAAGAGTTAACAACGGTGGAAGCTTCTTTGCGGTTAGATGCGATCGCTTCTGCGGGTTTTGGAATGTCTCGCAGCAAAATGGTCGATTTAATTGATGGTGGTGATGTGCGAGTAAATTGGAAAGAAATCACCCAATCTAGTTATCAATTAAAGTCGGGTGATTTAGTCGCAATTCGCGGCAAAGGACGTTTAGAAGTTGGGGAAATTGCGGTAACAAAAAAAGACCGTTATCGTGTACAAATGACGAGGTATATGTAAATCCTCAATAAAAATCAAGACCTAAAAAATAATGCTTTTTTCTCAGTTTTTACAATTATCCATCATCGCAATGTTTTTAAACAGGCATTTCTTGATAACAGTGGCTACAACGCCAGTAAATCCCTCCACTGCGGATATGGCGTAGTAAAGTGTTTGAGCAACAAAGACAAGTATGCCGATCGCTCATAGACTTGTCAATTGTGGGGATACTTCGTAGCTGGCGACCATCGATCGGGTCGAGGGGCAATGCGATCGAAGTTGTTAATAAAACTAGCATCTTAAAAAACCAATATTATCGGGCTTTAAGTATAAGTCCCCTTGACAAGGAGTACGTCTATCGATAGAAATAGGGAATTTTTGATTTATGTGGTATGGTAAACAGGAATCGTAAATCGCGGGCTTGATAGCAAAAGTACTGCTAAATACAGCTAAGTAAGCCAAGTCCTTGATGAGGTTGAATTGAACTTGAAAATACAAGCGTTGGATATTAAGATGGGCGATCGCATCATTGCTTACTGCAATAATAAGATGCAGATCTGTACAGTGAAACGCATTTTGGATTCTGGTCAAACTAATAACATTACGCTATCAGTATTCACTTCTGACCATTATCGCATTTCAGTGTCTCACACAGTGAGGTTTAAACGAGACGCTTTAGTGGATTTGGCAGGTTAACAATTTATAGATAAAAAAGTCCAGTTACCCTAATTTATAGACTTGTAAATTTGTTGAAAAACAGAGCCTAATGGGAGTAGTAATTAGTGCAAAAGCACAAATAATTACTACAGAACTAATAAATACTTAATCCAGATATCCAAATGCTTGTAGTTTTTGCCAAACTTTGGCTACACTTTCGGCTTCTGTTTCTATATCTGTGTGACATTCTACATCTGGATTAGTAGGAATTTCGTAAGGGTCATCAATTCCGGTAAAGTGTTTAATTTCTCCAGCTCTGGCTTTTTTATACAATCCTTTAACATCTCTTTTTTCGCAAACTTCTAGAGGTGCGTTAACAAAAACTTCAACAAAATCACCAATTTTTGCTTTTACTTCTCGACGAATTTCTCGATAAGGAGAAATCGCAGAAACTAAAACAATTACACCATTTCTAGTTAATAAATGTGCGACAAATCCAATGCGGCGAATATTTTCATCTCTGTCTTCTTTACTAAAACCCAAACCTTTGGTTAAGTTCTGACGCACAATATCACCGTCGAGAACTTCTACTAAATATCCTTGCGATCGCAATTCTTGTTCTACCGCCTTGCTGATTGTAGTTTTCCCTGCACCACTTAAACCTGTAAACCATACGGTAACACCGCGTCGCTTCATCTGTATCTGTCCCATAAAAAAATCCGGCAATTGATTTTACTTTAAATTTTGGCTGAGTTAGGTGGGAATAATAATTCTAGTGGTTAGGTGCTGATTATGTCTCGTTTAAACGATCGCGCTTGGAAAATTTTACGTGCGGAAGTGGAAAAGTGTGCGGGAAAAGATGCTCTGTTGCAAGTACAGCGAGATATTGTATTTAAAAGATTAAATAGATTGAGAGAGCAAGATGGTAATCTGGCTTCTTATGAAGAACTGCGTGATACCATTAGCGATGTTTTCCCTAATTTCAGTGATAAAGTTCTGAAAAAGGCCGCTAAAGCTAATCGTCCTCCGGGTGCGTGGCATACAATCAAATGGGTGGTGGGAATTACAGGTGTTGCTGCGGGTACAGTTTGGGTCTTAAATTTACCTTATCCGATGATTCGTTGGCCTGTGGCACGAACTGCACCAATTTTGCTGCTACCTAGTTACATGAAAATGGATTATGATTATCGCCAAGCGATCGTGCTGGTGGAACAAGCAGATCAGTTAGTTAATCGAGCAACTAGTCAAGCAGATTTGCTTTTAGGAGAACAAAAGGTAAAGCAAGCACAAAAACATTTGGATGGTTTACCTGTTTGGTTTTTAGGCTATCAACCGCAATATAGATTTTGGTTTGGATGGAATTTTACTCTTGATGAATTTCGCTCAGCGCGTGCTAATGTAGGGCGAATGGAAGCAAAAGTTTTTCAAGAAAAGCAAGCTCAAACTTTGTTAGAACAGGGAGAACAAGCTTTAAATACAGCGAAACAGCAACATGATGGGGCGAAAACTTGGGAAGAACGCCAAAAAGCGATCGCCGCTTGGCAAGTTGCTTTAGATCAATTGCAACAATTACCCCAAGAAACTTTAGCTGGTAGAGGATCACAAATGAAAATAGCAGCTTATGAGCGAGATTTTCGGAAAATTTCGACTTTAGCTACTCAAAATGAACGTACTGGCACTTTAATGGATGCAGCGCGACAATTTGCAATGGCTGCGGCTGTTAAAGGACAAAATCCACCTCATAGTGCTGCGGAATGGCAAGAAGTAGAAAAATTGTGGGATCAAGCGATCGATAGATTAGAGAAAATTTCTTTAGAAGAATCGGGTTATTTAGAAGCACAAAAGTTACTAATTACTTATCAAGGTAATTTGGGAATTGTGAAAATTAGGCAACAAGCTGAGGAAAGTTCTGTTGCTGCATTAACGACAGCAAAACGGGAAATAGAAAATTTATTAGCTAGTAATTCTGGAAGAGTCGATCGCAATCAAATGATTAGCCAAATTCAAAGTATAATTTATGAATTACAAAAGGTGCAAACTGGAACAACAGTTTACAAGGAAGCACAAGAATTGATGCAATCTGCTCAGAAAAAACTTAAGGAAATGGAGAAATCTTCTTTTGGAAATTAGAAAACACTTGAATCCCTTGGTTTGTTGTGAGGACTTTAGTCCTTTGATGTAAATAATACGACTAAAGTCGCTACAACAAACTTAAGGCATGACCTCACACACTTTTTGCTAGAGGTGCAATTCCTGCCATATCCAATATTTCGGGAATTAAATCTTCTCGTTTAATTGCCATCAAATGAACTCCGTGACAAATTTGTTTTGCCATTTGCACTTGTTCGGCGGCAATTTTCATTCCTTCTCTCAAGGGGTCTTTGGCGGAGGCTAGGCGATCGATAATCGATTGCGGAATTTCAATCCCCGGTACACAGCGATTTAAAAATTCGGCATTTTTAGCTGATTTAATTAGGAAAATTCCCGCTAAAATTGGTTTATTAGAACCTACAGCAATCTGATTCATAAACTTTTCTAGTTTATCGAAATCCGCAATTAATTGACTTTGGAAAAACTGCGCCCCTGCTTGGATTTTTCGCTCAAAGCGACGCTGTAAACCTGACCAACTATGGGATTGCGGATCGACAGCTGCACCGACAAATAAATCTGTCGCCCCATCTGTTAAAGGTTTATCATTCCAATCAAAACCATGATTCATTTTGTTGATTAATTGCAACAAACGCACAGATTCTAAATCAAAAACTGCTTTGCAGTCGGGATGATCTCCTGCTTTTACGGGGTCGCCTGTGAGGGCTAAAATGTTGTGAATCCCAAGGGCGTTAGCACCCATGAGATCGGCTTGTAATCCGATGCGATTGCGATCGCGACAAGCAACCTGACATATTGGTTCAATCCCATGTTGCAGCAAAATGGTTGAAGCTGCTAAAGGACACATCCGCAACACCGCCCGACTACCATCCGTAATATTCACCGCATGAACTCGACCTTTGAGGAGTTGCGCCATTTTTAGCATGGAATTTGGATCGCCTCCCTTCGGTGGTGAGACTTCAGCAGTAATCAAAAATTCTCCTGTTTTAACAGCGTTACGAAAAGAATTCAATGGTTTTGGGGGCGTACTGTGCATTGTGAAAAACCTTAGTTTTAGGGATTGGGGACTGGGGACTGGGGGGAAGAGGTG
>NZ_JADEWG010000252.1 GCF_015207735.1 [Phormidium] sp. LEGE 05292
TGTGCCGTTTTATGATTCTAGCTACTTTGTAATGGCTTTCTTATTGGAACGAAGGAATTACTATCCTCGGCTTCTTGAGTGCCATTTTATCCTTCTAGGCTAGTGCCATTTTTTCTTTCAAGTGGCAAGTCTCTCTGACCAATTGAGTACTGACATTGGATTCCATCGCATTGAGCTTGTTATACACCGAAGTGACAGAAACACCAATTTCGCTGGTTCTGGCTTGATAAGCTGCATGAATTGAAGGTCGAATCCCACAAGTGACTGAACTCATCATCTCCACAACTGTAGAAAAGAGTAGCTCTCTTGTGTATTGAGTTTTGCTGTTTCTCTCAAATAGCTCGTCAAGTTTTTGTTCAGATAGAATTTTTTCCAGAAGTCCACGAACCACAACTGACACTGGACTTGAGTGTACAAAACGCTCAAAGACTTGACTGAGAACCATTGTTGGTTTTTCCCTCTCGGTTTTGGATTTCTTCAGCTAACTAGAAATCCCGAGAAATGACAAGACTCATTACTGCTTAGGTTTTGGCTAGGGCTTGGCTAGGGCGAAGCATTCGGACGACAATTTATGTACTCAAACCCTAGATTTTCTGCTCCGAATGCTTCGCCCTTACGAAGCAAAAATGCAAAACCCGAGCAGTATTTTGACAAGACCTTGAAAGGGCTGGGGATGTACTAGGAAGCAACCAACTCAATGCTAGAACGGCAATTGGTATTACTGTTGATGGTAGTCTGTTGTGGGTAATGGTATCGCAAAAACCAGAAAATCCTACTACTTCGGGGATGTCCTTACCAGAATTAGCTAAGTTTATGAAGTCGTTGGGGGTGGAAAAAGCGATGAATTTGGATGGTGGCAGTTCCTCGTCTTTTTATTACAAAGGGCAGGCTTTCTATGGCAAAGTCGATAGCAAGGGAAATTGGGTGAAGCGACCTGTTAAATCAGTTTTACTGGTTTTTTAGAATTTGTGCGCCATGGCGCACATTTTTAGCGCATTGGATATCCAACTTTTTGAACAATATGCAGAATTACAAGTCGATTTACGATTGCGCGATAATGCTACGCATCGCTGGCCCGATCGCTTTGTGAATAAGGGACATTCACTACCTTTGTTATGCTGGGAATTGATTCAAAAAGTGAGTCAAGATTAATACAGTTAAGTCTTTCAGTATTTTGGAGAAACTGTCTATGCTTAAATTAAGTTATGACTTCCAACAAGCGATTTTACCAGCTGGCGCTGACTTACAGACTAATGTACTCCTGCGATTTCGTGCTGATATTCCTGAGTCCCCGCGCCGCAACCTGAATTTATCTCTAGCGATCGATCGCTCCGGTTCAATGGCAGGTTCCCCTCTACAGCACGCTCTGAAAGCTGCCTCAGCAGTAGTCGAGCAACTCAATCCCACGGATACCCTTTCAGTGGTAGTTTACGACGATACTGTGGATACCCCAGTCCCCCCCAGTCCAGTAGTTGACAAAGCTGCTCTCAAAAGAGCGATTCGAGCGGTACGTGCTGGAGGCATTACCAATCTCTCTGGAGGATGGTTGCAAAGTTGTAAATATGTCAAAGATGGCTATGATGTGCAAAAAGTTAACCGAGTTCTTCTGTTAACTGATGGCCATGCCAATATGGGCATCTGCGAGCCGAAAATTCTCACAACCACAGCTAGTCAAAAAGCTGAAGAAGGAATTGTCACTTCCACTTTAGGATTTGCTCAAGGCTTTAATGAAGATCTCCTGATTGGGATGGCAAGAGCAGCGGGTGGTAATTTCTATTTTATTCAAAGTATTGATGAAGCGACTGAAGTATTTACCATTGAACTGGATACATTGCGGGCTGTAGTAGGACAAAATCTCAAAGTTACTCTTGAATTAGTAAATGGTGTCAAATTAATTGACACCCTAACTTTAGCTACAATCGATCGCCATCAAACAGAAGCCCCCCTGGTCACATTAGGGGAGTTATATGAGGGTGAAGACAAATATCTTGGATTAAGTCTGGCGGTTCCGGGGACTCCTCCTGGAGACTTGACGGTACTCAAGCTGCATTACAGTGCTGATATAGTGCAAAATGGGGCGCTCCAACAGGTAAGCGGTACTGCTGAGGTGGTCGCTAAATTCGGCACTGTGGAAGAAGCAGCCATCGCTGCTTCCAGTAATGTCATGCTGGAACTGAGTCGTCTGATGATTGCCAAAGCCAAGGATAATGCCCTGGCTCTAGCCGAGCAGGGTAAAACCTCGGAAGCCGGAAAGCTTCTCCAAACTCAAATTCAAGATTTGCAAACTCAAGGACTCAATGAGAATTTTGAAATTGCCGAGGAAATTGAACAGCTCAATTACTTTGCCAGTCGCCTGACTCAAGGAGCTTTGGGGAATGAAGGTCGCAAGGAAATGCGGGATCAGAGCTATCAAAGTCTAGCTCGCAGTCGTTCCGACTTGTTAGCGCGGGGAGTGGCAGCTGGGGATGAAATTTATACCATGCCCACTGTGAGCGATGCCGGAACTGGAGTCGAGCTACAGTGTATTCGAGAAGGTGGCAAGTTACGGATCAAGGTAGTCTCAGAGGGATACGACAGTAGTAAAAACGTCCAATTTCCTCGGGGAATAAGAGCCGAAGGCGCTCGCTACATTGTTGAAGGGTTAGATCTGTCTCAAAATGAAAGCTTCTACCTTGTCAAAGGAAAGATTGCCCGTTTAACTGAACCGGGAGCAGTCGATCGGTTTGCCACCCCAACCGGAGCGGGAGCGACAAAAACAGCTAAACCCTCCAAAGGTCCAGCTAGTGCTGCCGATCTACCTACAACCGATGTAGTCGGAGATGGCATTCTGGTTCAGTGCGTTAAGGATGGCAGTAAGTTACGGGCTAGGGTAGTTGCCGATGCTTATGAACCCGATTGGAATATGCGTTTTCCCCGCTCGATTCGCGAGGAAGGAATGCTTTATGTTGTGGAGGAAGTCAAAGTTGGACCCGATGGCAAGTCTTATATTGCCTGTGGGGAAATCAAACGATTTGTGCAACCTTCTACTAATCCTTAACAATTACGGTATTGGAGGTACAGCTTATCCTATTACGTATTCAAATTTCAGGAACTCTTCCACTTCCTGTTCCTTGCCCGGTTTAACTTCCATACGTACCTATTGGCGGCTACGAAGCCCTCAATGGAGTAGGTGAAACTGATTTTGATGTTGACACTCAAGAAGAGTGTTAATACAGTCGGGGATGGATGCTCAACTTGCTAAACAGCCTGTTAAATCAGTTTTACTGGTTTTTTAGAATTTGTGCGCCATGGCGCACAAAGCGATCGCTTCTTAGAACAGAAAATCTAACTCTTCATTACTGGGCTATAGTCTAACGCCGCCCGCTCCCAATGTCCTAAATTCGCTGCTGCTTGGCGTTTGAGTAGCAATCGTGCAAAAAGTGCCGTTAAGCCCAGAAGTGTTGCCACACAAGGTTTTCACTCTTAGCTATTTGTCTAACTTACTCTATGAGCGATGTCGCTTGACAATCTGGAAAACAGTAGTCTTACTCAAATTAAGTTCCTTTGCAATGCAACGATAAGAAGACCCCTGCTCAACCATCTCCAAAACTTTAGGAGCAAGACGGTCAGACTTAATTCGTTGTCCAGGTCTTCGACCTAAAATTTTGCCCTTCGCCTTCGCCGCAGCCAAACCTGAACAAACTCTCTCTCGCACCAAATCCCTTTCAAACTCAGCCAGAGAAGCCATAATACTTGCAATCAGTTTCCCTTGAGGAGTATCCAAATCAAACTGAGTACCCGTTTGAGCAATCAGAGAAACCCCCCAGTGATTCAAATCCTGTAAAGTATGAATCAAATCTAAAGTGCTACGACCCCAACGAGTTAACTCAGTCACCAAAATCCCATCAATCTGACGATGTTGGGCTAATTTCATCACTTGATTGCGTTCTTGATGCTTACTTTTCACCCCGGAAACCGTTTCCTTCCAAATACCAACCACCTCATAACCCGCCTTATGAGCATAGTCAATTAAATCCCGTTCTTGACGAGAACAAGATTGATCAGATGTCGAAACTCGACAATAAATAGCCACTCTCATGTACCAATTAAACCCTCCCGAAAATAGAGCTCTCAAACCCTTACCACATCGTTACTTTTCATTGTATCAAATAGACTATAGTTTAATTGGTACAATGAAAGGGAAAAAGCAATGTCAATTCGGTTTCTGACCGAAGAATATCAAGAAAACTATGGGCGTTATGTGGGTGAACCAACAACGTTACAATTAGCTCGTTATTTTCATCTTGATGACCTAGCGTTACAGTTAGTCAAAAAACGGCGTGGCGACCATAATCGCTTAGGTTTTGCAGTTCAGTTGGGTACAGTTCGCTTTTTAGGGACTTTTTTAAATAATCCTCTGGATGTACCAAGTAATGTAGTTAATTATTTAGCTAGTCAGTTAAAAATTACCGAGTCGAATTGCCTATCTCAATATCTGAACAGAATCAGAACTCATTGGGAACATATTGAAGAAATAAAATACCATTATGGCTATCGAGATTTTAACTCACAACCGGAACATTGGCGACTGGTTCGGTGGTTATATGAACGAGCGTGGGTAAGTGCTGAAAGTCCGAGTGTTTTATTTGATATTACCACCGCCCAATTGTTAGAAAATAAAATTCTCTTACCTGGAGTTACCATCTTAGCTCGATTAATTGCTAGTGTCAGAGAAAGAGTCGAGCAAAGATTGTATTTTCAGCTATCTAAATTGCCGAATCAAGAGCAAATTCAGCAACTAGAATCTTTGCTCATTGTGACTGAAACAAGTCGCCAAACCCTTCTAGAACAATGGCGCACTTCAGCTACTCGCATCAGTAGTCCAGCTTTAGTTAATGCTTTGAAGAAGCTCGAAAATATTCGAGCTTTGGATATCGAGAAGCTAAATGTTTCCCAAATACCACCGATTCGGTTAAAAGCCCTTGCCAAAACAGCTTTTACGGTCAAAGTTCAAGCAATTGCGCGAATGTCAGAAGCCAAAAGAATTGCTACTTTAGTTGCCTTTGTTTATGTCTTAGAAGCCACAGCGATTGATGATGCTTTAGATATCTTAGAATCATTAGTTAAAGATTTGCTCTCGAAATCAGAACGTGAAGGAAAAAAAGAGCGTTTACGCACTCTTAAAGACTTAGATGCGGCGGCATTAGAACTATCACGAGTAGGAAAAATTCTTTTAGATGAAAACTGTGATGATAGTCATGTAAGAGAACAAGTTTGGAGCTTTATTCCCAAAGATAAATTAGCAGAAGTAGTAGAAAGAGTGGAAAAACTAGCCCGACTTCCTGAAGATAATTATTATCAAGAATTGTTAAATAAATGGCGGACGGTTAGAATTTTCTTCCCAACCTTACTGAGAGTTGTTGAATTTGAAAGTAACAAAGCAGGTAAGCCAATTTTAGAAGCTTGGCAATTTCTCCAGACTCTTGAAGACCAACGCCAATCTAAAATGTCAAATGCTCCCTTAAAAATTATTGATAAAAATTGGGGATCTTGGGTCGTAAGAAAAGATGGTAGTATTGACCGTAAATCTTATACATTTTGTATTTTAGAGAAATTGATTGAAGGTTTACGGTGTCGAGATTTGTTTGTTAATAAAAGCGAACGTTGGAGTAATCCTTCGGCTAAATTCTTACAAGGTCAGGCTTGGGAATCGGCTCGTTCTCATGTTTGTCGGGCTTTAAATTTGAATCTATCAGCAACGCCCGAATGGCTCTCCCGTACCTGTGGGGATAAGTAAATCTTATTTAAATAAACAAGCTAACAGCTTTTCTCGCAAAGATTCAAAGCTTTTAAAGCCATAGCTTTGTCGAATAATGAGCTTAATTCTATTATTAA
>NZ_JADEWG010000253.1 GCF_015207735.1 [Phormidium] sp. LEGE 05292
GGGGAGATGGGGAGATGGGGGGACAAGGGAACAACGGGATGGGGAGAAAATATAACCTTCTGCCTTTCTTTCCTTGGAGCCTTCTGCCTTGGAGCCCTCTGCCTTCTGTCTTTCTTACTATGCTTGCAAATGTGCTTCTAAGAACCACAAACGTTTATCGATCGCACGGGAAACTTCCGTGTAAAGATCGGCAGTGTCAGCATCACCCAAACTGCCAGTTTTATCGATCGCATCCCGAACCAACTTAGCATAAGGAGCATAGCGTTCTGCCAAAGCCGTAACATGAGATTTGCCATCTAAAATATCTATGGGATACTCTGGCAAAGTAGAACGTTCCGCAGCAATCCGCGCCGTACCCAAAGCTACACCGCCTAAAGCTGTGATCCGTTCCGCAATCAAATCGATAAATTCTTCTAACTCAGTTGCCATTTCATCGAACAACTCATGCAACTGATAGAAATCCATACCTTTAACATTCCAGTGTGCTTGCTTCACTTGAGTTTTCAGATCCAAAGTAGAAGCAAGACTCTGATTGAGGATTTCCGCTATTTGCGATCGCACTTCCGCAGGAATGTCAATGCGAGTCGGATGAAGGCGCGGCGAAGCATCTGTATGGTGACTCATGAGTTTAGCTCGTAAATTTTGACTTAAACTGAGACTGTAAGCAGGGTCTTATATTACTGAATCAAACTCAGCAATTGTGAAGAATATCTTATATTTTAGTACACCGCTCTCCAAATTCTTGGATTAGTCGAGGAGCTAGATGGGAAAAAAATTAAGTAGAGAAGACTAAAGCCCTCCCTACTTGAGAAAATTTTACATCGTTAGATTCGAGAAATCGATATTAACTCAATCGAAAATCCCAAATCTAAAATCGAAAATTACTTAACCCACTTCTTACCAACCAATTCTGCCAAATCGACAACCCGTTGAGAATAACCCCACTCGTTGTCATACCAAGCAACCACTTTCACCATGTTGCCACCCATAACCATAGTTAGGCTAGCATCAACGATCGAAGAAGCATCATGACCTTTATAGTCAGAAGACACCAACTCTAAATCGCTATATTCGAGAATACCCTTCAATGAGCCTTCAGCAGCTTCTTTAAGAGATTGGTTAACTTCTTCTGCAAAAGTCTCTTTCTCAACGATTACCACCAAGTCCACTACAGAAACGTTGGGGGTAGGAACGCGCAAAGCGATACCATTAAGTTTACCCTTCAATTCTGGCAATACTAAAGCCACAGCCTTAGCAGCACCAGTAGATGTAGGTACAATATTCATTGCTGCTGCTCTTGCCCGACGCACATCCCGGTGAGAAGCATCCAAAAGACGCTGATCCCCGGTATAGCTGTGGGTAGTGGTCATTGTACCCTTGATAATGCCAAAAGTCTCATGAATCACCTTAGCCACTGGAGATAAGCAGTTAGTAGTACAGCTAGCATTACTAATAATTACGTGCTTATCATGGGTATAGTCTTGATCGTTTACCCCAACCACAAAAGTACCATCATCATTTTTGCCTGGGGCAGTAATCAAAACCTTTTTCGCACCAGCGTTTAAATGTTTGGTTGCTCCCTCTCTGCTGGTGAATACACCAGTAGATTCAATGATTAGATCGATATCCCATTCCTTCCAGGGCAAGTTTTCTGGATTACGATCGGATACACATTTAATCGTCTTGCCATTGAGAATTATCGAATTATCATCGGCACTGACATCCGCACCAAACGTTCCTAGCATCGTGTCATATTTCAGCAGGTGTGCGTTTGTTTTCGGATCGGAGGTGTCATTGATTGCGACTACCTCAAAATGACTGTTTTCTCTTCCTGCCCAGCAACGCAAGAAATTACGTCCGATACGTCCAAAACCGTTGATCGCTACTCTTATCACTGCGTCTTGCCCTCTGTCTACTGTAATGATAAAACCCAAGTATTGAACCACATCATATCGTAAAGGGTGTACCAATAGAATGCTCTTGAGCTATTTGGGATCGGAGGAAATCTTATGTAAATTGCTCTCTGGTATTTGAGTGGGAAAACTTTGGTTTTGGGGACTAGGGACTGGACACTAGGGACTGATAGAATTGGTGATTCTGGATATAAGTTCTGACTGCTTCGGGAACTAGGCAACGGATGGATCGCTGCTCTTGGCAGTACTGGCGAATTAAACTAGATGAGATAGCTACAGGTGGCACTGACAAAACTTGCCAGCGAATGGGTATAGATTGAGTGGTTAGTTGCTCGACTACTGTTTTACCAAGTAACTCCAGCTCAATGTTACTAACATTTGGACGAGGTGCGACTAACCAATGACATTCGGGGATCAATTCTTGCCGACGATACCAGCGTGGTAAAGTGGCAAAAGCATCTTGACCGACGATCCAATGCCAATTAGTTTGGGGATAAACTGCTTGCAGGTGATTTAGGGTATCAATGGCGTAAGAATGTGCGGGGAAATGGGTTGTGATGGGAGAGAGGATAAAGGCTGGACGATCGACGATCGCCAATTGCACCATTTCCCAACGATGCTCCCAATCTAGTTGAGTAGAGAATTGTTTGTGGGGGGGAGAGCGATCGATTACCCAGATTACCCGATCTAATCTCAACTGATCGAGAGCTGTTTGGGCAATCAACAGATGTCCCCAGTGAATGGGATCGAACGTACCCCCGAAAATCGCTAATTTTTGCATACCCAAACATTAATTTTTCACTAGCTCCTGAGCAACTTTCTCTACTTTGTCCAGACCAAAGTTAACTCGCTGTGGCGTAATTTTCCTGAATACAAAAGAGAAATAGCCAGGGACTAGACAATAGATTACAAACAATCTCAAAGTTTATAGTTGTATAACATCATAATATCTAAAAAGCTCAGTTTATGAAAAACTGTGCAATCTTACCTGATAAATCCTACTTTCATCTGTATCCTGAAAAAATATTTCCTGCTATGATAACGCCTGTTATCTGTGGTGTGTGGTTTTTATGTGGTGTGTAAGGAGCTACGATGCTAACTTCAGTAGATTTTAGCGGCAGACCATTTCACTTCATCGGCATCGGTGGAATTGGTATGTCAGCACTTGCTTATGTGATAGCCCAGCGCAAATTGCCCGTTTCTGGCTCAGATATTCGTTCTAGTCATATTACTGAGCGTTTACAAGCAATCGGCGCTCATATATTTGCTGAACAACAAGCCAGTAATTTAGAATTTTTCAGTGCCAGACCTAACTCAGTTAGTAATGGCTCAAAATTTGTTAAATATGGCGAAACAGCCAAGAATGGCGCAACTTACAGGGCAGCGACATTACCAGAGTCAGTATTACCACAAGTTGTTTGTTCTACGGCGATTAATCCGGCTAATACTGAATATCGAGCCGCATTAGATTTGGGTTGTCCAATTCTCCATCGATCGGATTTATTGGCAGCCTTAATTCAGGATTATCGCAGTATTGCGGTAGCTGGTACTCATGGCAAAACCACTACTAGCAGTATGGCTGGATATTTATTGCTAGAAGCTGGTTTAGACCCAACAATTGTAGTTGGGGGAGAAGTAACAGCTTGGGGAGGTAATGCACGTCTAGGTAAAGGCAAATATCTAGTCGCTGAAGCTGATGAATCAGATGGTTCGTTGGTGAAACTCTCCTCGGAAATTGGCATCATTACCAATATTGAATTAGATCATCCAGATCATTATGAAAATTTAGCCGAGGTGATCGATACGTTTCAGGTATTTGCTCGGCGCTGTCAAATTACGATCGGCTGCATAGATTGCTCAACAGTAAAAGAACACCTCAAACCAGCAATTAGCTATAGCCTAAAACCAGAAATAGGTGCAGATTACACCGTTGATAGTGTAGTTTACCAAGCCGAGGGGACAACTGCGAGAGTTTGGGAACGAGGTCATATCCTGGGACAGTTGAACTTGCAATTGTTGGGAGAGCATAATCTGAGCAATGCGTTAGCGGTAGTGGCATTAGGTCGTTACCTGGGTTTGGAATTTGAGGTGATAGCTACTGCTCTAGCCACATTTTCAGGAGCCAGTCGCCGCTTTGAAAAACGTGGCGAAGTCAACGGCATTCGCTTTATTGATGACTACGCTCATCACCCCAGCGAAATCAACGTCACTCTAGCAGCAGCACGGATTCAAGCTAATGGATTAGATTTTCCCCAAAACCGAGTTGTAGCGATTTTTCAACCTCACCGTTACAGTCGCACCCAAACCTTCTTAACCGAATTTGGTCAATGTTTTTCTAGTGCTGACTTGGTAGTTGTCACCGATATTTACAGTGCTGGAGAAGCCAAATTAAATGATATTAGCGGTGAAAGAGTCGCCGAAGAAATAGCGGCGCACCATCCCGAAGTAGTCTACCAACCTTCCTTAAAGGCAGTTTCTCGCTTTCTGACGGAAAATCTTCAGCCTGGCGATCTGGCAATCTTTTTAGGTGCAGGAAACCTGAATCAAATTATTCCCGAAGTAGTGGCTTGTTATGAACAAACTGCTCAAGGAATGCCTCAAGAATATCGCCACAGAGCCTAAGCTTGAGCCACAAAAATTTTCTTTGCCTTCCGGTATACAAGCTTATGTGAGGAGCTATGACTGTCTCAAAAGACCTCGTTAACGGCCTGAATGTCGCCAGATTCCAGGGTCAGCGGCGGAAAACAGATAATATGAAAACTGAGAAAATTTGTTTGCCTGGTACGGAGTGTTTAGTAAAGTCTCAAGTTTCGTTGGCTAGTTTTACTTCTTTTCGGGTAGGTGGGCCTGCCGAATGGTTGGTTGCTCCTAAGCATTTAAATGAATTAGAAGCTAGCTTTGAATGGGCATTAAATAACGATTTACCAATTACTCTTTTAGGAGCAGGCTCGAATTTACTGATTAGCGATCGCGGTTTGTCCGGTCTAGTCATCTGCACGCGCCATCTGCGCTACGCTTACTTCGATCAAGAAACTGCACAAGTAACAGCAGCAGCAGGTGAACCCTTAGTCCGTCTAGCTTGGAGAGCCGCTGAATTAGGTTGGTCAGGACTAGAATGGGCTGTGGGCATTCCTGGTTCAGTCGGTGGTTCTGTAGTCATGAACGCAGGCGCTCACAATGGTTGCATGGCAGATATTTTGGTTGATGCTCATGTCCTTTCTCCCAAAGGCTCTCTAGAAATTCTTACCCCAGAGAAATTAGGATACAACTACCGTACCTCCCTATTACAAGGGGACAAACGCTTGGTGACTCAAGCTACCTTTCAATTGAAACCTGGTGCCGATCCAGCTAAAGTAATTGCTACCACTGCTCAACACTTAAAACAGCGTCATAGTACACAACCTTATAACAAACCTAGCTGCGGTAGCGTTTTCCGCAATCCCAACCCTCATAAAGCTGGTTGGTTGATTGAACAAACTGGTTTGAAAGGCTATCGGATTGGCGGTGCGACAGTTGCGGAACGTCATGCTAACTTTATCCTTAACTGTGGTGGAGCTACAGCAAACGATATTTTCCAATTGATTCACTATGTACAACATCAAGTAGAGCGTCATTGGTCCTTATCTCTGCAACCAGAAGTGAAAATTTTAGGTGAGTTTCAGCCTATTTAGACTTCCAGCTTTGCTTACAGGTTCAAAACTAAGACGGGAGATTTTTGAGGGAAGAAGATGTGGGGAGGTAAGGAGGTAGGGAGGTTAGGAGATGGAGAGGTAGGGAGGTGAGGAGGTAAGAAGAGTTGAAGAGATAATTTAGTTAAATTATTTTCCCCCCATCTCCCC
>NZ_JADEWG010000254.1 GCF_015207735.1 [Phormidium] sp. LEGE 05292
ACACTCCCCATCCCACCCTGCTACCTGAAAGAGTAAATTAGATGACCGCATCCTATCCTGGGGGAGGGGATGTTAACCTAGAGTGATGAGTGGCGTTTTGTCGGGACACTAGCTGTAGGAAAAAGCCATAACCCTGAATCCCACTCTGTCTTAGACATTATTTTCTAGAGGAATCCAACATGGTTGCTACCCCGGAAAAGCTGGACGCATCATCTCTACAGTCAAATGCCAAAGATCGGGTTGCTGTATTACTGATGGGTTACGGTGAAGTCGAAAGTTACGAAGACTTTGCTAATTACAACGAACAAGCATTAAATTTACTTACGGCTAAGTTTGCCCCAGTACCAACCTGGATTTATCCACCGTTAGCTAAAATTTTGGCAATTTTCGATCGCCATGAGTGGGGACATCAACACGACCATTTCATTTCCCCGCACAACGCGATTTTTGAGCAACAAAGAGCCGGAATTGAAAAGAATTTACAGGAGAAATGGGGCGATAAAATTAAAGTTTTTAAAGCTTTTAACTTTTGCGCTCCCTTTTTACCAGAACAAGTGATCGCAGAAATAAAAGCCGAAGGATTTGACAAAATCCTGATTTATCCTTTGTTAGTTGTTGATTCGATTTTTACCAGTGGTATTGCTGTTGAGCAAGTTAACAAAGCCTTGGCAAAATTAGCAGATGATGAAGAACACTGGGTCAAAGGAATGCGTTACATTCCCTCTTTCTACAATGAGCCAGATTATATTAATTTGATGGCTCAATTAGTAGAAGAAAAAATTGCCCAGGAATTAGCAAATGCTTATTTGCCTTCTCAAATTGGCATTGTGTTAATGAATCATGGTTGTCCCCACAAAGCGAAAGGTTTCACTTCAGGAATTATGGAAAGTGAAGCACTTTACGAATTAGTTCGGGAAAAACTGATTAACCGCTATCCTTTAATTTCTGTGGGTTGGTTGAACCATGACACGCCGTTAATTGAATGGACACAACCCAATGCTACTGTAGCAGCGCAAAACTTAATTGACTTGGGTGCAAAAGCGATCGTCTTTATGCCGATCGGTTTTGCTACTGAAAATCACGAAACTCTACTGGATGTAGATCATATAATTCATGGTTTGCAAAGTCAAAACTCAGATGTTAACTATGTACAAATGGCTTGCGTTAACGATAATCCAGAGTTTTTGAAAATGGCAGCAGAATGGGCAAATCCCCAAATAGAAGCTTTGTTATCTGAACAAGCTTTGGCGGTAAATTTGCATTCAGCTACTCATCATCACCACCACCACGATCGCGATCATCATCATCATCATGATGGTCATCACCACCATCATCACTAAGAAAAAATGCCTGCTTAATCCAATTAAAAGTTAAGCAGGCAATCTCCTAAGTTTTACGAAGAATAAATTTGACTCAAAATCATAGCTTAGCACTCATAAGTTTTTAAGCTCTTGCGTTGACGACGGGATATTCTAAAGAGTGTGCCAACTAAACCCAAACCTACTAAAGTTGATGGTTCTGGAACCGATTTCACTGGGTTAATATTAGTATTTTCCTTAGAAGGCATATCTGGCAAAGTACCGTTAAATAAATAATTGTGAGACTCACCTGTTCCTGTCAGCGAACCTGCAATTAAGTTACCGTTAATTTGACCATTGTTAAAGTTGACAGCTGCTAAAGGAGCAAGAATACTACCCTCAATTCCTATTCCGCTAATATCTAGGCTCGTTGCTTCATAGAAGTTATAGATCACCTTTTGTTTACTGGTGTTCATAAGGTTGAAGCCAAAGTTCTTCATTGACACATCTTTACCACTAACATTTACTACCACGGTTGAACTATTATTTGCATTAAGCTCGAAGTAGTTTGTCTTTGATAAAGCCGTTCCTGAAAGATTAAAAATATTTAAGGAAGAACTGTTGCCTAAAAGATTAATTCCGCCCCAAGATTGAACTGTGGTACTACCAGTGGGAGTTAAACCAGCCAAATGAGAGGACAAATCTTTGAGGTAGGTTCCGGCTGCATTAAAGTCGATCGGATTACCTTTACTAAGTGTACCATTGGGAAAACCTACTCCCGATACATTTGCAGTTCCACCATAGACGGTATTGCCGTTGTTAACTTGACCGTTATTCAAAGTCAAATTACCGCCTGTTACTAGCACGTTACTGCTACCGGAACTCAGCTTTGAACCAACAGCGAAACCGCCTGTAAAAGTTGCGTTACCCCCAACAGCTAATTTACCTTCAACATCGGTACTTACCTGGTTGTAATTTCCCAAAGTAAAAACGTTGTAATCAGAGGCTACGCCTAGACTGGCGGCTGTTGCTTGTGTAGAAATTCCTATTGTTAAGCTAGCTGCTAGAGGAAATACTAGCTGGATTTTTGGCAACAATTGTTTAATTTGCATATTCATATTTACTCAGTAACGTTAAGTCTTAAAGTTTGTTCGTTCCGTCTACTTTATTGCGGTTTCAATTTTATTACAAGACTAAACTGTTGAACTTTATGCAATCTTAAAAATTGCCACCAATTAATAAGAAAACAATAATTTTAATCATGGAAATTATTTTACCGCAATGCTTCTAAGGATTTTTAGTAACTTTTGAGTACTGAAAATATTATATATTTTGCTTAAAAATTATTTGTTTTTTCGGTTTATATATACTAGTTACTTGTTAATTTAAGTATTTTTGTATAGTGATTACTTAAAAAGACGCAGAGCTTTGTTTTATGCTCTACGTCTTTTTACTTAAATTACGGTAATTTCTGGCAAAGGTTAGGCAATTGCTCTGAGTTTGCGTGTGTTTTCGACTAAACTTTCAGCAAATTCATCGAAGCGTTGCGAGAGTTTTTCATCGGCAATTTTTCCATCGTCACTAAAAGCTTTCCAAGCTTGTCCGATCGCAATTTGTTCAGGAATCACCCAAGCGTGAACCCATCGCATAATCACCCTTAAATCATTCAAAGCATTACTGTTAGATTGACCGCCCAAAACACTAATCAAACCAGTAACTTTGTCACTGAGTTGAGCAAAACTCATCAAATCTAAGGCATTTTTCATTACACCACTAACACTGCCATGATATTCTGGTGTTGCTAATATTAACCCGTCCGCTTGTTGCACTATATTTCGCAACTTTTGCACATCAGGATAATCTGGGTATTCATCCTCTCCATTACAAAAGGGTAATTGCATTTCTCGTAAGTCGAGAATTTCCACTTCTGCACCTAAAGCTTCGATTCTTTGTGCGACTAATTCTAGTGCTAACTGACTATAGGATTCTTCTCGCAAACTACCGCCAATGCCAACTATTTTCACCATACTATTCTTCCTTATTTGTCAAGATGCTCTTCAATAAAAGCAACAATATTTAACTTCACTTAACTACTTGTGCTGCTCCTTGCCATCTACTAGATGGTTTGTATCCTTCTAAATCGTACTCATTACGACTACATATAAGATAACAAGTTTTATTCCGGCTTGTCAACTTCACAGGAAAGCCCTTCTGGCACAAAATAGAAGTGAGTCAGTTACCGATCGAGAAAATTGTGCAAACCAATATTTCTTTTGAGCTAAAATCTGAAAGCATCTCTAGGCGGAGACGATTTCCGCAAGCGGAAGCTACTGACTTTGCTGCTGAGACATGGACTGTGCCAGGATTTGATCGAAAAAATCCATGATAATTAACAATTCTGTGCTGGCAGATTTGCTGCAAGAACTACCCCATTTGCGTCCTCAAATGTACTTCAAGTCTTCCTTAACGGCGCTGTCCCACGCAATGGAAGACCAAGTATTAGCGAGTTCAGACCCCCTTTTAGTAATTGCGAGTTTTCAGCAAGAACGCTTTTACCGTCAGGAAGCGCACCGTTATCAGAGAATCGCCGAAAAAAGCGATCAAATCTACGTACTAGCGGCACCAGAAACTAGCTTTACTAGTGGTTACGATCGCTATGAAATGGTAGCTTTTGACCCAGAGGATAGCTTAACGCAGGAATGGCATTTGGTAGTGATTGGAAAACATTACGCCAGTTGTCTTGTCTGTCACGAATGCCCAGCGCCAACATTGGCAGAAACGGAGGAAAATTTAATCGATATAGATACCTCGCGCAGATTTGAAGGGATTTGGACATTCGATCGCCAAGTCACCAAAAAAGCTGCTGAAATACTGTTAAAGCGAATTTTAGCTTACCGACCAGAGTTAAAAACTAAAATTAAGCGAGCGCAGAAACAGTTTTTACAAGTAAAAGAAACGCAACTCAGGATGAGGGAATCCGCCGAATCTCCTATTGCCAATCCCGATCCTTTCGTGCAGCGTTTAGTTACCTATTTGCAAGCAGGTCAATATAAATTATTGAAAGCTTATAAATCAATTACCGAACAAGAACGTAAAGAACGCTTAGTCAATTCGATTACGGCAGCAATTCGCCAATCACTCAACACTTATGAAATTTTAAAAAAAGCCGCAGAAGAGTTAGGACAAGCTATGCAGGTTTGTCGGTGTTTAATTTACCGTTGTAAACAAACAGACAAATTAGCAACAAATAAGCATGAATTTTTGAGTCATGGAGTTTGCTCGTTAGCGGGAGAAAATTGGCCGTTACAAGAAAATCTCTTGTTTCAAGAAGTGGTAGCAAAGCAGGAAAGAGTTTATGTGGCAAATACGCAGATAGATGCGCGGGTGCAAAATTCACCAGTATTGCAAAATTTGGTGCAACGCTTTGGGATTATTTCTTGGTTGTTAGTGCCAGTGTTGGATAAAGGTAGATTGTTGGGGATGGTAGAGTTACATCATTGCGGTACAGTACCGCATGAGTGGGAAGAAGAGGCGCTAGAGTTAACAGAAGCGATCGCATCTCAACTCGGAGTTGCCTTAATTCAAGCCGAAGCTTACGCTAACCTAGAAGACCTAAACGAACAATTAGAAGCATTAGAACGTACTCGCAGCAATCTAATTGCCATTACCGGACATGAATTGCGAACTCCATTATCTACCATTCAAGTTTGCCTGGAAAGTTTAGCCAGCGAACCAGATATGCCAGCAGAACTGCGACAGATCATGTTGAACTCAGCATTATCTGACGGAGAAAGAATGCGGAAACTGATTCAAGACTTTCTTACCCTTTCGCAATTAGAAAGCGGTCGAGTACAATGGCATCCCGAAGCCCTACAAGTCCAAGAATGTGTGGACTTAGCCCTCAGCAGTACGAGAGTGCGGAGTACCAAGGAAGAATTGCCGCAAATTACCGCCGAAGTATCGCCAGAATTGCCCTTGGTGCAAGCTGATGGGGAATGGTTAGTGGAGGTACTCAATAAACTCCTAGATAACGCCTGTAAATTTACCTCTCCCCAAGGAGAAGTGATAGTTCAAGCCAAAACTAACGGCAATCAAATGCTGGAAGTGACTGTGGCGGATACCGGAAGAGGAATTGAACCAAATCGATTGGAGAGAGTGTTCGATCGCTTTTACCAAGAAGAAGGCGCATTGCGCCGCACCACAGGCGGTACAGGTTTAGGACTAGCAATTTGCCGCCAAATCGTCACCGCTTGGGGCGGTAAAATTTGGGCCGAGTCTGCTGGCAAGGATCGAGGCAGTCAGTTTCATTTTACAGTGCCGATCGCAGAAACTAATTAGAAGGCAGAAGAGGTGGGGAGATGGGGGGATGGGGGGAGTTCCTTAATTTACATCAACAACTCTCCCTACCTCCCTACCTCCCCACCTCCCCACCTCTTC
>NZ_JADEWG010000255.1 GCF_015207735.1 [Phormidium] sp. LEGE 05292
TGTCCCTTTGTCCCCCCTGCCCCTGGAGCCCCTACTTCCGACTGGGGCTAAGATTTTTGGCTTTGTAAAATGTTTCTAGGCTTTGTCTATCCCCAACAAAACGCCAATGCCAAGGTTCATAACTTACGCCTTGGGAATTATTTTTGGGAAAGGACATTTCAAAGCTAAACCGCGCGGCGTTTGCTTGTAGCCACTTAAAAGCAGCTGTGTTTTCAAAATTGGGGTTCAAGTTAGTTGCGGGGAGATTGCCATCGCCAATATCAGCGGCGTAACCTGTGTGATGTTCACTGTAACCTGGTGGGGCGCTGACTGATGCTCTGTCGGCTGCTGCTTGACCTCGCTGGGCTTTTACGTCAAAAAATAGGTGTTGCTGCTCTGCTACAGAACGAAATCCAGAAATAGGTACTAAAATAATTCCCTGCGCTCTAGCTGCTGCTACCATTGCTTTAAATTTCTCGGCAGCTGGTTGACGTAGTTTAATCCTACCATCGGCTGTAATTGATTGTAATTGTTGGGCTGGTGCTTCTTGATAAGCGAAATGTCCAGATTTTCCCACAACTATATCGGGCTGTTTGGTGAGTTCAGGCTGTTTGGTCGATACTTTGCTAGTTTCCACTGAGGTGGGAGTTGGTGTCTGATTTTTACCCAGACTGTTAATGAGACGAATTATATTTGGCTCTGAAGATAATAAAGTGGCGAACCAAAAACCAGCAAACAGAGCAATTACTCCTAGTCCTGTTAGTCCTGTAATTAGCCAGAAGTTGTGCCTCCGACGCTGGGTTACTGTTGTAGTTGGCGCTTCCCGTAAAGCCTCTGGGATATCATCAAATGAGGGTACTACTCGCGATCGCTTTTTGGCGAGATCGGGATTGTCCACGCAGGTCACTCCTACTCTCAAAGAAACTCTAGATTTAACAATTGTAAACGCTGAATGATCAGGATTAGTCTATAACAGGTTATTCGATCTGTGACCAAATCCAGTCTATCCATTTCCGAACCGTCTGCGATCGTCTTTCTATTGTCGTAGAACTGAGGGTTAAGCCACAGTCTAACATTACTTTACAAACTTCTTCTTGAGATGGAGTTTCTCCTTTTTTTATACTTAATTCAAAAGTTTTATAAAAAATTTCATGTTCTAAAATCTTCTTAATCAAAGCAATGTACTTATTTTTCTGGTGTCTACTTAAAATATCTTTTCCTTCATCAGTAAGACAAAAAAATCCTGATTTTTTATACTTATTCACTAATCCAATATATCTACACGCATCAGTATAATAATTTGTTTGTCTAACATCGAACTGATAATTTTCTGTAATTTCATCTCTAGTCAAATCTCTTTCTACTAAAAGTGATAATAAATCTACTACTCTTTCAAAATTATCAGCTTGTGGGAAAGGAACATCATCTTTTTTAGCAATTAAATTAATTTTTTTAAAAATATTATTAACATCCTCTAATTGGATATTTTCCGGTGCTATAATATAGTTTTTCTGTTTTACTAAACTCAATGAGTTATAATCTAAAGCATCATCAAATTTATATATAAAAAAGCTAAACATATCATTAGAATAAGTCATTAAAACAGGAATAACTTGTTTAGAAAGTTTACTTGACCATAATCTGTATGGATAATAAAGCTGTCTGATCATAAAGTCGTCAATGGAATAATTTTTAGCCTCTACTAATAAAAAGTAATTTTCACTCTCAAATCCTCCGTCTATTTCACACTGGGCATTTTCGACATTTATTGGGTAATATTTTTCATTTTTTGAGCTTTTAATTTTAAAGTTAAATTCTTTTGTAGACATTCTACCTGACACGGTATAAATAGTCTCTTCACCTGCTAAATCATCTATAATTTTCGTTAGAAAAGCACAGTGTAATGCTGAACTTTCAGAATATAAATTGGCATAATCTACACTTTCTACTTGCTCAGGAAATTCAAATGGTATTATCTCAACTGAATTACTATATTCAACTTTGTAATGGGTATCAAAATAACCAATCAAGTATTTCGATCTGGAAATTGGCAAAATTGAGAGATGACTAGATTTAAAGATTTTAGGTAAATTTACATAATGATCAAACTTAGCCATTAATCTACTTTGCCTTACTTTGTTGATCCGTTCAGAATCTATTTCATAGTAGCCACACTTAGCTATATGTTCTAAAATTTTATCTTCTTCAAAAATCTCCTCCCAAGCTTTATCGTTTTTTGTTTTGTCGTTGTTTGATGGCATATTTTTATGGTTGATAATTTAGTACTAAAATTTCTTCTACCCTACCTCTTTTTAGAGCATTGGAATTAATATTCCTGGTTGCGTTTACTTTTATGTAAGAATATTCTCTATATAAACTTTCTGTAAAGGGTGTTAAAGAATTACTAAGCATGACGTTACAACCTCTCTCTGTTAAATCTATAAAAACTTCCTTTAATCTCTTTTGATCGTTTTTGTCAAAACCATTAATATCATAACCAGTAAAAGAAGCCGTATTTGAAACAGGATCGTAAGGTGGATCAAAATATACAAAATCACCTTTTTTAGCAGTTTTGACGGCTTCCTGAAAATCTGTATTTAAGATTTTAATATCATTATTTTTTAAATAATTGCTTACTGCTCTTAGAACAGCATCTTCTAAGATATTTGGATTTTTGTATTTACCAAATGGTACATTAAATTGCCCTTGCGAATTAACTCTAAAAAGCCCATTGTAACAAGTTTTATTAAGATATATTATTCGTGATGCTTTTTCCACTAATGATATATTCTGATAATCATCAGATCTATCCCAGTCCCTTATCTCATAGTAATATGTTGGATCATTTTTATGTTTTTTCAGATCCAAAATTAATTCTTCTACCCAATCTTTAATAACTGTGTAACAACTTATGAGTCCAGTATTACTATCATTTATAACTGCCTTGGTTGGCTGCAATTCAAAAAGAAGCGCTCCTGCTCCTAAAAAAGGTTCGTAATATACATTATTACTCCGAATTTTAGGCAAATACTTTTTGATTTCAGGTAGTAATTGTCTCTTACCTCCTGCCCACTTTAAAAATGGTCTTACTACCTTGTTCCGGCTCACAAAAACACCTCTAAACCTGAATATAAGAGCGGTGATTAATTTAATCATATATATTGTAGGTACAAATGTACTATAAATCAAGCATTTTATTTCAAGTTTACATTTGAGAGCAAGAGCATTTGACGTTTGTAAACCTTTGTGATACTAAACTATCCAACAAAACCTACAAACTAATCACACCTCTGTCAAATACTAAATTATCTGTACCAATGGCGCTAATCAAAATTCGATCGCCATACACCTCATAAGCTGCAAAACTCAAGCGACTTGCTGAATATTCCGTCCACTCAGAACGTCCCACTGGGCGAGTTCCTGCACCTCCACCAGTAATCATGTACGTTGTGCCATTAATAGAACGAGTACGCTCATAACTGTGTTCATGACCGTTAATATAAAGTTGGACTTTATACTTTTGGAACAACGGAGTCAAAGTCTTAATAAACGGTTGATTCACCCCATAAACGCCAGAGGAATAAATCTGGTGATGCCCAAACACAATTTTCCAGGGCGCATTGCTGCGACTTAGTTCTTTCTCTAACCAAATCAACTGATTTTTCCAATCGGCATTACTATTAGTATCTAAAGCAAAAAATTGTACGGAGTCACGGCGAAAAGTATAGTAGCGACTTGGCATATTAAAACCAGGATATTGAACTTGAGGATCGCCATTTTTTGTGACAATATCATGATTACCTAAACAAGCCTGAAATTTTACTCCTTTTTTCAATAAATATTGATAAGGTCGCTCAAAAACTGCCTCAATTTTTTCGATTTCCCCGTAATTGTAAATGTTATCTCCTGCCAAAATTACTAAATTGTAGGGATTTTTTTGGTGATAGCGAGACATGGCTTCCGCTACAGCATACTGATTTTGCGTACCAGTACCCGTATCGGCGACGGAAACGAATCTGAACAGGGGTGGTGTTGTCGGGGTGGCTAATTCCGAGACTGTGTTGGATAATTGCGTATCTGCACTTTCGGCTGGGGAACTTTGCAAAAGTTTACCTAAAAAGCTTAATCCCAAACCAGTTAAGCCGCCTAAAGTTAGGAACTGACGACGATTAAATTTCATAATTAATTCTTAAACTCAATAACTCGCTCAAAAGCAGAATACCAAATGATAGATTTAGGTGAGGAGAGAGCTTCCTGTAAGAATCTTAGGACTAACACTGTCACACTTACATATTTGTAAGGTGCATCAGAAAAGCTAAAACCTCCCTTAATTTTAAAGATTCTAGGTCTGACGCATCATAAGATTGTGCCAGTTGCGTAAGTCCTGAATCTGTTGTGGTTCGCCCAGGAAAAGATTTCATGTCACAAGATCAACCAAAGCAGCCAGAAGTTAGCACTCAGGACACTATACCCTCTGCTGCTAGTTTGCCACCAGAAACAGCTATGCCTGTTCCGAGTCCGCTAACAGATACGTTACCAGCTGAGGAATTAACTGTTCCGAGTCCGCTGAGAGATACGTTACCAGCTGAGGAATTAACTGTTCCCAGTCCGTTAACAGATACGTTATCAGCAGCGGAATTAACTGTTCCGAGTCCGCTGACAGATACGTTACCAGCAGCGACGACTGTTGTTCCTCATCTGATGGCGGAAACTTTACCAGCACAGGAAATAATTGTTCCGACTCCAGAGGGGGAAACGTTAGCAGCAGCAACGATACCTGCGCCTGTGTCAGAGGGGGAAACGTTAGCAGCAGCAACGACTCCTGCGCCTGTGTCAAAGGCGGAAACTCCGGCTAAGGCTGCACCTGTGGCGAAAAAGCCGAGTTTTTTGAGTAAAATTTGGGGTTTGTGGAAGGCGTTTTTGACGAAGGTACGTCAGATTTTGCCGGAGTCGGTGCGGCAAAAGTTGCCTAATGATACGGTGTTGACTGGTGCGATCGCTCTAATATTAATCCTCATATTATGGGTAAATTCCCTCCTTTCGCCCGGAAAACCAGCACAAGTCGCTGAAGTTCCCCCCACAATTCCTAGCACACCGTCAGAGGTGACAACACCACCAGAAGCTACCATTCCCCCAGAGGTAACAATACCACCAGAAACTACCATTCCCCCAGAGGTGACAACACCACTGGAAGATATCCCAGTTTCAGAAATTCCTGTACCGTCAGAAATTACCACGCCCTCGGAAACTCCTGTATTTACTCCTGTACCAGAAGAGGAAAAGGTAGCATCAGGAATTGAAGCGCCGCTGGAATTAACAGAACCTGAACCACCTAAACCAATAGAAACTCTACCACCACCACCGCCTGTATTGACACCGGAACAAACTTTAATTGCGGCAATTCAAAACCAAGTTGCTGATATTGCCAGTGAATTTGCTAATGGTTTAATTGTGGGAATTAAAGCTGATTTTCCCAATAATTTTTTAAGCCTCCAAGTAGCTAATGATTGGTACACTTTTGATTCAGCTAAACAGGATCAATTAGCTGCTGATATGTGGCAACGTTCTCAAAAATTGGACTTTGAAAAGTTGGAAATTTATGATACTCAAGGTAGGCTGGTAGCTCGTTCTCCGGTAATTGGTTCTAATATGATTATTTGGCAAAGAAAGTTAACCGGACTTAGTTAGTTTTAGAGCAGAGGAGATGAGGGAATGGGGGGATGGGGAGATGGGGAG
>NZ_JADEWG010000256.1 GCF_015207735.1 [Phormidium] sp. LEGE 05292
CATCTCCCCATCTCCTTATTCCTGTTCGCTGTTTAACGAATGATGAGACGATATCTACCGCCTGCACCTGGTTCGCTGGCGTTGACAATGACGCGATAAGTGCCGGAAGTGGGCAAAGTCAGATTGAGAGCAGAATTTGGATTATTTCTGCCCACATTGTTATTTTCTGCAACCTTACGACCATCTGGCCCTAGAAGTGCCAAATAAGTGTCAAATTCAGAGCTTTCTAAAATAATTCTGATGGGTTGACCAGCGACACCATCAAAAGTGTAGGATCTGTACCAACTGCCATCAGAAGGAAGTATAGGAGCACCAGGGCCAAGAGTACCTTGTAATTGGATGGCAGATCTGGTTTGTCTTGAGGCATTGGGATTTCTCAAAGCAGCACCCGATGTCATCGCTCTCAGACCAAAAGATCCGACTTCTCCGGCTTGGTAGGAGTTAGCAATTAAAAGGTAAGTGCCTGAGATTGGTAAGCTAGTAACAATTCGGGCATTTCCGTTACCGCCTGAGTTGTAATCTTGGGCTAATGTCCGACCATTAGGCGCTACTAGAATTAAAAAGGGGTCGATTTCCCGACTTACCATGTCTATTCTGACTTGTTGACCAGCGCGACCTTCAAACCTGTATGCTTTAAAGAAACTGTTATCTACGGGTAAGACGTTATCTCCAGGGCCTAATTTAGCGGTAATTAGTTCACCATTGAGTGCCAATGTTTGTGGGGGGTTGGTAGAGCGTCTTGTACGAGGGACTGTTTGAGCGACGCGAGAAGCGGTTCCTTGACGAACGGAGGTTAAGAAAGGCTGTATTCGATCGATCGCGATCGCAAATCCAATCCCAATATTCCCTCCGGCTTGACTATTAGTAAAAATAGCCGTATTAACGCCAATTAATTCTCCCTGACTGTTAAGTAAAGGTCCCCCGGAATTACCAGGGTTAATGGCTGCGTCAGTTTGAATTAAGCCCCTTTCGCGATCGATCCGACTAACTATTCCCACTGTAAAAGTACCCTGAAAGCGACCAAAGGGATTACCAATGGCGTAAGCTCGTTGTCCTACTTGTACTGCTGAACGTGCTAAAGGAACAGTGGGAAGGTTATTTTGAGAGCGAATTTTCAAAACTGCTAAATCCAAACCGCGATCGCCAAAAGCTACCACATCTGCTGGCAAACGTCTACCATCTGCTAAAGTTACAGTTACAGTCCCGGAAGCACCCTGGACAACGTGGGCATTAGTCAAAACTAAGCCATCTGGACTGATAATACTACCACTGCCAGAACCGTTGGGTACAGCGATCGACACTACAGCCGGACTAGCTTTTTGATATACACGGACGTTAGTTTGTTCGTCAGTAGCTTGTGCTGATGCGGGAGTAGCATTCAGCCAAAGCGGAGTAGTCACAGCTAACGAACTAATGCCAAAAACCCCTAATGTTGTTCTGGCAGCTATTATGCTGGATGCAGCTAAAGTTAAAAGTTTAGTGTTCATCCTGAGATGACGATTTAATAGTAGTTGTGGTATTTGTTATGTGGCTGATGCCAGTTTTTTTACTGAGGAAAAATGTCTCCAATTGGAGACATCCAGATAATACCGTTATAACCTTTTTATTTTCTAACGTTAGTTAGTAGCTGGTAATTGGTAGTTGGTAGTTGGAGACATAAAATTATCACTGTTTATTGTTCACAGCATCTATTTTTACAATTTACTTAATAAAAATAAAAATAAAACCTTTTTAAATTTTTAACTTCTAAGTTATCTAGTGCATTACGGCAGAAGTAATCCATCCGTTTTTTCTCACCATCCCCCCATCTTTGAGCGGAACTGGTGCGCCTGGAGTTCGCCTACTCCCCAGGAGGGCTGGTTGTTCTTCTCCAACCAACCCAGCCAGACTCAAGCCTATTCCCCATTACAACCATTGCTGGGTAAAGACTTAGACATTTATCACTTCTGTTGCACCTGCAATTTATCGGCTACTAACTCAAGCCGGGACAAGGTAAGAGAAATATTTGTTCTCTGTTCAAAAGTTACTTTTCTTAGCCAAGATGTCCGGCTTGTTTAGCGACCGCCAATTTATCTAAAATTTGCTGGATCGTCGTTGTCGTCTTTGGGATCGATCGGTTGATAATCTACATAATCATCTGATGCTTTAGATGATAGATTTTCCAGATCTTCCCTCCGAGAAATATCTTCTGGAGAACGACGTTTTCTAGAACGAGTTGGAACCGTTTCCGAATTATCGAAATCATCTCTAGGGGGACGACGGGAAGAACTGCGAACAGGTCTTTCTTCCACATCCCTAACACCCCAATCATCTACAGGTGGTTCAACAGAACGAGATTCAGGACGGGAACGGCGTTTGCGTGTGGGAGCATCATTAGAGCTTAATCTATCCCTGTCTTTGTCTCGTTCAGCTAGGCTACTGCTACGGCTGGAGGAACGGCGACGGGGTTCATCATAGTCATTGCGGGAACTCCGCGAGTCACGGCTACCTCTGATGCGACGAGAAACTGGTAGTTCTTCGTCTGGTTCTAGTTCTAATTCATCCAATTCTGCTTCTTGATATACTCGATACTTCTGGCTGACGGGTCGTTCTTCATCTACGATCGGCGTATTGCGTTTAGCTTGTTCCGTTGTCACACCCCGTAACCGCAAGTTATCCACGACAAAGAAAACCGCAGTTCCCGCCAATAGATATTGACTAAAAGCCAAAATTGGGTCTAAGCGCCATCCTTGAAACAGGAGAATTAACCCGCATACTAAGCTAATGGCAGCAAAGAAAATATCATGATCTCTGGCAAGTTCCGGGCGAACTGACCTGAGAAAATAGAGTCCTACACCAGCTACAGCTAGTGCAATACCGAGAAAAGTGGCAAATGACTGCCCAAAATTGAGCATTGTATCTCTCCGAAGTTAGTTCTACGGCAGTGAGTCAGGCTTGACATCTCCAATGTAGCTTGACCAGCCTAGTTTTTAGCTTGAACCAGTCTGAAACTGGCCTTTAAGAAAATCAGCCAATCCTACTGCCCCATATATAGAACAGAAGGGACGCTGTTTACTGAGATTTTTCTTTAGCGTCCCTGAAAATATTATCTGGTTTATGGTAAATCAGCTTTCTTAAGAGCGCTGAATCCGATCTTTTTGACTAATAAAGACTAGTCCAACTACTACAGGAACAACCACAATCACAAAACCTGCAACCAAGCTCCACAAAAAGTTAGCTAAAGAAGGAGTCATATCCGCGCCTCTATTTTTACAAAACGATACCGTCTTTTAATTTTAACCAGCTGCTACAACCTTGAAAAGTGCTGCTGTCAAGGATGATGACAAACTCATAGGATATGCTGACTGAAGCATAAATTAAAGAATTAGATAAAAAAATTAATAAAACTTAAAATAGTCGTAGGGTGCGTTACGTTATGACTAACGCACCATCCTAACTGTCGTACTCTGATAAAAAGTATCCACTTTGACAATTTACTTAAAGACTTATGACTGGTATTGACATTGTTAGCTTAGGGCTGGGTTTGCTGTTGGCATTAATGATTTTCCTGTTTATTATCAGGATCGTGCTGACTTGGTATCCCCAAATCAACCTCAATAGTTTTCCTTGGAATTTAGCCGCTTGGCCTACAGAACCTTTTTTAGTGGTGACGAGAAAGATTGTGCCACCTTTGGGCGGTGTAGATATTAGCCCGATTATTTGGGTAGGAATTTGTAGCTTGCTACGAGAAATTTTAATTGGTCAGCAAGGGTTGTTGCGGATGATGGGCTAAGGGGAAAGGCAGAAGGCAAGAAAGGGTAAAGAGTACATTTAATTTAAAGCCTTACCTTGTCCCCTTGTCTCCTTGTCTCCTTGTCTCCTTGTCCCTTTTACTACCCACTACCCACTACCCATTACCGATTCGATCGCATCATCATCTGCTCAACAAAGTTAGTGTAAACTTCACCTTTGAGAAAGTAGGGGTTTTCCAAAATCTTTTGATGGAAAGCAATGGTGGTGGGTAATCCGGTGATGGCGCATTCTCGTAGGGCGCGTTTCATGCGTTGAATGGCGCTTTGGCGATCGGGCCCCCAAACAATCAACTTACCGATGAGAGAATCGTAGTAAGCCGGAATATCGTAATCAGTGTAAACGTGGGAATCCATCCGCACACCTGTACCCCCTGGCGGTAAGTAGCCGCTAATGCGCCCAGGAGAGGGACGGAAGTTATAATCTGGGTCTTCGGCGTTGATTCGGCATTCGATCGCATGACCCCGCAAAACCACTTCCTCTTGGGTTAAACTGAGTCTTTCCCCTTGGGCGACGCGGATTTGTTCAGCGATTAAATCCAATCCGGTAATCATTTCCGTTACGGGATGTTCCACTTGAATCCGGGTGTTCATTTCCATAAAGTAGAAATCACCGTATTGGTCTAAGAGAAACTCTACAGTTCCCGCGCCAACGTAATTAATCGATTTAGCTGCCATAACCGCCGCTTTGCCCATTTTTTCCCGTAATTCTTGGCTAAGGGCGGGGCTAGGGGCTTCTTCTAACAGTTTTTGGTGTCGCCGTTGAATGGAACAATCCCGTTCTCCCAAGTGAATTACATTACCGTAGGAATCTGCCATGATTTGAAATTCAATGTGACGGGGGCGTTCAATGAATTTTTCCAAATAAACGCCAGGATTTCCAAAGGCGGCTTCCGCTTCCCCTTGGGCGGCTTGAAATAGTTTAGAAAAGTCTTCTGGATCTTTAACTAATCTCATTCCTCTACCACCACCGCCCGCTGTGGCTTTAATCATCACCGGGTAGCCGATTTTCTGGGCGATAATCATCGCTTCTTGTTCATCGGTGAGTAAGCCGTCGCTTCCGGGAACGGTGGGAACTCCTACCCGTTTCATGGTGTCTTTGGCGGTGGATTTGTCGCCCATCGCCCGGATTGCTTCGGGGCTGGGGCCAATAAATGTTAGTTGATGATCGGCACAAATTTCGGCAAATCGGGCATTTTCGGCTAAAAAGCCGTATCCCGGATGAATTGCCGTAGCGTTGCGCGTTAAAGCAGCGGCGATAATGTTTGGGATGTTTAAATAACTTTTACCGCTGGGAGGTTCACCTATACAAACAGCTTCGTCGGCAAGTTGGACGTGCAAGGCTTGAGAATCAATGGTAGAGTGAACTGCAACGGTAGCAATTCCCATCTCTTCGCAGGTGCGGAGAATCCGAAGGGCTATTTCTCCCCGATTGGCAATTAGAATCTTTGAAAAAGGCATTTTCCGGCTTTTGGCGAGGGCAGTGGCAAGTCGTTAACGTTTGCATCGAAGCAACTTTGGCTGCTTCTCTCTGGTTAAACCTAGCCCTGGAGGAAAAGCAGCTTTTTGTGTTCGGGTGTTAATCCTACCATGCTGTCGGGGACACTTATCTTTAAATGTGTGCCAGCTTTGGGTTTTCCGCAGGCATCGGAGAATTTTTTGGGTTATAGTTGATATTCTGAACCGATTTACGCTAATATTGTTTCCTACGCGGATGTGGCGGAATTGGTATACGCGCACGTTTGAGGGGCGTGTGGCTTTGCCTTGCGAGTTCGAGTCTCGCCATCCGCATATTTAACCCCACCCC
>NZ_JADEWG010000025.1 GCF_015207735.1 [Phormidium] sp. LEGE 05292
ATCTCCCCATCTCCCCATTTCTTCAACTTCTGAGCCAGAAAGACATAATATGTCATAATCTGTAACAGATATTTTAATATTTCCGCCTGCTTTTCTAATAATCCAAAGAGAGCAATGACCAACCAAGCTGTTGATCCGAATCCGTTGGATCGATATGAGTGTAATGCCTGCGGCTATGTTTATGAGCCGGAAAAGGGAGACGACAAGAACGATATTGCTGCTGGAACTCCCTTTGAGCAATTGCCAGCAGATTGGCGCTGTCCCGTTTGTGGCGTGCGGCAGCAAGCCTTCCAAAATATTGGGCCAAAAGGAACTGCATCGGGATTTAAGTCTAATTATGGCTATGGCTTCGGTGTTAATACTCTTACACCCACACAAAAAAATCTCCTGATTTTTGGTGCCTTGGCACTGGGCTTTTTGTTCTTCCTCAGTCTGTATGGATTACAATGATAAGCTTTGGCATTCACAGTAGGGCGAAGCATTCTGGCAATAATTTGTTGGTTGTGAACCTAAAGATATTTGCTAGAGTGCTTCGGCCTTACAACATCCCCGATGCCGTAGGATGAAAAATTGGCTGATTTTGAGAAGATTAAAAGTTTGGCAGAAAAACTAGGCAAGACAAGTTAGAGAATACTGGGCAAAAATGCGATCGCTATTAAGAAATTTGCAAAAATTAGGAGTGCTGCTAGCAGTTGTCCTGCTTTGTGTAGCTTGTAGTAAAGTACCCACTATCAGCGACAATCCTTGGGAAATCCTCAATTTACCCACAGAAAGTAACCTGTCAGATGTTGCTTTTACTGAAGACAAAAATCACGGCTGGATAGTGGGAAGCAACACCACTTTGCTAGAAAGCACTGATGGCGGCAAAACGTGGCAACCAAAAGTTCTAGATTTAGGTGAGCAAAAGTATCGGTTTAGTTCAGTCAGTTTTTCTGGCAAAGAAGGATGGATTGCTGGACAACCTTCCCTGTTGTTACACACCACTGATGAGGGACAATCTTGGTCACAGATTACTTTGAGCCAAAAGCTTCCAGGTAATCCTAATACTGTGCTTGCCCTTAGCCCAAACTCGGCAGAAATGACTACTGATGTAGGCGCAATTTACCGGACAGCTGATGGCGGTAAAACCTGGAAAGCAATGGTGGAAGAAGCTGTCGGCGTAGTGCGAAATATCTCGCGTTCGGCTGATGGTAAGTATGTGGCGGTTTCCTCACGGGGAAATTTTTACTCGACTTGGGAACCGGGGCAAAGTGCCTGGGTACAGCATAACCGCAACAGTTCTCGCCGAGTGCAAAACATGGGTTTCACCAGCGATGGTAGATTGTGGATGTTAGCTCGTGGTGGTCAACTGCAATTTACTGACCCTAAAGATCCAGAAGTATGGTTAGATGCTGATTATCCAGAGTTTTCCACCAGCTGGGGTTTGCTGGATGTAGCTTACCGCACTCCTGACGAACTTTGGGTGGCTGGTGGTAGCGGGAATTTACTTCGCAGCTTAGACGGTGGAAAAACTTGGGAAAAAGACCGTCAGGTGGAAGATGTGCCGTCTAATCTTTACCGAATCGTGTTTCTGAGTCCAGAGCAAGGATTTATTATCGGTCAGAATGGCACTGTGCTGAAATATAACCCGAATATTGTTGGCGCAGCTTAAACATTCTCAATCTTGTCTTGTGAGAGTGTTTAATATTTCGTATCATTTGTTTAAGCTTTGATCTTGTTGTTGGAGGATGAAGAATGGCCGGGACTACTGGAGAGCGTCCGTTTTCGGACATTGTTACTAGTATTCGTTATTGGGTAATTCATAGCATTACTATCCCAATGTTGTTTATTGCTGGTTGGCTGTTTGTGAGCACTGGGTTAGCATACGATGCTTTTGGCACCCCTCGTCCTGATGAGTATTACACTCAAACTCGTCAAGAATTGCCGATCATTAACGATCGTTATCAAGCAAAAGACCAAATTCAAGAGTTTTCTGGTAAGTAGTTTTTAATCATTGGTAGCGAAATATGAATACTCCCTCGAATCAACCCGTTTCTTATCCGATTTTTACTGTGAGATGGCTGGCTGTACATACACTGGCTGTACCTACAGTTTTCTTCCTGGGCGCGATCGCCGCTATGCAATTCATTCAACGCTAGGAGAAACTAATGCCTACTCGTACCCCGAATCCTAATAATCAACCAGTTGAGTTAACCCGGACGGCTCTTTATTTGGGTTTACTCTTGATTTTCGTTCTTGGTTTGTTGTTCTCCAGTTATTTCTTTAACTAACTGGTTTTCAGTGATATTCTGTTTCAAAAAATAGAAAGTTGTTGTTTAAATAGGAGGTAATGCTGTGTCTGGAAGTGGAAGAATTCCTTTGTGGATTGTTGCTACCGTAGCAGGTTTAGGCGTAATCACCGTTGTCGGCATTTTCTTCTATGGTGCATACGCTGGTTTAGGTTCTTCTTTGTAAGAATTATCTAAGTTTAAATTTTCGCAAAAAAACCGCTTACCTAAAATTAGGAGAAGCGGTTTTTAATTTTTTTGGGATTTGGGATTAGGGACTGGGGACAAGGGGACAATTTAATTCTCCTCTGCCCTTCTGCCCTTGAAGCCTTTCCGTCACAAACTATTTAAGTCTTCGGAAAACTGGGGTAAGTCTGGGGGAACGACGCTGCGATTAACTTGGGCTTTGTGACTTTCTTGTTTGGTGGAAATGTCGGAGGAAATTGCTTCAAAGCGAATTTCTAAGCAACCGAAAGGAACTGTCATTTGGAAAGATGTTTCTAAGTTGCCCCAAGCGTCGAAATAAAAATCACCTAACCAGTGTGGGCCTTCTACGAGCGATCGCGTTTGCAAATCTACTACCCAAAACTTTACACCGAGTCGGGGTTGTCGCATTGGTACTTTGACTCGCACCCGAATTTGTTGTCCGGCGGTTAGTTCTCCTTCTGGTACATCTAATTCTGGGGTTGGTAAAGCTTCCACTTCAGTTTCATCACCAGAACTTTCGCCAAGGGAACTAAGACTATTTTCTGGTTTTCCTGGTTGTTCTTCTTCTACAACAAACTCCATTGCGGCTAATTCGGCATCTGGGCCAGTATAAATAGCAGCAGCAGGAGTTTCGGTTTCTTCTTCTATGTCTTCAAAAACCGGATCTTTAGTTAATTCTGTGGATAATTCTGCATCTGCGGCGATCGCATTTAGACGCGACCAAAAACGCTCTTCTAATTTTAAAGATTGAAAAGCTGTATCAATATTAGCTGGTTCTGTTTCGGGTACGTTTGAATCTTCATCAACAGTAACTCGATCGGAAATTTCTGCTGCTTCTGTATCCATCTCAGAAGTAATACTTTCTTCCGTTAAAGTTGTTGATTCTTTTGATTCTATTTCCGAACTTTCCGTTGTTTCAGGAGTTGCTTCAGGATTGCCAAAATTCCCAAAACTTGGCAATTCTATCTTTTTAATTGGGTTTCTGATCAAATCTGGTTGATAGATTTGTGGTGGTAAAATTTGTTTGCCACCGGGTTGAAAAACTGGAAAATTCAGATTTGTTGGGGTGGTGGCTTGGTTATATGCTGCTAAGTCTAAAGCTGCTGATTTAGATTGATTTGCGGACATTTCCAAGACTTCTGTTTCATGGAAGTTATCTGCGATCGCACTCAGTAAATCGTCTAAATCTGCGGTAATACTAAAAGATCTACTTGCCAGAACCAATGGAGTATCATTTGGTATTTCTGGCACATCATAAATAGTAACTTCACCTAACAGTAAATGAGTTTTACTGTGGGCTGGAATGTGAATGTTGCAAGCAAAAGAAAAAGGTATTTCCTGTGTGGTTAATTGCTGCTGACGTTGGGCTAAAACTTGTCCACTTTGGGGATCGCGTAGACGAATTCGCATTTCTCCTGTTAATGCTAATTCTTCCTCAGTCTCCTGATTTTCAATTGGATTTGGCAGTTCTACATATCCTGCTAAATTAATTGATTGTCCAGCACGCGCCATGTATGTTTCTTGCTTGAGAGTTAAGCGCAAAGGATAAGGATCGGGGGTCGCAGATTTAATACTAGAAACTGGAATTTTAGATTGATGAGAAATGGTTAAATCGCCAATTTTTCCCTGTTCTCCTACTCCCGTATTACCATCTTTTGCTGATTTTGGCTGAGGATCAGGGGGCAAAATATTTAATTTGAGGGTTTTTTGCCAAGATTCTCCCATTAAATCTTCAAACAAATCTGGCAAACAACGAAACTCCCAAATTCCCGGAGCGAGATCGGTAAAAGGAATCAGCACCATTAACCCTTCGGAGTTGATGCGACGCGATCGCTTTTGTAACCTACGCTTAGGCGGGTTTTCGTGGATTGAGTGGTGAATGATGCGAATGTCTATATCGGTGTCTGCACGGTTGGAACGCACTACAAGACGATACCTGCCTTCAGGAAGCTCAACTTCGGGTGATTTCAGGGATTGCCAAGAGCGATCGTTTTCTTTTTGAATGAGAAATTCCCAGTATTCCATCGGTAGCCGGAAAGATAGCGCCAATTCACCTTAATCGTAGACTAGGGAAGGTTACACGGCAAATGTTTGTTGGTTAGAATCTAGGCGATTGAAGTCGCAGCTACACAAACTAAGTCCGCCTACGCGGACTGAAGAAAGCTTTGTCTATGATTGGTAATTTTGCAACCAAGTAGTTAAATCTGAGGGTTGGCAGAAATCTAATAGTGCTTCTGCCAAGTCTTCTATTTGTGAAATCGATAAAGTCTGAATTTGCGCTTGGATTTCGGGAGTGACTTAGCCAATTTTACGGGGAAGCAGGCGCGGTAATGAGTTTGTGGCCCGTTTTAGATAAAGCAACTGCCTTATTAATGGAGCGTTTTTTTGATAATTTGGCACGCGGGTTTGGTTTTATTGGGGTGCTTGGGTATGTCAGGGAGAGACAACAAAATTAAAAGATATTCTTAGTCTAAAAAATTTTTCCAGCATAACTGCATAGGTCGTTTTCACCCAGACATATAGAGGAGTAGACAGGCAAACAAATCTTTCTACAACTGACTTTGGATGTAGGGACTATGAAATTTAATTTTAAACATCTCAGCTTGATTTCTTTAACTTTAGTAATTGCTTTGGTTACTCCAGTTTCTGCAATTACAAATGTCAAAACACCTGTTATCCAAGCGCAAGCAGATAATTCTAAATTAGAAGCAGCGACTCAATTGTATGAACAAGGATTAGAACAGTACAAACAACAACAATTTTCAGAAGCATTACAAACTTTTACCCAAGTTTTAGGAATGATGCGGAAACTTGGTTACAGTCAGGGAGAAATGTTAACTCTTTATCGATTGGCGATGATTTACGAAGATTTGCAAGATTATCCTCAAGCGCAATCTGCTTATGAAAAGGCGTTGGTAATTAGCCGTAAGTTGAACGATCGCTTTAATGAAGCTGCATACTTAGATTATTTGGGTGTTGTTTATAGAAGACAAGAAAAATATCAGCAAGCACTTGATTATCATCAACAATCTTTGGCACTTTTTCGGCAATTAAAAACTCCCCGTAGTGAAGCAATTGTTCTCCGTAATTTAGGTATGGTTTACCTGGGACAAGAAGAATATGAACAAGGATTAAACAGTTTTCAAACAGCTTTAAAAATAGAAGAATCTCTGAGTCAGCCAAGAACTAAAGCTGTTACTTATTATATGATTGGTTTAACTTATGGTTATCTGAATCGCCAGCAAAAAGCAATGGATTCCTATCAACAAGCATTGTCTTTGTTCCGGGAAGTTGGAGATGAAGAGGCTATGCAACAAACTCTCCGCCAAATTCGCGAAGTCCAACAAGCACTGTCTCAAGTTGGATAGGAAAAATTTAACTCAAAAAACTTACGCTAATCTCACAAATTTTAATTGTGTACGTTGTTGCGCTGTCTTCGCCCAAGGGCAACAACGTACATTTTGGAGCAAATTCTAAAGCATTCTGGAAAAGTTAAAAGTTGTCATGTAGCTATGGAGGATGTAAATATGGTTCCGGGAGAAGGGAAAATGCAGCATTCTTTTAAAGTGGGTAATTATTTTGGAGTGTTAATTGGGCTTTTGCGCGATCGCAAAACCTTTTTAGAAGAAATTCGCCAAGGCACCAAAATTCATCATAAAATTATTGCCTTACTGGTTTGTAGTTCCATATTTTTCGCCATTTATGGAGCAATTATCGGTCTATCTCATAGCCCAATTCAAGCTTTATCTGCTGCTATTAAATTACCAATTCTTTATTTACTGACAATTTTAATTTGCTTACCTACTTTGTACATTTTTAATATTTTCTTTGGTTCTGGGCGCAGCCTAGCAGCGCATTTTTTGGTTGTATTAACGGCTGCATCGGTGATTAGTGCGCTTTTAATTGCTTTTGCACCAGTGACGTTGTTTTTCCTGATCACTACTAATAATTACCAATTTTTTAAATTACTAAATGTTGCTATTTTCATCTTTACAGGCGTAATTGGTGTACACTTCCTTTATCAAGGAATGCAACTAATTTCCGATCCTGACAAAGAAGGTCAAACAACCCGAACTCGACTGTTACAATTTTGGTTAGTCCTTTATGGGTTTGTTGGTAGTCAACTAGGATGGACACTTAGACCAATTTTTGGTTCACCAAACACAAAATTTGAGCTATTTCGTCAGTTACAAGGTAACATTTATCTTGATATCGTTAAGGCAATTTCCGAAGTACTAGGTTTTCACTAAATGAACTTTCCTCTGGCGCGGCAATATTTTTACAGAGAGATTCATCAGGCTGAGAAAAACATTAATCTAGCAAAAGCAGCCTTGTATATTGCTCAGGAAGAATATCCCGACCTCGCTCCAGAGGAATATCTTAATGCTTTAGATACAATGGCGGAAGAGATTGAGGAACGTTTACCCAGGGAATCTTATCCTTTACGGGTTATCCAATGTATTAATAATTATCTTTATGATGATTTGGGTTTTACTGGTAATAGTGATGATTATTATGACCCACGAAACAGCTACTTAAATCAAGTGATTGAACGGAGAACTGGAATTCCAATTACTCTTTCTTTGGTTTATTTAGAAATAGCTCAACGTATAGATTTTCCAATGATGGGCATCGGAATGCCAGGTCATTTTTTGATTCGTCCCGATTTTCAAGATGTGGGAATTTATGTGGATGCTTTTAATAGAGGGGAAATTTTATTTGAACAAGATTGCGAACAAAGATTGAGCCAAATTTATCAGCAATCTGTAAGGATTTCTCCGAATTTATTAGAACCTGTAACTCCCCGTCGCTTTTTGTCAAGAATGCTGATGAATCTGAAAATGATTTATCTTAATCGCGGGGAATGGCAGAAGGCTTTGGCAAGTATTGAACGGATTTTATTGTTGTTTCCTGGGACTCCGACAGAGTTGCGCGATCGCGGTTTGCTCTATTATCAAATTGGCGAGTTAGCACCAGCTTGTCAAGATTTAGAAAATTATTTAATCCAGGTTCCTAACGCTGAAGATGCTAGTTTTATTCGTCAATTAGTAGCACAGATTCGCCAAAATCTTTAAACTATAATTATTAACTAATTCCCTTGGCTTGTTCTTGAGCAACTATTTTTAATCTGCGTAATTGTGCTTGCATATCTTCCTTTGTCCAAGCCGCAGCGAAAGTATTAAATCCCCAACTAATTAACGGGTTAGCAACTGTAAATTCAAAGCGATTAATTAATAGTGTACCATCAGCTATAGGTTGACATTCCCAGCGATCGCGTCCTTGGAAAAATCCCGTAAATTCCCACACAATTAAACCTGGTTCCCGTTCTACTACTTTACTGTTTAAAGTCGGTTGTAAAATGGGAATTTGAATCACAAATCGACTGCAACTACCAATTTCTGTACTCCAATCACCTACAGGATCGCAACGCAATGCTGGATTTAACCAGCGGTGCATTAAAGTGCGATCGGTAATACAGCGTTCTACTACCGTAGCACTAGCTTTGATCTGAATTGATTGCTCAAAAACTTGCCAATCTGATGTCACGTTCAATTTTATCCCTTTCTACTCAAACTCAGGGACAATGATTCAAAGATAAGGTCTGAGTAAATATTCTCATTTACGCTATCATATCTTTGAACTATCCTCTAAAGTAATTATCAATCAAGTTTTACACTTTTGGATTAAGAGAAACCATAAATTTTGCTGATTTTAGCCAAACTTTTCTTTGAATAGGAATTTAATTAATATTTAACCTTTGACAAAGGGTAATCAAAAGCACTATGGCAAGAGGTTGATTTTACTTAATTCCTGAAGCAGGCTATTTTGAAGATTTGTTAATTGGTTAAATAATTTACCCTTCATCCAAATAAATTCCCCGGTTGGCTATTTACCTATAAAGGTAGATGACAATAAAAAATCGTGAATTTATGGTTAGCAAAGACAAATTTATGGTATGTTAACCAACAATTCTGACAATAAATCAGAAAAACTATGAATAACATTTGGCAAAGTACAGCACATTTAGTTGTGAGTGTGCCGACTCCTCCTTATCCAATTGTGGCGCAGGTTACAAAGACAACTAACCCAGTAAATGAAACGGTTGATGTTGTCCAGCGAACCACTAGCAACATTGGTAACTTTTTACCCAATTTGTTAGGTGCGATCGTCATCTTAGTTGTTGGCTGGCTATTAGCGATTATCATCGCTTGGGCAGTCAAGAAACTGCTAAATCGCACTAGCATTGATAATAGGATTACGGCTTGGGTGACAGGGCGGCCTGACGCGGAAAGTCTACCTGTAGAAAAGTGGATTTCCGATGTAATATTTTGGATCATTTTCATCTTTGCCCTAGTCGCTTTTTTACAAGCACTTCAGCTAACGGCGGTTTACGAACCGCTCAATAATTTACTCAATCAGGTCTTTACTTTCCTGCCAAAATTAGCAGGAGCAACGATTCTTTTAGCTATTGCTTGGGTAATAGCAACAATAGTTAAATTGGTAGTTACACGCTCATTACAAGCTGTGAGATTAGATGAGCGTCTCAACCAAGAAGTTACTGATACAAACAACCAATTTTCTATCAGCGAAACAATTGGTAATACACTGTATTGGTTTATCTTTTTACTGTTTCTTCCCTCAATTTTAAGCACATTAGAATTAGAGGGAACTTTACAACCAGTACAGCGATTACTTAATGATATTCTGTCAATATTGCCCAATATATTTGCGGCGATTTTGATTGGTGCAGCAGGTTGGTTAGTTGCTCAAGTTGTGCGGCGAATTGTTACCAATTTGTTAATAGCTGCGGGAACGGATAGATTAGGGACTCGTGTGGGAATTAATCCTTCAACAACGGGACAATCTCTATCTTGGATTATTGGTACAATTGTCTATGTACTAATTTTAATTCCGGTGGCGATCGCAGCTCTGAATGCTCTAAGAATTAGTGCGATTTCGATTCCCGCGATCGCCATGCTTAATGATATTCTCAGTGCAATTCCGAGAATTTTCACGGCTGGAATTATCTTAGCTGTAGCTTATGCGATCGGTAGATTTCTAGCAGATGTTGTCACCAGTATCTTAACAAGTATTGGCTTCAACAACGTTTTCAACTGGATTGGTTTACCAACACCCAGACAAACCCGTAGTAGAATTATTGTCTCTCCATCCGACATCCCTGCTGATAGTCCGATACCAGAAACAATTGAAGAAAAAACTACTTCGAGAACTCCGTCGGAAATTGTCGGAATTATTGTGTTAGTGGGGATCATGCTGTTAGCTACAGTCGCAGCTGTAGAAGTTCTCAACTTTGCAGCCCTCACCGCAATTGTTTCGGGAATTGTGGCTATAGCTGGGCAAATTTTAGTTGGTTTAGTGATATTTGCGATCGGTTTGTATTTAGCAAATCTCGCTTTCCATCTGATCACCAGTTCTGGAAATCAACAAGCATTAATTCTAGGCAATGCAGCGCGAATTGCGATTATTATCTTAGTTTCAGCGATGGCTTTACAACAAATGGGTATTGCTGCGGATATCGTTAATTTAGCCTTTGGTTTATTGCTTGGTGCGATCGCAGTAGCAACAGCAATAGCCTTTGGATTGGGTAGTCGTGATGTCGCTGGCGAACAAGTTAGAGATTGGTTAGAATCCTTTAAACGCAAAAAGAATGAACCACCTCGAATGTAGTTAAGCAATTCAACAATTTTAATCCATAAATTAGGGTGCTTTCCAAAATACAAAAAGCACCCATTTTTATCATTTATATTGAATTAAAATTAAGTCCGTTGTATCGACTTCAGTCGTACCTATCCTAAAGAAAAACACTAAAGTGTTTACAACGAACCAGGTTTGTTGTATCGACTTCAGTCGTACCTATCCTAAAGAAAAACACTGAAGTGTTTACAACGAACCAGGTTTGTTGTAAACACTTCAGTCGTATTTCTTCCAAAGAAAAACACTAAAGTGTTTACAACGAACTAAGTTTGTTGTATCGACTTCAGTCGTTTGATATTCTGCTATATAATTTTGCCCGCAATTCGTCTTTTAAGCGATTCAAAATCGAATCTTCATCCAAAGAAGATAAAATTTGATCTACCACAGCTTTTGGCCCTGCTGGGCCCCAAGAAGCACCATTTGCTAAATAAGCTTTAGTAACTTGTCCAATTCCATAAGAAGAAACACCAGCTACACTCGCTTGAGTTAATGCCACAGAAAAATAAGCACCTAAAGATAAACCTCCGGTTGCTGGTGCGCTTAAACCTAACAAACCTTTTAAAGAACTTAAGCCCAAATTTGCGACTAATTCACTAGCAGTTAAACCGCCCATACAAAGAGCAATTCTTTTTAATAAAGATACTGCTCCTTCTTGAGTCATGGAAATGCCGTAAAGTTTGGACAAAGTTAAAATCAAAGCTACATCAATGATTGCGCCACTAAATAAGTCTACTACTGTGACTGGGTTAAGTGCGATCGCCAATGCTTTTGTCACCGAAGCATTCCAAATAATTCGATTTGCGCTATTTTCCCGAATAGCCATTTTTCGCTCTAGCACTCGATCGTTTACTTCATCAGCAAACAACATCGAATTTAATGCAATTAAAGACTTACCTTCTCGGTGTAAAATTTCTAAAATCTTTAATTTTAATTCCTCAATTTGCGGTTCTCCCGATTTCATTTGTACGCCTAAACTACCATCTTGTCGGCGCACAGCTTGGGCGATTAAAGGAGAAGCCGCAGCCATAACAATTTCATCAGGTGAGAGTAATTCTCGCACGCGATCGTCCCGGATTTTTTGATAAATTGCCATGCGATCGACTTCGGGATATTGGTCTATTTTGTTAAATACCAATAAAATTGGTTTACCAGCCGATCGTAATTCCGAAAGCGCACTATGTTCCACTTTCGTCATATCGCCAGCAATTAAAAATAAAATTAAATCTGCTTGTTTCGCCACATCTCGCGCCAAAGCTGCACGAGTTTCGCCATCTACTTCATCTAATCCCGGAGTATCAATTAATTCTACTTGCGAATTCCCTTTTCCAGGTAAAGCAACTCTTAAAACTTGAGAATTCCCATCACCCACTGCTTCTTGAGAATAGTACCAATTTGCCTTTTGACTGTTGCGAGTTACGCCATGCAAAGGGCCTGTTTCAAACACTTTTTCTCCTAGTAAAGCGTTGAGTAAAGAAGATTTACCCCGCCCTACCATGCCAAACACAGCAATTTGCACCACTGAACGTTCTAACTTATCCAGCATATTCTGCAAATCATGAATTACTGGCTCTAGTCCGGCTTGTTCTTGAGGCGAAAGGTCTAAATTAGCAACAATCTCCCTTAAGGCTGTTTGCGCCTGTTTATAATTTAGTTCTTCTTGAATATCAGTAAAGCTAAAAATAGCATTGTCCAGTTCCCTTTCCAGGTCTGGGGAATTTGCGGCATTGTTTTGTGACCCAGAAAAAGTAGTCAAAGTGTATCCTCCGGTCAACTGTAAGGTAGGGTGGGCATATATTTTGATCCTAGTGAGATTGACTCAAATTGCCATCCGTTTACTATGAGAAAAGAGAGTTAAAGTAGATTGTCCTGAAATCGTGAGCACAAAACGTCTACCAGAAACAACTGCCTTTGTCCGCATTACTGAACTGTGCTGGCTACAGGGCAAAATTGCCGGGGAGGTGAGAGCCGAAGATTATGAGTGGCACTTCCAATGGTGTTTTAAACAGGGTAAGTTGTCTGTTCAGCCTACTCTGGGGCGTGCTTTAATTATCGAGCCTTTGGGTAGGTTTTTAGAACAGTCCGATTATCAACTAGAGCCAGGGGGAGATTACGCTTTCACAATCCGGGCTAAGTTTTAAAAAGTTTTGAGTTTTGTCTTAGCAACTCACTAAACGTCCTAAATATCTTTCGATGAGTAGAATGGCGACAATATCATCTACTGGTCGGGGTAAGGGTCGCATTCCTTGGGGGATTAATTTATAAAGTCCTTGAGGTGGGTACATTTGCCAATAGCGATCGCGTGCTTCTAAAGTACTATATCGTTCATCAACCAAAATAATTCGCAAAGGTTGTGGCAGTTCTTCATTAAGTCGCTTTTTCCAAGTTTTAGCGGTAGTTTGATCTCCCATTACTAACACAGAGATTGGATAAATTTGTCGTAATTCTTGAATGGTAGCGATCGCATTTTCCGCAGCAATAACTTCGTGGTAGTGTAGTTTGCGATCGACTGCCATCACTGCGAAACCACATTTTTGCCGACCAGGATCGAAACCCAAAATTACAGGCTGTTTGGGTGATGCACTAGATTCAGGTTTAGGACTATCAGGAGAAAACATAAGTCAATTTTAGATTTTAGATTTTAGATTAACCTCTACAAATCAGGAGTAAAAGGGTAAACCGTAATTAATCCTTGTCCCCTTGTCCTCAAATACCTTCACCCCGTTGGCGTTGTCCTAAAAATTACTTGTCCACCTTGAATTGCGACTAAATCCATTTTGACTGGCCCAGCAGTATAAGTAGTATCTGATGCTACCACTTGCACATCTACTGGCTGTTTTGATTGTTTTAGTTGCTCTAAAAAGCGGGTTAATGTTTCGATGCGATCGTCTCCTATTTGCATTGTATTAGCGACAATTCCCGCACGTCGAGCGCGATACTGAGATGCAGCGATTAATAACTCAATTCGCTGACGCAATTGCTCTTCTGTCATCTTTGAGGGATCGGCTGAAGTTGCTGCTAACACTTCACCAGCTTTAAAAATCACGCGATTAGGAGCAACATCAGCAAATACCTGCACGGGCGATTCTCCCAGAACATAATTACCAGCTGAAATAATGCGGACTACATAATCATTGCCATCATCTATTGTGTCAATTAATTGTTTGACTTCTGTTTCTCTAATTACAATTACCTGTTCTTTAAAGTTATTGTCTCCAGGTTTTGTGCGTTGGATTGCCGATCGATTAGCTTGTGATAATAATTGATCTACCACTGAACGAGCAGCTGTCGGGTCTACAATCCGAAATACTCCTGATGCGAGCACTTGACCTCGCAGCAATCTCACATTACCTTGACGTAATTCTTGATAATCCTGATAATACTGTTCTAATGTAGCAACTTCCTGTTGCAGGAGGTCTAATTCTTTCCCTCTTTGACTAAGTTGCTTCTCTTTTTCTGTAATTAATTTTTCCCGTTCGGCAATTAGTTGTTCGCTTTGGTTCAGTTTGGCTTCTAAAACTTTCAGGCGGTTTTCCTGTTGAGCAATAACTTGGTCTTGGATTCGCATTTTTTGAGCGCGAATGCCAATTTCTTGTTCTCTTTGATAAATCCGTTGATCCTGAGTCCTAATTCTTTGATCGCGCTGATTTATCGCTGTATCACGAACAGCAATTTGTTCATCTTGTAACCTAATTGTGCGATCGCGTGCTGCAATTTTTTCATCTCTTTGATCGAGTTGGGCTTTTAGTTGAGTAATTTGTTGCTGAACTTGATCTTTTTGCGCGATCAATTCTTTCCTTTCTGATTGCAGTTTAGTAATCTCTCCTCGCAAGTTTTCTGTTTGCTGAGAAGCTACTTTTAACTGTTCCTGAGTTTGACTCAACTGCCCTTGAGTTTGAGTCAGTTGCCCTTGCGTCTGATTTAATTGTGCTTCTGTATGAGCTTGTTTGGCAACTGCTTGCGAAAGTTTTGCCAATACCATCTGCAACGCTTTATTTGTGTCATCCAAGCGTTTCTGTGCTTCTGCTTGCTCTGCTTTAGCTTGCGCTAACTCATTTTGTACTTGACTTTTTTCCTGTTCTACTTGAAATTTCTCTGCTTCTAGAAGCAGTTTTTCGCCTTTAGTTTTTTCCACCTCTTGGCGGGCGTTTTTGAGGTTTCTTTGTATCGTCCCTAATCTAAAAACACCTGTACGCAACTGATCGCTGGCGGCAAATAAAACTGCCAGTGTGGAACCAGAAATTAAACTACCTGTCAGGAGGGTGATCAACACCGCTGTGTTTTTTGGTCGTAAATTGAACAAGCTCAGTCTAGCTTTGCCCACTTTCGTACCAATGCGATCGCCCACCGATGCGATCACGCCTCCCAACACCAAAACTGCTACTATCAGGATTAACCCGGTGGTCATATTCAGCTAATTTAGCTCCATATCCAGACTATCTCACACCCTAGTAAATATTGAAGCTAGTAACTTAAATAGAGTGGATAAATTTACACCTATTTAAGTTTTTCCCTGACAGGGGAGGGATATTTTAATTGCTGTCAAACCGCAATTAGGTAAACTGTTGGCTTAACGCTACTGGGTTATGAACAGTAATCTTTTTCTTGTGGATGGAGATCATTTTTTCCTGCCTAAGATCCCCTAGCAAACGAGTCACTGTTACGCGAGTGGAACCTATGGCTTCAGCGATCGCCTGATGGGATAGCTTCAAATCTATAGTAATCCCATCTTGACCAGAAACACCAAAATCGCGGCAAAGAATTAATAAAAAACTCACCAATCTTGAACCCATATCTCTGTGAGCTAAGGTTTCAATCATCATCTCTGTTTGCAGAATGCGTGAAGACAAACCTCGCAGCATTAACATTGCTAACTCAGGGTTATCTTTCAGTGCTTGTTCTACTTGATCGATTGGTGCTGAGAGTAATTCCGCTGGTGTAAAAGCTACCGCATGATAAAACCGATCTGAGCGATTCCCTGTAATCAGAGATAATACACCAAACACACTATTTTCTCGCAGTAGCGCGACTGTAATTTCTTCCCCAGCTTCATACACTCGCGAAAGTTTTACCGCACCTTTGAGGAGGAAATATACCCTTTCGGCTGGATCTCCTGGGAAAAAAATGGTCTTTCCCCTTTCAAAGGTTTCTACAACTGGTGGAAATGCACCACCTCCTATTTGCCGAAATACAGATGCAAGCGGTCTATCGTCTAAAACGACCATGTTTTTTTACCCTCACCGACACCCAAGAAAATTTCTTAAATCTTGGCAATTAACCTTAGCAATAACTTCTCCCATCCCAATTCCCAAAATCTAGCTTATGAGTTTTTGCTCCTTGGTCAAGATGTAGTTTATTTGATGTTTGTGTTTTTGACTATTAGGCGCTCCAGCACTTCCATAATTTTTACTCAATCGAGTCGGATATATATCAAATTCCTGTGCAATATAACACATAATAGCTACTTACATAATTGCATCTTAACTCCTCATGTTTACAAAATTTTGCCAGCCTGAAATAGAGAGTTAATTTTTCGCAGTTAAACACTAGAAATTAACGCTAAATTTCAAGTATTTGGGGGGATTTTCTGTATTTTAAGACACATTCTTCCGAAATGTGGGGGAATTTTAGCGAGATTATGGGAAATTTAGGGCTGTTTCCGGCGCAACTCTCAGATATAATGAACGACTATGCTGAATTTAACCGGAAAAAACGCTCTTGTAACTGGCATTGCCAACAATCGATCGATTGCTTGGGGCATTGCCCAACAACTTCATCAAGCTGGTGCCAACCTTGGCATTACCTACTTGCCTGATGAAAAAGGTCGCATGGAAAATAAAGTGGCTGAGTTGGTAGCACCTCTCAACCCCAGCTTGTTTTTACCATGTGATGTCCAGAATGAATCCCAAATCCAGTCCACATTTGAAACTATCCGCGAAAAATGGGGTAAGCTGGATATTCTAATTCATTGTTTGGCTTTTGCCAAAAAAGATGATTTGTCAGGAGAATTTAGCAAAACCACTAGAGAAGGCTTTAATTTGGCTTTAGAAGTCAGCGCCTATTCGCTGATTCAATTGAGTGGAGCAGCTAAACCTTTGATGACAGAAGGTGGTAGCATCATTACGCTATCATATTTAGGCGGCGTGCGGGTGGTTCCTAACTATAATGTAATGGGAATTGCTAAAGCAGCTTTGGAAATGAATGTTCGTTACTTAGCTTCTGAATTAGGCCCGCAAAATATTCGGGTAAATGCGATTTCAGCAGGTCCGATCCGGACTTTAGCTTCTTCGGCAGTTGGCGGAATTTTAGATATGATTCACCATGTCGAGGAAGTGGCACCTTTAAGACGAACTGTTACCCAAACTGAAGTGGGTAATACGGCTGCTTTTCTATCCAGTGATTTGGCTAGCGGCATCACAGGTCAAGTTTTGTATGTGGATGCTGGTTATGAAATCATGGGCATGGGATAAGTTAATTTATTGATTTGAAATTAGTTTATGCAAATTAGCGATCGCCAAGTTCTTTCTCAAGAACATCCAGAGCAAATTACCCCCGCACGTATAGCAACTGTCAGACGGACTACGGGCGAAACAGATGTGCAGGTAACTGTTAATTTGGACGGTACAGGGGTTTGTGTTTCCAAAACGGGAATTCCGTTTTTAGATCACATGATGCACCAAATTTCTTCACATGGATTGATAGATTTGGATGTGCAAGCAACGGGTGATTTGGAAATAGACGATCACCACACAAATGAGGATGTGGGGATTACTTTGGGTCAGGCGTTGGGGAAGGCTTTAGGCGATCGCAAAGGCATTGTCCGTTTTGGTAATTTCCTCGCGCCTCTGGATGAAGCTTTAATTCAAGTGACTTTGGATTGTTCAGGAAGACCTCATTTAAGTTATGGTTTGGAAATTCCGACGCAGCGAGTAGGAACTTACGATACTCAATTAGTTAGGGAATTTTTTGTGGCGTTGGTGAATCATTCCCAAATGACGTTACATATTCGTCAGTTGGATGGGATTAATTCTCATCATATTATTGAGGCGACTTTTAAGGCTTTTGCTAGGGCGATGCGAATGGCTGTGGAATTTGATGCCCGTCGTTTGGGGAGTATTCCTAGTTCTAAGGGGGTTTTATAAGATTTTTTTGAACCACGTTCGCGTAGCGGTGCGTAGCACTTAGACACGAAGGAAACGAAGAAGGAAACCGCAGAGACGCAGAGGGCGCAGAGGAAAGATTAGAGAGATTTTAGGATTTTTACTCGGCTTAAATGATGGGAGTTAAGTGTTGCTCGATTTCTTGAAGATAGTCTGTTAAACCTGTATAGATACCTCGTTTTCGGAGATGATCTAAACTTGTTTCTTCCCAACATTGCTGTTCGCGTTCCATCTTTCCTTCTGTTAACTTTTCGACAACGACTTTAGGGTTTCTAATGCGATCGGGTTCTTCAAAGGAGTTAGAGCGTAATCTGTGTGAATCTTCGCAGGGATCGAAATTTAATTTGGTCTTTATCTCTTCTAAAATTCGTCTTTCCTCTTGGTTAAGTGGAATAAATCCATTCAAAACCCATGCTTCGCGCATTCTGTTGGCTGTACCAATAATAATTTCTAATTTCGGTTGGCGATCGATCTGTACCAAACGTGCTTGCTCAAGACCTTCTCTTCGCTCAGGTTGATTGTCTAAATCCCGAATAAAAATAACTGCTTTAATGTTTCGTGTTTTTTGCAAATAACGGACTAAATTCATAATTTTTATAGCTGCTGCACCATCACTTTTTAATGCTCCATCTTTATGACCTAAATACCTTGGTGGGCGAAATCCTAAGTTTTTAGAGTTAGTAATAATTTGATTAATATCTTTCCAGCAAGAATGTTCTGTACCTGCTTCTAAACCAGTCCACCGAAATAAATATTGCAGTTGTTCAGGTTCTAACCAATCAATTTTTTCTACTAAAATGCGATCGGCTAATTTTGTAGCGGTTCGTGCATCTGCACTACTTTCTACAATCACCACAAACTCAATCATTCATTTCTCCAGCAACTACCCAATCTTCCCCTTCAGCATCCCAAAATTCCCCAGTAGTTAAAGTTTGTTTTGCCCATTCTACATCAGGATGTTCGTCCAATCTTTTACAACGAGTAAAACCTGATTCCGTATTACTTAATACATGAACTTGTGAAGGTGTAAGTTCATCCACAATATAAGGAGAATGAGTAGTAAAAATAATTTGTAGATTTGGATTGGCTTGAATAATTTCCTTAAAAACAGCCATCAATTCTCTTTGTGCTTTGGGATGAAGTCCCTGTTCCACATCATCTAATAATACTAAATTTGGTTGATTAGGATTCATCAAAACAGTCAATAATCCCAGCGCCAGCATTGTTCCTTCACTAATGGCATGGGCGGGAATGCGATCGCCCGTATTCATATCTAAGACAACTTCTTGCCCTACGATTTCCCTACTTTCTTCATAAGGGATTAACTGACCAGAAATTTCAATTGAATTTAGGCGTTTAAGTGTTACATTAGCTCGTCTTACTCTTATTTTCTGTACACTTGGAACAATCTTTTTCAACATTTCTTGTATAGATTGAAATCTCTCTGGAGCTTCATTACGAAGATAGTCTAAAGTAGGTGCTAACCCTGAACCATCAAACTCAACTTGTGGCTTAATTGCATCACTATAAGCTGCTTTAGCAAGATTATTAGCTACTAACTTTAAATAAACTGTATATTTCAAAGATTGGGTGATGGGATCTGGGTCATTATAGATCAATGAGCTTTTCCATCCCTCTAAACGGTTTATCTCTTGCCCGATTTTCCATGATAACGTCGGAATCCAAAAAGGATTAATGTTTTGTTGCTGAAACTTAAAGAAAACTTCCCAATCTTGGCGATATTTACCTTCCCAAAAACCAGTGACAAAAACAGACATATTATCTTGTCCAATTGTTGTAATAAATTGAGGCGCTTGGTCATTATTAAAAATATTTGTAAAAGATAAATCAGCAAGCAGACTCATATAATATAATGCTTGCAAAACTGATGTTTTACCAGAACTATTTTGTCCTACCAATGCGTGTAGGCGAGAATTATCGAAAATTAGTTCTGTAGATCGATGACTTTTAAAGTTATAAAGTCCTACTTTTTCTAGCATTTTTCTCAAAAAGAAAGCTCATTTTTACACCTCATTCAAGTTCTAACATTAGCAGCAAATCACCCGATTTTCAGGCGATTGCCAGACTAAAACCACCCTTCCCTCCATAGGCAGACTTCAGCCACCAGAGCGAATATGTTATAAAAGTCATAATTCTTAACTTTTATTTATCAATGGTGGTTTCCTCTGGCTTGTCCAAGATTCAAAGTTTTTTGACAAAAAGAACTTTATTTGGTAAAGAACTTACTCCTGAATTAGTCGCCATTTTATTGGTGTACTTCGTTCAGGGCGTTTTAGGGTTGGCACGCCTAGCTGTCAGCTTTTTCCTCAAAGATGAATTGGGACTAACTCCGGCTCAAGTGTCGGCTTTGATGGGAATTGTGGCTTTACCCTGGATGGTTAAACCTTTATTTGGCTTTATTTCTGATGGTTTGCCAATTTTGGGTTATCGGCGACGACCTTATTTAATTCTCTCTGGGTTTTTGGGATCTGCGGCTTGGATCGGTTTGGCGACGGTGGTGCATAGTGCTTGGGCGGCGACATTGGCGATCGCTCTTTCCTCCCTCTCTGTTGCCATTGGTGACGTAATTGTAGATTCCCTAGTCGTAGAAAGAGCCAGGGGAGAATCAATTAGTGATGCCGGATCTTTACAATCTCTTTCTTGGGGCGCTACTGCATTAGGAGGTTTAATTACTGCTTACTTAAGCGGCTTTTTATTACAACATTTCAGTACCCGCACTGTATTTGCTATTACCGCAACTTTTCCCCTCATTGTGTCGATCGTGGCTTGGTTAATTGCTGAGTCACCAACGATCGAAAAACCAGATTTTTCCACAGCTTGGCAACAAGTTAAACAACTAAAAAAAGCTGTTACTCAAAAAGCAATTTGGTTGCCCACAGCATTTTTATTTATCTGGCAATGTACCCCCACTTCTGATGCAGCATTTTTCTTCTTTACAACTAATGAATTGGGGTTTCAGCCAGAATTTTTGGGCAGAGTTCGTTTAGTAACTAGTGTGGCTTCTTTGATCGGAATTTGGCTGTTTCAAAGATTCTTTAAAAATGTTTCTTTCCGCACCTTTTTTGTCTGGACAACTGTGTTGTCTGCGGCGTTGGGAATGACAGCACTACTACTAGTTACCCACACAAACCGCGCTTTGGGAATTGACGACCATTGGTTTAGTTTGGGAGATAGTTTGATTCTCACAGTTATGGGACAAATTGCTTATATGCCAGTGTTAGTTTTGGCAGCAAGGCTTTGTCCTCCCGGTGTAGAAGCTACTTTATTTGCATTACTGATGTCAGTGACTAATTTAGCAGGTTTACTCTCTTATGAGTTTGGTGCTTTTTTAATGCACTGGCTGGGAATTACAGAACATAATTTCCAATCCCTCTGGTTATTGGTAGTGATTGCTAACTTAAGCACTCTTCTACCTTTACCTTTTGTCAATTGGTTGCCTCAAGGCGATCCCCAAGCAGAAATTTCTGAGCAACATCTCCAACCAATTCCTGCTTTGGAACTAGATTCTACTGCTTCAAAACATATAGCACAACCTTTTTTTCCTGATTTAATGTCAGAATTGATGCCTCACTCTTTGTTAAGAGAAACAGAAAAATCGGCTGAATAAGTAGAGATGTTGTATACAACGTCTCTACTAAAAATTATATGTTCTGAAACACTCTCAAGTAATACCAGCTACCAAATACCAATTACCAACTATGCAGAACTTCCAACTTTACGAACACGCATCTACAGTTCCAGTCAAATCTTACGATCGCCAAAAGTGGCAAAAAGGTTATCAATCACTTAAAAGAGAATTTAATTATTTGATTGATGATATCGAAGGAGAAATTCCTCCCAATCTCCAAGGAACTTTATTTCGTAATGGCCCCGGTTTATTAGATGTTAATGATCAAAAGTTACATCATCCTTTTGATGGCGATGGGATGATCTGCTCTTTCACTTTTAATAATGGCAAAGCTTATTTTCAAAATCGCTTTGTACGGACTAAAGGTTTTGTTGAAGAACAAAAAGCAGGCAAAATTCTTTATCGTGGCGTTTTTGGTACTCAAAAACCTGGTGGCTGGTTAGCTAATGCTTTTGATTTAAAAATTAAAAACATCGCTAATACTAATGTAATTTATTGGGGTAAAAAACTCCTAGCACTTTGGGAAGCGGCTGAACCCTATAGCCTCAACCCGAATAATTTGGCGACTTTGGAAATGGAATATTTCGATCGCGTTTTACAAGAAGGAGATGCTTTTGCTGCTCATCCTCGTATCGATCCTAGTTGTGAGTGGGATGATGGAAAACCAAGATTAGTTAATTTTTCCATTAAACCAGGACTCTCTACTACTATTACTATTTATGAGTTAAATGAATCTGGCAAAATTGTCCAGCATCATGCTCATTCTGTTCCTGGTTTTGCGTTTATTCACGATTTTGCTATTACCCCAAATTACTGTATTTTCTTTCAAAATCCCGTAACTTTTAATCCTTTACCTTATGTTTTTGGGTGGCAAGGTGCGGGTCAATCTGTCAAATTTAATCCCCAAGAAGCAACACGCATTATTATCATCCCCCGCCATTCTAATACTGCTATTCCGGGAGTGAAAATTTTAGAAACTCAATCGGGTTTTGTTTTTCACCATGCTAATGCTTTTGAGCAGGATAAGGAAATTTATATAGACTCGGTTTGCTATGAATCTCTCCCTACCGTTGAGCCGAATTCTGATTACCAAGAAACAGATTTTGATGCACTTTCTCCGGGACAACTTTGGCGGTTTGTGGTTAATTTGAATGAGCAAACTGTCCGGCGAGAAATGTTAGAAAGCCGCTGTTGTGAGTTTCCTTGGGTGCATCCCGCCAAAGTCGGTAGGTTTCACCGTTATTTATATCTTGGTGCGGCTCATACAGCGTCAGGAAATGCACCGCTTCAGGCAATTTTAAAAATTGACCAAGTTTCTGGAGAAAGACAGCTTTGGAGTGCTGCACCAGAGGGTTTTGTCAGCGAGCCTGTTTTTGTTCCAGCTCCTGATGCTGTCAATGAGGATGATGGTTGGATAATGACGTTAGTGTATGATTCGTCACGTCATCGATCGGACCTCGTAATTTTAGATGCTCGCAATTTGCATCAAGAACCAATAACTAGGTTACATTTGAAACATCATGTTCCTTACGGATTACACGGAAGTTTTACACCAGAGGTATTTGAAATTCAAGAATTACGGAATTAAAATAATAAATTGGTAAAAAACTTAATCTTTGGCGAGTTAGTTTGTATAACTTTTGTGGGATTTATAATCTTAGAGGGTTGACGGGGAAAAATATAAACAGTAATAGTAATGCCAATCAAAGCATTAGTTACTACCCCCTAGATTAGCCAATCAACAGGGTGCTAGCCAGGTAAACCCAGATGAAATTCACCATAGTTATTACTACTTACAACCGTCTGTCTTTGTTAAGACGCTCTATAGCTTCTGCCTTGGCTCAAAGTGTACCCTGTGAAATAGTAGTAGCAGATGATTGTTCTTCTGATGGTACAGAAGCATATATCTGTAGTTTGCGGGAAGAACTTTGTGCCAGGGGCGACAATCGTTTAGTTTATCACCGCAATTCACACAATATGGGTCATGCGGCTACAATTAATGCTGGAGTAAAAGTGGCTACGGGAGATTGGATTAAGCCTGTAGATGATGATGATTATCTAGCCACTAATTGTATTGAGGAAATTACACAAGCGATCGCTCTTCGTCCCCAAGCTGTAATTTGCTCTTGTCAAGCAGCACAAGTAGATGTTAACCAACATGAACTTAGCCGCACCCGCAAAACTGGTCCTGGTAAAGTTTTTTACATTCCCCAAGAAGACATTCACTATGGAATGCTACTCGAACAAATTCCCTTTGGTACTCCGATTCAAGTAGCCTTTCGTCGTGATGCTTTCCTCAAATCAGGAGGTTGGGATTCGCGGTTAGATGTTAATTTTGATGATATTGATTCTTGGGTAAAAATTGCTCAATTTGGCGATGCTATTTTTATTAATCACTGTTTAGCTTATCGCACGGTTTGGCCTGGTGGTTATAATAAAAAATTCTCTCTGCAAAGGCGACTAGATACTCATATTGAACTCAAGGAAAAAATTTACACTTTAGTTGATGAAAAGCATCGTCAAAATATTCCTAGTATCCGTGCTTTTCGGAATTATCTCAAATTACACTGGGCTTTGGTTGCTGCTAAACAGCGTAGTTTGAGCATTACTTGTAGATTTGCTTTACCTGCTGCTTTTTACATTCCTGCCTGGAAACTTTTATTCACCGCCATCCTTACCCGTTACAATCAACAGTTTTTATTACACAAGCAATTGGATAAAAACATTTGGGTATGGACAAAACTTTCAATTTTGGTTGGTGAAGATAAATGTTCTACTTGCTCATATTTCCACAATATTCGCAATTACTTACGATTACGTCATAGTTGGAGTGCTCTGAAGCAAGGCAAATTTACGATCGCCATCAAACTCGCTTTTCCCGCTGTGTTTTCTTTCCCAGCTTGGAAGCTGTTTATTAAATCAATGATTTCATCCCACCAAAGCCAGAAAGATTCTTTGATTCGTAGGTTGGTGTTAATTAATTAATTTTTAGTTTTGGCAATAAATAAAATCCGCGTTTAGAGTGAGACACTTTTCGTTTTGGGAATGTAACTTGGTAGTACAAGGAAATGCTGTGTTGGTTCTCTGGGTAGACCAACAATAAGTAATTTTACGTTATATTAAGTTAAATTGCAAAATGTAAAGAAATGCTTGTCAATGGCACGATCGTAATTACTTCGTACTAGGACGAAATTCTGTGAACTCACTACTACAACTTTCCCAAACAGAAGATTTAATAGCCGCGTTTTTCCAAGAGTCTGAAGGCATTTGGCATTCTGAGAGACGCTACTACACTTTGCCACAGGTGGAAACCAAAGAGATGGTGAGTATACTAACCATTGAATTTCTGGAAGCGGGGAGGGAAGAACTGCGAAAGTTAGCACAATTGCACGGTTTAAGTGATGAAGTAATTCTCACTTGTGGTGCAAAGGTAAGTTGGGAAAGTAAAGAGTCAGTAAGTGAGAAAAAGCAGTCAAAAGGGGAAACTTTGTTTGGTGCGTTTTGTAATATTTTGTATCGCGATCGCGGTTTCGCCACTCCAAAACCTGTAACCGCAAAATATAATTTCTCCAATCCTCAAACTTTGTGTTTACGAACAGAATACAAGGATTCTGTGTTTGAAGAAGAGTTAAAATTAGTAGGAAAAAATTATCGCACCAGACAATCAATTATTTCCCGTGCAGGCGAACAGTTGATGATTGGACAGTATTTGGAAAAAAGAATTTGATAGTAATTTCTGATTGACTTATTTTGCACTTATTTGCTTTAAGATAAATTTTTGGTTGATACTTTCCAACCAGACGCAGCTAAAATATCTATATGACAGCAGAGACTAAAACCGAGTTTTGGATTGTAAAGGGTGGCATAAATTCCTAAATTTGTTTCGTCCAATTGCATAATATAAGCTTCGGTACCTTTGAGATCGCATACTAGTTTTTGTCCGACTTTCCAAGCTGTCATTGCTTCTACCTGAACTCGTCTTGTTAACTAATTTACTATCAAGTTAACCAGGTATAAATCCTCCTGTTGAGTCATTCTAATGGGTGAATTAGCGATCGATTATTTATTTAGTTTTCTATCTCGATTATTATTTTTTAAAAGTAATTAATTCTGCTTTGCTAACTTGCAAAACTAAGTTGTACGCTTGCTCATTTGTTAAATTCAAATAATACTTATTCAACCGCAAAAAAGTATCCATCACCGCCAAATCCGTGCGGTTATTTCCATCAATAAACGGATCATTCATGGAAATATAATAAAGATAAGCCTAACTCCAGTTTAATACCAAAATTGGTCATTAGTCATTAGACAGAATCGATCTTCATCTGCGGTTTAAAATCACAACTTCGCAATTTAACCAAAAGCTACAAATGACTGATGACCAATGACAAACAAGTTAATAATAACTTCCAGACTTGCGGTGATGAACAGCAGTAACGCTATCAGATGCTAAAACTTTTCCTTCATCTGCTGTAGCGTAAACTAACCAATGATCGCCACATTCCATCCGATTTTGCACTGTACATTCTAGATAAGCTAAAGCACCAGTTAAAATTGGAGCACCGTTTTTCGCTTCTTCAGTTTCAATATCTGCAAAACGGTCTTCTCCGGGAGCAAAGTTTTTCATAAAATGCTTCCGTAACTGTCGTCCTTCTGCCAAAATATTCAATACAAACTTATCACCAATGTGAGTCATTGTTTCTAAGGCGCGGTCTTTAGCGACAGCAACAGTCAGTCCTGGTGGGTTAAAAGTTGCTTGGGAAACCCAGGAAGCTAACATGGCGCTTTTTAAGTCACCTTTTTTAGTAGTAACTACACACAAAGAGCCGACAATTCTACCTACAGCTTGCTCAGTTCTTGCTGCTTGAGAGTCGCCTACAGGTTGACGCGAAGGGCGAATTTTTTTGGCTCTTTTCAATGCTTGAGCAAAGTCAGTTCCGGCTTCTTCACAATATTGTAATGTTGTATCTTCGGGTTTAAATTTAACCCGAATTGTTTCAAATCCAAACCGATAACCTGCGTCTTTTAGTTTACCTTCAATCAAATCAATTGCTTCACCACTCCAACCAAAGGAACCAAAAACGCCTGCTAATTTGGTTTTTGCCGCAGTTGATAAAACTATTCCTAAAGCTGTTTGAATTTGGGTTGGTGCATGACCTCCTAATGTGGGAGAACCGATAATAAATCCATCAGCTTTTTCAATTGCAGCTTGAATTTCTGTAGGTTCAGAAAATTCACAATTGATTGTTTCAACACTGACTCCAGATTTTGTAACGCCGCGTGCGATCGCCTGCGCCAAAGCAGCAGTATTACCATAAGCGGAAGCATACAAAAGCGCCACAGTTGCTTCTTGATTCTTCTGTTGCTGACACCATTCCCGGTAAGATTTGGTCAGGTCAGTTAAGCTATAAAGCACCAGAGGGCCATGACCTGTAGCATAGAATTTGACGTTAAATGTGGCTAATTTGTCAAGGGCTGTTTCCACTTGCCGTGCATGAGGAGCCATTAAACAATCGAAATAATAACGTCGATCTTCTTGGAAAATAGTCCAACCTTCATCAAATACTTGATCGCCGCAAATATGCGCCCCAAAAAGTTTATCAGTGAAGAGAATTTGTGTTTGGGGATCGTAAGTACAAAGTTGATCGGGCCAACGAGGGCTAGGAGTAGCAATGAATTCTATATGGTGTCCTTTTCCCAGGTCTAAAGATTCTTCTCCCTTGACTACTAAAATATTTAATTCCTGTTCAGCAAAAGCATTTTTTAGAGCGATCGCACCCGGATTAGAACAAACAAAAGTAATTTGTGGTGCTAGTTCTAACAAAGCTTTTAAAGAGGCGGCGCGATTGGGATTAACATGACCCAAAATTACATAATCTATACTTTTGGGGTCAATATATCTTTGTAAAGTTGTTAAGAAAATTTCTGTAAATGACTCTCCAGGAGGGTCAATTAATACATTTTTTTCGCCTTGAATTAAGTAGGAATTAGCTGTTGTTCCCCTTTGTAAAGCGTATTCAATCTCAAACTTTAGCCGATCCCAAGTGCGCGATCGCATTACTACTGTGTCTAAGCCGATCGGTAGAACTTGTACATCTCTTTTCTTAGTTGCTTGTATCATAATTTTTCCAGGGATTTGGTAAAGGTTCTTGGGGACATTTAACTGCTAGCAAAATTAGACAGTCTATAAAAAATGGCAGTTATATTTTTAGTGATGTTCGCTCGTTACATTGCTATTGCTGTCTAAGATATTAGCAGGCATTTTGTAATCTTCTTGTTGCTTCATTACCATTTCTGAAGATTCATTCGCTTCCTTTCCTTTGTATCTTAAAGAAATCATTTTTTCTGGGTCGATGCCACTAAATGTGGGTGGTAGCCATGCTCTTACTATCAACAGTATTGCCATAACTATCAAGAAAGCACAAGCAGATAAAATTTGCGTCCAATGTGCTTCTAAAACTCCACGCACCAACACTTCTCTTAATACAGACACAATGGAAACTTCAACTGCAACTCCGATCGATACCCGTTGTTCCTGTAAGTAAATAATCAAAAGTCGGAACAATTCAACCAAAATTAGCAAGAACAGAATATCCGATGTCACCACTTTAAAATTCAGCGGGGGGAGCAATTCAAAAAACATTGCTCTTAGCTGAATTGCCATCAAAGTAAATAAGCCAATGCAAAGAGAAATGATTAACAAATCCTGAATGGTTTCTAAAACACGAACTATTCCGCCTTTATTTAACCATCCACCACTAGTTTGCTCATTTTTGAACACTTTGTACATTTTTTGTCCCTCTATCTTGATAGTTTTAGCATATCTTTAATTAAGTTATAAGTTAAGCTATTTACTATCAAGATAACTAATAATTAGCATCAATTAAGTAGCCTGGAATGAGCATTCATAGTAATAAAGAGGTAGGTAAAAACCTACCTCTAAAAAGCAGCAATCAAGCATAAATTAGTAGTGATTTCCTACTTTTCTGTGGTGAACTGCGGTGAAAGAATCAGCTTTACTAACTCTGCCACTTTCTACAGTTGCATAAACAATGTAATGATCGCTGCATTCCATCCGACTAACTACCTCGCATTCTACATAAGCTAAAGCATCGGTTAAAATTGGGCAACCATTTTCTGCGGGTTGAGTTTTTACCCCAGCAAAGCGATCGGCCCCTGGAGCAAAACGCTTTAAAAAGTGTTTCATTAATGCTTGATAATTGCCTTCTTCCAACACATTTAAAACAAATGTATCTCCCGTGTGCATCAAAGATTCGATCGCCCGATCCTTAGCTACAGCAATGGTAATACCCAAAGGTTTGAAACTAGCTTGAACTACCCAAGAAGCTAGCATCGCGCTGCTAACATCGCCTTTTTTGGCAGTAATAATATAGAGTCCACCGCTAATTCTTCCCAAGGCTTTATCTAAATCACTATCCAGCGATTTCATTTGCTTAATACTGCGGTCGCGACTCAAAAACTGCCCTAAGTCTGTACCCGCTTCTTCACAAAGTTGGTAAGTTCCTTCTGAGGGAGTTTCCGTAACTCGAATTGGAGGAAAAGTTTCAATTAATCCTAACTCTTTAAACTTGTTTCGTAGGGGATAAACTGATTCATCTTCACCACCACCAGACTCAAACAAACCAAAACTTTGTTTCGCTTTTGCAGCCGCCAAAATTGTACTTAAACCAGCTTGTGCCACATTAGCACCTGATAGCGGAGGCATTCCAATGACAATACCCGAAGCATTGCCAACTAATTCGGTAATTTCTTGCGGTTCAGCTGATTTTAAATCCATCATTTCTACCGCTACACCAGTTTTGGTAATCCCGTGAGCAATAGTTTGGGAAAGGCGATCGCTAAAGCCATAATCAGAAACATAAAATACCGCCACATTTGTTTCTGCTTTTGTTTGTTCTTGGCTCCACTTACGATAGCGACCAGTTAATTCGCTCACATGATGTTGTAACAAAGGGCCATGACCTGTAGCAACAGTAGTAATTTCTGGTAACTCTCCCATCCGCTTCAATGCTGATAGCACCGATCGCGCATTTGGCCCCATTAAACAATCGTAGTAATGTTTAAATTCTTCTTCAAGTACTGCCAAATCTTCATCAAAAAAGGTATCGGAACAGTAGTGCATTCCAAAAGCATCGCAAGTGTAAAGAATGTGGGTTTTGTGGTCAAAAGTAAAAATAGTATCCGGCCAGTGTAAATTAGGCGCACTCACAAATTCCAATTCATGACCGTTACCTAAATTTAGTTTGTCGCCATTTTTAACAATGCGCCGCTTAAATGGATGATGTACTAAATCTTCTAAAAATTGAATCGCAACTTTCGAGCCAACTACTGTAACGTTAGGCGATAGTTGTAAAATATCCTTGACTAACCCACTATGATCTGGCTCAGTATGGCTGATAATTAGATAATCAATCTTTGCTGGGTCGATCGAGCTTTGAAGAGTGTCCAGATATAACTGGCGAAACTTTTCATGGGAACTATCGACCAAAGCAGTTTGCTCACCCTGAATTAAAAAGGAATTATAAGTAGTGCCATTTTGCAAGCTAAATTCAATGTCAAAGCGATCGCGATCCCAATCTAACGACCGAATTGCCTTAGTCTCAAGCGCAATATCTTGCGTCTGTATTGTCAACCGCTTTTGGCTTTTATCAGTGAGTAATACCATGTCAAGCCTCCTTTTTGGCAACCCGGAGAATTTATCTGACTTCATTGTTACATGATTAAACTTTAAAGATTTATTAAAAAACCTATAGGTGAGTTAAAAAACATAAAAGAGTGAAACGGCAGAACAACAAAACACAAAATCCTTGGTTAGCTTTGATGATCGGCAATTCCCGGTTACACTGGGCTAAGTTTAACGGCGCAAAATTTGTAGAAGCCTGGGATATAGAGAATTTTGGGGCTGGCGATCGAAGATTAGCTTCAGGAGAATGGAAGAAACTCCCGCTATACATTGCTTCAGTAGTTCCTTCAGAAATGGTATTCTGGCAAAATTTACCCAACGTCAAGATAATTAACCGCGATCAAATCCCGCTCAAAGGGATGTATTCTAGCTTAGGGATCGATCGCGCCCTAGCAGTTTTAGGTGCAGGAGTCACTTCCGGCTGGCCTATATTAGTTATTGACGGTGGTACAGCCCTGACTTTGACAGGCGCAGACGAACAACACCAACTCATCGGCGGCGCAATTTTTCCCGGATTAAAGTTACAAATCAAATCCTTAGCACAGGGAACTGCTGCATTACCAGAAATTCCCCTACCTAGTCAACTTCCCCCCCGTTGGGCATTAGATACAAAATCAGCAATTCAAAGCGGGATCGTTTACACAGCATTAGCGGGAATTGTCAACTATATGCAAGCTTGGTGGCGCGAATTTCCTAAAGGACAAGTTGTGTTAACTGGTGGCGATCGTACAATCCTTTTTAGCTATTTGGAATATTTATTTCCCGACATAGCTAAAAAAGTCAAAGTAGATCCCTATTTAATTTTTTGGGGAATGCGAGATTTAGTTATTAATCATTAGTTATTTGTCATTATTTGTCATTGGATAAAGGTAAAAAGCGAAATTTTTCCTTGTCCCCTTGTCCCCTTTCTTAGGCTACAGTAGTCACGCCACTGAGGTAATCTTGTAATTGACGATCGTGGTCGTGACTTAAGTCGCCTTTAGGTAAAGATGCGATCGCAAAAGCTTCAACTTCACTCACCTCTAACGTATCTTGCGCCCCCATAATTCCCTGAACGGATGCTTCCACCAACACCGAAATGGAATGAAGTCGCGGATCGCGATCGGGTGCAGAATAAACACCAACTAAACGATGTATTTTCACCAAATTCAGTCCAGTTTCTTCCTCTAACTCCCGTTCCACCGTCGTTGGAATATCCTCACCCCAGTTAACGATTCCCCCAGGTAAACCCCATTGTCCCGTATCACGCCGCCGAATTAACACAATTCGACCATCTGGCAAAATTGGAATCATCGTCACACCTGTAACAGGATGTCGAAATAAAATACCAAGTACAGTTTGAAAAAATTGCCATAGTCGAAGCATATACACCAACAATAGTACAACCAGCGGTAATTTTAGCTTTATTTTATGAATTTAACAGATACAAAGACTTTCTAATATAAAACTAGAAGTCTCCTGTTATTATCCAGTTTAGCGAGAGATGAATTGCTACTAAATAAATAATTCTAACCCTCTTTGTACTAAAATAAATAGATTGGTCAGTGACAAACTAAGGCGATAATGTCAAGATCAACACTACGGATGCAACTAATGAACTTTCGTCTGAATCGCTTATTCAGAATTGCAGAGCAGTAGATTTCAGTGGTCATTGAATTCCCAAAATCTCTTAAGCTCAGGCGTTCGGGTATTGTAATCAAGACGGCAAGTACTAAAATGCCCTAAAGTGATACTTCTGGTAGTTTATCAATGAGGTGAATATGTCGAAGCGCCGCAACCCCAAAAAAGAAAAGGCGCAGCGTAATAAAGCTTATGCTCGCAAGTTTCGCAAACGCCAAACTACAGGTCGATTCTCTAAGAATCGTAACTGGAAAAGCGGGAAAAGCAGTGAAAATGCCGCAGAAAGTCAAGATGATGAGCTAGAAGCAGGCGGACAAGATCAATATTAATCCGTCTACCTAGCCCGAAGGGAGTAGTTAGGGCGCAACAGGGTAATTAACTAAAACTAAATTAATGTTTTTGCACCCCTGAACCCAGCTCTCCCTGTTAATTTGGCGATAATCAAGCACTAAACAACTTTTTAAGAGTTTTTGCTGCGAGAGCGAGCGGCTTGAATAGCTTGTCTAACCTGCTCAAAACCAGTACCGCCACAACTGTTGCGGGCTGCTACTACTTGTTTGGGAGCGATCGCCTCATAAATATCTGCTGCAAAAGCTGGGTGAAGTACTTGCCATTCTTCTAAGGTTAAGTCCTTCAACAGCTTATTCGCAGCGATACAAGTTTTCACCACCTTACCTACTAAATTGTAAGCTTCGCGGAAGGGAACACCCCTAGCAGCTAGGTAATCAGCCACATCTGTAGCATTAGAAAAATCTTCTTCCACAGCTGCTGCTAGTCGCTGAATCCGAAATTCTAAACCTTCCCGCAATAAAATAGTCATTGCTTCCAAGCAAGCTTTTACCGTCTTCACGCTATCAAACAAAGCTTCCTTGTCATCTTGTAAGTCTTTGTTGTAAGCTAACGGCAATCCCTTCATCAGCACCAATAAAGCTTGTAGATGTCCAAATACTCGCCCTGACTTTCCTCTGACTAATTCTGGTACGTCCGGGTTTTTCTTTTGCGGCATAATGCTGGAACCAGTGGCGCAGCTATCTTTGAGAGTGACAAAGCCAAATTCTTGGGATGACCATAAAATTACCTCTTCACTCATTCGGCTGAGGTGAACCATAATTAAACTAGCGGCGCAGAGAAACTCGATCGCAAAATCTCGATCGCTCACCCCATCCATACTATTAGCGTAAACTCCCCCAAAATTCAGTAACTCGGCAGTATAATGACGGTCGATCGGGAAAGTCGTCCCCGCCAAAGCGCCAGAGCCCAAAGGCGAAATATTCACCCTTTGGTAAATTTCCCCCAACCTTTCCCAATCCCGGTTGAGCATTTCAAAATAAGCTAATAAATGATGAGCTAAAGATACAGGTTGGGCGCGTTGTAAATGAGTATAACCAGGAATTAAAGTTTCTACATTAGTTTCCGCCAAATCCAGCAATACAGCTTGAAAACCTCTAATTTGCTGACGAATTTGGCTTATTTGGTCACGTAGATACAGCCTGGTATCAGTTCCTACTTGATCGTTCCGGGATCTTGCGGTATGTAACTTTTTACCCACATCGCCTTTGAGTTCTGTCAGGCGACGTTCCACCGCAAAATGTACATCTTCTGCATCTACTCCGGGATGGAAAAGCCCTTGACGATATTCTTGACGAATTCGTTCTAGTCCTTCCACCAATTGTTCGCCTTCTTCAGGCGAGATAATGCCTGTTTTGGCAAGCATTTTCGCATGAGCGATCGATCCAGAAATATCATACTCAATCAGTTCAATGTCAAAACTGATACTTGCATTGAAACGAGCGATCGCTGGATGCAAAGCTGATTCAAAGCGTTGACTCCAGGTTTGTTGTTCAGTCATTCGATTTTGGATTTTAGGTTTTAGATTTTATATTGCCCCGACGGATTAATCTGTAGCCGCTGAACTAAACGCGAAAAATTTTTTCTCCATGACTTCAGTCGATCGGACATTAGAAAGTCAAGTATAAAATGGAGAATTTTCTGCCTTACCAGCAGATTTGATTCAGGAAACTATTGTCAATAATTTGCGGCGAATTAACCAAAGGTAGTGAATCCTTTAATGAAATAGCCCAGAATAAGCCCAATAATCATTGCCCAGATTTGACCTGTTTGGACAAAATGATTCCAAGCACCTTGCACTTGTCCCCAGAGATTAGTCTCTCTAACGTTATATGCCAATACTATAGACCAGTAAGGCATTTTCGCGACTAGCATCGGCAGTGTATCGTTTCCATAAACTTGAACCGATAACCAACCAATCATTGTTTGCATTAAGTTAGCAACCATAGCCACTTTTCCTCACCATAATTTCCTGTTGTTTATTGTATGGTGAAGATCACCTAACGAAAACTAATTATGTAAAATCACTAAAAAAAGAGTTGCCCAATAATTAATTGTCAACCACCTTTTTTACGTATTCTTTTGTACAGGTGCGGTCAAAAGCCTTAGCTGATTTCCTTTCCTCTTTCTCTTTATCCCCTTGTCCCCTTGTGTACTCGCATTACTACCAGCGTCATATCATCACCATTGCGATTTCCTTGACCGATAAATTGCTGTACTTGGTCAAACAGATACTCCAAAATTGCTTGAGGTTCCTGGCAATTTTGACACGCTTTCTGAAAAACCTGCATCAAATTTTCTTCATCGAAGCGTTCTCCATTCGGGTTAGCAGCTTCCGTAAAACCATCAGTGTAATAGATAATTGTGTCGCCAGCAGCTAGTTGAACCTGTGCCTCTTCATACTGAGAATTAGAATCTAAACCGATCAACATTCCCAAAGTATCCAAGCGTCGGACAGAATTACTGCTTGCTTGCCACAACAATGGCGGATTATGAGCCGCATTGCTGTAAGAAAGAATACCCGTTTGTAAATCGTATTCTGAATAAAACAAAGTGACAAACCGATGGGAATTTTCTAAATCGGCATACATCACTTGATTTAAATGTTGCAAAATTTGACCGGGAGAGTGTCCGTTGAGAACTTCTGCCCGTAGCATTCCCCTAGTCATAGTCATAATTAAACCAGCTGGCACACCTTTACCCATAACATCGCCAATCACGATGCCCCAACGTCCTTGAGCAGATTTCACCGGGCTATTTTTATTAATGTCTGCGCCCTCAGTTTTCCCCGGCTGGACATAATGAGTGGGAATAAAATCATAATAATCTCCGCCTACTCGGTTTGCAGGTTGACAACGAGCTGCTAATTCAAGACCGGGAATTTGCGGACATTGCCGAGGTAGCAACCGCTGTTGAATTTCTGCGCCAATTTCTAATTCTCTGTCTAGACGTTCTTTTTTGCGGAGTTCTACAGTTAGTTCATCATTTGCGATCGCCACTGCTGTTTGATCTGCCACCAACCGCACCAACTTCTGTCGCGTCTCCGTCCAAGTATATTCTGGATCGCGGCTAAACACATATAGCCGCCCTCGTTCCATTTGCTTGACTAAAATTGCTGTCCCAAACAAATGAATATCCGATCCTAAACAGCGACTTACTTGAGCATCTAAAAGCGCCAGTCCTTTTTCCACTCCCGATGCTTGCTCAAGATTAAATTGCTCGCTCTCAGAATCTGCTAAAGCAGTACTTCTCGCCGTTGCATCTTTCACCTTTAAAGTTGCTGTTTCGATCGCTTTGCGAATATCTATTCCCTGAAGATTATCTTGGTAGTGTAATTGTTCCAGCTTTACTTGACCATTGGGTTTTAATAACACTAGAGCACTACCATCAGCATCAGTGACTCTGGTTGCCATTAAGGGAATTAGCTCTAAAAATTGGTTCAGATTGTTGAACGATCTGAGCGCAAACCCTAAAGAACTCAACAAATCTTGGATTTTATGCTGTTCCCGATACAAACGCGCTACCAACTGTTTAAGTGCAAACACAGGAGTTACATCGGAAGTGTTTTCGCCGCGATTCCCGTAATTATCGCTACGCGAATCGTCGCCGGATTCAGATGAAAGTTGAGAAAGGGGCACAGTATTCATTACCTAAGCCATCTGGATTAGTTTATTTAGCGATAAAAGCAATAGCAAATTGAATAGCAAGGGGTTTACCTAGCGCATCAAGATAAAGAGACAAAAGTATGGATTGCTCTTCATTCTGCCTTGATTATTACCAAGAAACAAAGTTCTATCAGATCAATGGCAGGGTGGTCAACATTTTAACCGAGTCTGGGTAGGATAGCACCTTTAACTATTGGGATAAATTCTAGCGAATGATTCCACCATAACAGTATTAATATCTACTACTGGCTTATATCTAAAGATAGTATCTACCACAGTTCTAAAATTATTTTCAACTTTTATGTATTTATACTCACTTAATTTTTATAATTCCGTTCCCAGTATGTATTAATTTGCTAAAAGTAACCAAAAAATTTAAGATTGTTTACAATTCGGTCAGGTAAGGGAACAGAGAACAATTATTTCTGTATCCTCTGTTCCGGCTTCGGTTGGTAGTCTTCCCTCCAAATAGCAAAAAATCTTCAGCTTTAACCACTTAACAAAGCTTCTACAAATTCGTAACTAGAAAAGGGTCGTAAATCTTCAATTCCTTCTCCCGCACCAATAAAACGAATTGGTAAACCCAACTGTTTTACTACAGCTAAAGCTACCCCACCCTTGGCAGTTCCATCTAATTTGGTTAATACTACACCACTGAGTTGGGCTGTTTGCGCGAAAACTTCCGCTTGGCGCAAGCCATTTTGACCGAGAGTTGCATCGAGAACTAATAGAGATTCTATCGTCGCTTCTGGCGCTTTTTTGTCAATAATTCGCCGAATTTTTGATAATTCGTCCATTAAGTTCTTTTTGTTTTGCAGTCGTCCAGCTGTATCAACTAAGAGTAATTCTGTACCCCGTGATTTTGCTGCACTAATAGCATCAAATACTACTGCTGCTGGATCGGTATTATTCCCTGGATTGGCAACTACTTCTACACCACTGCGTTGTCCCCAAACCTTTACTTGTTGTACTGCGGCGGCGCGGAAGGTATCAGCAGCAGCAATTAAACATTTGTAGCCTGATTTGTCGGCAATGTGTGCAATTTTACCAATTGTTGTGGTTTTTCCAGCTCCATTTACCCCAGTAATTAGCCAGATATTAAATGTGTCTTTTTCGGGGGCAAAACGGGGTTTTGCCGATTTTTGCAGGGGTGATTCGAGCATTTCCCGGAGGATTTGCTTTAAGTAGGCGATCGCAGCATCCGGCGGCAAAGCTTCTTCCCGTAGTTTACTTTGTAGCGCACTTATGATATAATTTGTCGCCTCAACTCCTACATCAGCTTGTAACAGCAAAGACTCTATTTCCTCTACTGCATCTTGATTGAGCGGCCCTTGACCAACGATCGCTTTTAACTGATTAACAATATTGCGTCGAGTTTTGTCTAAACCTTGCCGCAGTTTCTTTAACCAGGTAATCTCTTCAATAGAAACGTCTTCTGGACGACGACCTTGGGCGGCTAAAACTTCCGCCGACCAGACAAAACCATCATCAAAAGCAAAATCAGGAATTTCTTCTACTGTTACAGTGGTTTCTGGTGTCGCTACCTTCGCCGCTGTTTGTACTTCTGGTTCTGGTTCTTCAATAGCTGTAGCTTTTAACCGTTCTAACCTCGCTTGGCGATCGTCTTTTGCCCAAAAAGGAACTTGAACCGGAGTTTCCACCTCTGGCGCTGCTTCCACCTCTTCAACCACATCACCAGTTTCTGCAACTGTTTCGAGGACAGGAGTTTCCGGTGCAACTTCTTCCCTAACCTCACTTTCGGTTACTATTTCAGTTACAGGAATTTCCGGTGCAGTTTCTCCCGTAACCACGCTTTCGGGTACTTTTTCAGTTACAGGAATTTCCCCCGTCATTGCTTGCGTAACTACAATTTCGGGTACGGTTTCAGTGACAGGAGTTTCCGGTGCAGTTTCTTCAATAACAATATTTTCGGGTACTGTTTCAGTTACAGAAGTTTCTGCTGTTTCTTCAGTTTCAATGACAGGAGTTTCCGCTGCTGTTTCTTCAGCAGTAACATTAGTTTCTGTAGTTGTTTCTGACTTCTGTTTAGCCTGAATATTTTTATAAGCAGCTTTTGCCCAAGCTAAATAATCATCCGTCGCTTGTGGCTGTGGCGAAACTGAGGGTTCAGTAGATTCTACCTTAGACTCTGGAGGCGGAGTTGTCTCTGGTTGTTTCTCAGTTTTTTCTTTATCTTTATCGTTATATTGACGACGAAACCAGTTAAAAACCATAACACTTACATTTCATTTAGTCACTAAACAGTTATCCAGCTTTTCCAGAAGGGAAAAACTTAAAGGATAATTTCTATCTGTATCTTTTACCCTTTAATCTTTCCCTGTTGCTCCTCGCTTTTTGGCGATCGCTTTATGCCAATTATCAATTATCAATTACTAATTGGGGATTTTAATTTGTCACTAACTCGACGTAAAACTCCATTAATAAATTTGTAACCGTCTTCACCGCTGTAACGTTTAGCTAATTCTACAGCTTCATTAATCGCGATTCGTTCAGGAATGCCTAAAAATAGGATTTCACAAACAGCAATTCTGAGGATATCGCGATCGATTCTAGCTAACCGATTCAATTGCCAATCTACCATTGCTGACGACAACAGTTCATCAACTTCCTCGCGTTTAACCATCATATTTCGCACAATATCTTCAGCATAATTGCGAACGTCTCTTTGGTTGGCTAGCTGAATAAATTCGGGTATTTCCACAGAGCTACCCATGCGGTTAATTGCCCCAGAAGCTAATTGTATAGCTTCTTGAACCATCTTTCTCGCACTTTGGATATCCACAGCACGAGTTTGGCTGTGTAATAAGCGATCGTCCGCACGTTGTAATTCTCCAGCAGCTTCCTCCAAAGCTTCTTTAACTTCTGTAGTTAAAGTTCGGATCGCCGCAATAATAAAATCAGGGATTTCCTGTTCCGAAATCTTTTCAGGATTTGTCGGCATCTGAGATAAACTCAGTAAAGCCAATTCACGGGCAACTTGACGAGACTGCATAATATTTCCTGTGATTACTAATTTTTGTCTTTTTTGTTGATTGCTGAACAGCTAATTTACATAGCAGATAGCAAATAAATTTCTAGTACAAGATAGAAAAATTCAGTAGGGGGATCGGGGTACAAGGAGAAAAAGGGAAATTCGCTACCAGGATTTATTGATTTACATGATAATCAGGATTAATCAAAAAATCTGGTAAATCTGTAAATCCTGATTAAACTTTCCCCTAAGCTTCTTCTAAAGGTAAGACTTGCAGTTTACTTTCTGGTAAAGAACTTTCCAACTGCCGTTCAGGAAACCTGGGAAGAGATGCGGGAGCTAAAGGACTAGGGCTAACAATACCACCGGAGATAATTACCTTAAAGGCTTCTTCTACCGACATACCCAAGTCTACCACTTCGTCTTCTCGCACAACCGCATACCAACCTGTAGCCGGGTTGGGTGTAGTGGGAATAAATATACTCAGCATTGGTTTGTTGGACAAGTGAGCTTGCATTTCATTGCTGAGAGTGCCTGTAACAAATGCGATCGCCCAAATTCCCCGCCTGGGGTACTCCACCAAAATAACCCGGCGAAACTTCCCACCACTATCCTTCAATACAGTTTCTAGTAATTGTTTCAGCGTTTTATAAACCGATCCAGCTAACGGAATAGCGTGCAGTACTCGTTCCCCAACATCCAAAAACCAACGACCGACAAAATTACGCGCCATCAAACCAATTATCAAGATGCTCAACAAGGGAACAGCTAGTCCCACAGCCAAATCCAGCAAATTCACTAAAATTGGATGTAGCCCATCAAAAGGATTCAGCCACTTGGGAATTCGGGTGAGAAAATCAATTACCCAAGTTGCTACAGTCACCGTCAACCAAATAGTGGTAGCAAGGGGAATAACTACCAACAGACCTGCAATCAGGTCATTTTTTAAATCCTGCTTCAAGCGTTGGAACACAGATCGCCCACTCTACTATCTACCCTGTTGGAAAAATTATAAAACTTAATAAGTAAACCCTCTTTCACTTTGCCGTACCTTAAGCAAGCGGTTTTCCCACTTCGGCAGGCAACTCAGTATAAAAGGGATTACTGATGATAGTATCAGCGATTACACTTTTCTGCATCTAATTTAAAACCAAAAGAGCAGAGCAAACAAGTTTATCTGCCAAATAGCCAAATATTTGGTATAGCGAAGCTTTTTGCCAAATTAGCACTCTCGATCGGTGGTTTTTCGGGTAGCTTCCGCTTTCACCCTTCTTACTTAAATTTGGTACTATATTTAGTACTAGGAAAGAGTGGACAAAAAGTTAAAGCAACTTATGTAGAAGAAATCATTAATTTATTGAATTTGGATAAATGGAATGAAGAAGAGTCCGAAGAAGACTCCAGATGAAAAGAATGAACAATTAAAAAAACCATCTTTGGAGTACTACTTAAATCTTAAATATCCGGTAACAGTATATCCCGAACCAGAAGGCGGATATGTAGCGCAAATCAAAGATCTACCTGGATGTTTAACTCAAGGGGAAACACCTGATGAAGTTCTGTCCAACATTCAGGAAGCGCGGGAATTGTGGATAGAAACTGCCTACGAATTTGGAGATGATATTCCCTTACCTAAAACTGGGAAAGATTACAGCGGTAAGGTTTTACTCCGAATGCCTCGATCGTTGCATCGACAATTAGTAGAGAGTGCTGAAAGTGAAGGAGTCAGTTTTAATCAATATGTAATATCTCTATTAAGTGAAAGGAACGCTTTAAGGGATTGTGAAAACATCAACAATCAACTCGAAAGGATTTATAAAATTCTTTCAGAGCGCACAATTACCTTAACTGAACAACAGATGGAGACTTTTAAGCAATTAGTGGTTGTAAATAGTGAGATATAACTATTAGACATCTCCAAAAAAGCTGGGAGAGACGTTATATATAACGTCTCTCCCAGCTTTTCAGGTAATGCACCTTTAATTTCTGGAGATGTCTACTTTTAAGTAGAAGAACTCAACTTAGCTGAGTCGGTAGTTGCTTCGACAACAGCGGACTCAGAAGTAGGGAAGTTGTGAGTTACTTCAAAGTTGGGTAAAGGCTGATGCTTGAGTTCCCAAACTTTGAGCATAATGAGATATTCGTAAAAAGCTTGTAGGGTACACCAAGCAAATCCTGCTCTTCCATCGAGTATTCCTCCGAGTAAAAAATACATATAAATGAATCGGATTAATGGTCGAAATGGTAAACGCAGAGATAAATCTTTGAGTGCTCTTCTTCTTTCTACTTCGCTTTGCCCAAAAAACAACTCTCGCCAGTTAACCTCACCTTGTTGTAGCTGACGCAGAGTTTCTTTTGCTTCGTCTGTGGAGTAACGGTTATGTTTTTCAATCCAGCGACTTAATCCTTTGCTACAGGTGTAGTGGGGGTAAGTTTCTTTGAGAAAACTGGTGGCACCGTTGCAGACTTCTCGCTCTGTATGACCATAATCAGTGAACCAAACTTTGTCTTTGCGGAACAGACGCATTTGGTAACGCGGATATTGGGTGCTGCGGCGAATCCAGCTACCCAGAAACATGACTCGTTCAGCTACGTAGTAACCGATGTATTCCTGACTCTGAGTTGCTTGTAGACATTCCTGAAATAGTTCGGGAGTCATACGTTCATCAGCTTCTAGGATGTACACCCAGTCATATTTGGCGGGAATTGATTGTAGCATCCACGTTCGCTGTTGTCCGTGACTTTCAAATTTATGCAGAACTGTTCGCACTGGGTAGCGATTGGCGATTTCTACAGTACGATCGCTACTTACAGAATCTACTACAATCACATCGTCAGACAGCATTGCTGACTCAATGCAAGCGGCGATATCAATTTCTTCGTTATAGGTCAGGATGTAAATCGAAATCATGTAAAACTTCCAATTAGGCGAAAAGATAAAGATTGTTTCGATCTTTGCCTTAGAGTACCCTGACAATCAACTCTGACGATACATCGTTCAAAGTCTCTGTTTATCGCTTTGGTGACGAATTTTTGCGGGGTGCTGATGGGAGGTTCACTATACCTCTTAATCCCGTTCCCGCAGTCATAAAAAAGCCTAATGCTAATAACACACTGCTGAGTCCAATTTGAAGTTGAGATTTTAATGCCGCAGTTTTAGCTTGACTTTCTATTTGTTGTTGGCGTTCCCGAATTTGAGTCAAAGTTTGGTTACTAAAGCTTTTAGCTTGTTGATTTAAGAAGTCATCAAGTACTTGGGGATTTGCTTTGGACTGCTGAAGTATATCTTTGACTTCTTTGGGTACTTGTTGGCTTTGCAGTGCTTGGTTATACTTTTGGTCGTCTTTGATTAGTTCCCCAATTTGGTTTTTAATTAGGGTGCGTCGCTGTTCTACTTGGGTTTTAAACGCATCACTAGATAATTGAGTTTCTGCTTGTTTGGCTTGTTCATCTACTCGCTGGATCGCTGTATTAGCCTGAATCCGCACATTATTGACGTGCAAAGGCGCAATTAGCAGGTAAAGTAAGCCTAAAATTCCCGAAAGTACCAATGCGATTAATTTGACAATTTGCCAAACAGGGGTACCTTTCCCAGATGTGTCAGCTACACTATCGATCCAAACGCCAGCAAACAGGAATGCCATCCCCACTAAAGGGATAACTCCCCTTTCTACTAGCTGTGTTGTTAAGTTAATTTGCCATCCGCGATCGGTAGGATTGAAGGGAATTAGCAACGTGATTGCGTCTACTAAAAAAGACAGTATACAGATTAATCCAATCAACTTGAGAATTAAAGCAGCTGGTGGAGATAATGGACGGTTTGTACTTGCTTTCATGGCTCTTTTTACTAAAATCTCGAATCGTTTAGTTGAATACGATCGTTAACTACCTCTAGTCTGTCATGGGTTTTCTGATGCCGACAGCGTTCCGAGTAGTCTGAAAGCTTGATTTATCAAGAACAACATTCTTTAAACCTTACTTTTTTCTCGACGCTGGCTCAGACATTTAATAATGATTTAGGAGTTCCTCTCATTACTTAGATTTAATATGGATGAGCATCTGAATTCCCTGCACATCATATTCTATTACCTAGAATGCCCTCTAATTTCCAGAATCTCACAATTTGTAAATCTTTTTTCGGGTTGTTCGCCCCATCCTCAGATCTGCTGAAGTTATAACCAGCTTTTACTACCTGTTCAATCAGTAAATTCCCTGTACAATTATTGAAAGTTACTTCCAGGTTGATGGTAAAAATAACTTATATCATCTACTGCTGAGTAAACTCAAACTGTTGTTAATCTTAAAATTAGAAAATTTAATCATGGACAAAGTAATTCGGGGACTTATTTTTGTTGTTGATGACAACATTGATACTGACCAAATCATTCCCGCTGAATATCTGACTTTAGTCCCCTCGAAGCCAGATGAATATGAAAAGCTAGGCAGTTATGCGATGATAGGATTACCCGATCGCTACGGCAAGTTTATCTCCCCTGGGGAAATGAAAACCCAATATCCGATTATAATTGCAGGGGAAAACTTTGGGTGTGGGTCTTCACGGGAACACGCTCCGATCGCACTAGGCGCATCCGGCGTTCAAGCAGTAGTCGCCCAATCTTACGCCCGGATCTTTTTCCGCAACTGTTCCGCCACTGGAGAACTTTACCCCTGGGAATCTACGGAACGATTATGCGAGTCCTTCACCACTGGTCAAGAAGTTACCATTGACTTTGGCAAAAATCAATTAATCAATCATACACTAGGAAAAACTTTCGACCTTAAACCACTAGGAGAAGTCGGCCCAGTAATTGATGCAGGCGGCATCTTCGCCTACGCAAGAAAAACAGGCATGATTGCCAGTAAAGTCTGATTTTTACTAACCTAAGCCCTGGAACATGGTGACAAAAGTATTTGTTCCCTGTTCCCTGTTCCCTTAGCCTCTAAAATTTGCGATCGGTTAACAAGGCTTTACAATACAATTTAAGCAAACGATTCCTGGCATTAGAACTATCCTGACTATGCTACTCAAATCTACAACCCGTCATATCCGCATCTTTACTGCTGTAGTTGAAAACAACGAATTGGTTCCTAGTGAAAATGTATTAACTTTAGATATCGATCCAGATAACGAATTAAATTGGAACGAAGAGTCTTTGCAAAAAGTTTATCGCCAATTTGATGAACTAGTTGAAACTTGTAACGGCGAAGATTTAACTGAATATAATCTCCGACGCATTGGTTCTGACTTAGAACACTTTGTTCGTACCATGCTCCAAAAAGGTGAGATTAGTTATAATCTCAACAGTCGTGTTGTCAACTACAGCATGGGTTTACCACGAGTTGATTCTCAGGGCGAATTAAAACCATCTTAAAATTAAAAATGAGCAAAGGGGAAAGCAACAAACCCGCGTTTTATCCCTTTGTCATTTTCCAATTTCCCGAATTAACTTAACTAAAGTCGCTAGTTATGTTCATTGAGTCTGGGATTGAGTAAATTGTTGCGCTTTAGTGCTTTTATTACCACTGGGATAAGAACACAGAAAGTACAACAACATTCCATTTCTAGCAACTTTAGTTAAGTTAGCTGTTTTTCTGCAAATCTTTTTGTTGTTCCACTAAATTTTTTAAAGCTAATTGACGATTGCTCATAAACCGATGCCAAAATCCTGGAAATAAGTCATCCATAGTAGCAACAATAGCCCAAGTTTCCAAGTTCATTAATCGAGTTAAATGTTGGCGAGAAAGTTTCAAATCATTCAGCGTTTCTTGAACTTCACTCTTTGGAGAATGATGAATTGACGAATTTTTTTGTCCAGGCGGATGATGCAATAAGTTTTCCCACATAGATAACACCCTGATATTTAGAAGAAAGCATAAACAGTCAGACTAAAGGTAATTTTAAATAAATAATACCTTTAGGTAGAAACTGACAGTTTTGCTATTTGTAGATTAACTATTATCTTTTAATCTAAACCAACTAAGGGGAAAACAAAAGCGGGGTTTCACCCCTACTTAAAATTTGTCTTAATGACTTAAACAATAACTATGTATTGCTAAGAGTTTTAAGTTACCCTGGAATCTTAACCTCAGTTCAAAGCGTAAATCAAAAATCCCAAATCGAATGACAGGACAAAAACCTCTCAATCCTTGGAACTACAAACCTTGGTGGTGTCAGCCTTGGTCAATTCTCCTAACTGGTACTATATTGATTAGTGGTAGTTGGTTCATTTTGCGGACAGTTTGGTTAACATTAGTGATATCTATACCAATATTGGCTTGGATGGGTTTCTTTTTGCTAATTTGGCCGCAATTAATTAGACAAAGTGGTATTCTCGAACATTATCCTGCACCAACTTCAGACCAGGATGAGAGTAACTGATTCAGACTCAAACGCTAAAATGAACGATGATTCGGTTCTTTATGTTCCAATGGCGATCGGCATGAGAAAATGATATGGGAGATACTGCACAAATTATTTGCTTTAATTTAAACTGTCAGGCTCCCAACCCAGAGACTCACAGGTTTTGCCAGCAATGTCGCACCCCCTTAGAAAAGCGTTATTTATGGGTGGTGGGAAAAGGAGTCGAGGCTTTAAAGCCTGGAAAGTTGATTGGCGATCGTTTTTTGCTGAAACAGGAGCGGATTCTCTTAGATACTCAACCTGGGATACCTTTACCTTATACAGAAGATATTGCTGATTGGATATTACCTTATCTGCGATTGTTTCCCTATCAGCTCCAGGTTCCTCAAGTATATGGAAAACTACCACCACATAAGAAAGGTAAGTATACAGATATTTGGTTGTTAGAACAATCTGCTATTCAGGTGATTCCAAATCAAAAACCTGGAAAATCACCTATGTTAATTTTATTGCCAGAATTAACTAAAGTTTGGCATGATGCTACGCCAATGCGTCAGTTAAATTGGTTGTGGCAAATAGCTCATTTGTGGCAACCTTTGGAGAGCGAAGGGGTAGCTGCCAGTTTATTAGATTCGCAATTATTGCGGGTAGAAGGTCAGGTGGTGCGGTTGTTAGAATTACAGAAATCACCTGTACCAGAACCAACTTTAAGAGAATTGGGACAGTTTTGGTGGCAATTAGTCCCTAAAGCTAAACCAGAAATTGAAGAATTTCTCGAACAACTCTGTCAAAAAATGATCGCAGAAGAGTTGGAGAGTAGTGAAGAGTTGATTGGAGAGTTAGATCAAATTTTAGAAGTTGTGGGTCGATCGCAAACTTGCTCTTATCAAATTATTACTCTAACAGATACAGGGCCGACCAGACAACGCAACGAAGATGCTTGTTTTCCTCCCCCATCACCGCAAGGGGTAAAACGTGCCGAAAATTGTCACAGTTCATCCCCCACAGTAATTGTATGTGATGGAATTGGTGGGCATGAAGGGGGAAATGTGGCTTCTGGGTTAGCAATTGAAACAGTACAACAGTGGTTAGACAAATTTCCTCAAAAGTTAAATAGTAATCATTTTGATTTAGTTACAGAATTAGAAAATTCTGTTTGTGAAGCTAACGATCGCATTAGCCAACGTAACGATAACGAAGGACGTTCCGAACGACAAAGAATGGGTACAACTTTAGTCATGGCAAAAGGTTATCCCCATGAAGTTTATATTACCCATGTTGGTGATAGTCGCGCTTACTGGATTACCTCTAAAGGTTGCCATCAAGTTACCCTAGATGATGACATCGCATCAAGAGAAGTTCGCTTAGGTTACTCACTTTATCGGGAAAGTTTACAACAAGTAGGAACAGGCGCTTTAGTTCAAGCATTGGGAATGAGTTCTTCTCATCATCTCCGTCCTACCGTGCAACGTTTTATTATTGACGAAGATTGTATTTTTCTGCTTTGCTCAGATGGACTTAGCGATAACGATCGCGTAGAACAAAATTGGGATAAAGAAATACTCCCGGTTCTAGAAAAGAAAATCAATTTATCCACAGCAGCAGCTAAACTAATTGAAATAGCTAATATCCAAAACGGTCATGACAATGTTACCGTCGGGTTAGTTTACTACCAAGTTAAACAAAATTCGCCACAGCAAACACAGGAAAGAGCGATCGGGGAACAAGGAATAGCAATTAATTCCCCATTGGGAAGACAAACTGAAAATAATCAATTCTCAAAATTCAAAACCCGTTTATTGGTAACTAAAAATAACTCACCTAGCCTATTTCCACTTTTAGCCGGAATCACTTTTTTATTAGGTTTAAGTGGTTTACTAGCTTACCTTTGGGTTCCAGCGATCGGTTATCGAGTAGATACCTTAGTCAGTAATTTTAAACAGCAACAACAACCAACGGCAACTACTACTCCTCCCCTAAATAACCCAAAACCAGCTGCTTCTCTGAGTCCAGGAACCCTGATCCAAGTTAAAATTCCCCCATCCCCAACTAATCAAAATCTGAAAACCCTATTGCTGCGGAAAAGCTCTCAACTTCCCGAAAATCAAGCAATAATAGGCACTATTCCTGATAATACTATTCTAGAGATTGAACGCAAAGACTTGCGGGAACAAGAACGCTGGCTGTTAGTGAAAGTTTGCTCTATTCCTCAACAACCAAAAACCAACAATCCCAACCAAAAACCGATTCAAGCTATTTCCTCTACATTTCAGGTAATTAAACCAGGCCAACAAGGTTGGATTAAACAAACTGAGATCGAACCTTATATTCAAGAATATTCCCCTTCAGAATCGCCCCCATCAGGACGATGCTATTCTCAGAATGGCAATAGCGAAACATAATATTTGTGGCTGGAATAGCATCAGAATGAGTTAAAGAATCGATACACTGTTAATTGAAAGCAAAAATCGCTTCCATCCAGGTCAAATATTCAAGAGTTCTGAATGTTGCCAACTAAAAGCCTTTGCCTCAACATCTCTATTGACCGACTGCATCAAGTATCTGGTAAGGCAGAACATTTTGCCGTTTGGGTTTGGAATGCACCCTATCCTGGTGGGCACGTCCATCATGATTGTATTTTTCCCGAATCTTTAGCACAAACTTGGTTAGTTTGGCAGGATATGTTCTCTCCTTTTAGTTGGTCGCAGTCTGCTAAAATGCCCGCGCACCAGAGAGCGATCGCGCCAACTTTAGTAGTAATACCAGACAGTCCCAGTAAAGCAGGTGCGACTTACAGCGGACATCTGATGCAACAGCTGGGAATTGACCTGTGGAAATGGTTGTTTGATGGGCCAATTCAAAACTGTTTGGAACGTAGTCAGGGAATTGCTATTGGTATTGGGCCAACTCAAGCTTTGCGGTTACGTTTAGAAGTCCGTGACCCAGATTTAATCCTCATGCCTTGGGAAATTATGCAACCCCAAATAGGCAAACAGGCAATTTCTCTAAGTCAACAATTATTATTTAGTCGTACTACCAGCGATGTTGCACCTTTACCCCCGCTAAGAACTGAACAAAGTTTAAATATTCTTTTAGTTTTAGGAGAAGAATCAACAGGACAAAATTCCTCTAGTAGTGGCTGTTTAAAGTTAGAACAGGAAGCTAAGTTACTGGCATCAACTTTAGAAAATAGTGTGTTGAATAATACTAGAGCTTTGGGAACCTTTGTTCCTTGTCAGGTAGACACATTGATTATGCCAACCGCTGCTGAATTAATTTCCACCTTAGAAAATGGCATTTATAATGTGTTGTTTTATGCCGGACATGGCACAGCAGCACCAAATGGTGGTTTGTTGTTTCTGCGTCCTGGTGTGGCAATGAACGGTACAGAACTGGCGCAGGTGTTAACTAGATGCCGAGTCACGTTAGCAGTATTTAATTCTTGTTGGGGGGCGCAATCAGCTAGAGTTGATAATCAAGCAATTGGGCGTAGCAGTTTAGCTGAGGTACTGATTCATCATGGTGTACCTGCTGTGTTGGCAATGCGAGATGCGATCGCCGATCGAGAAGCAATTAGTTTTATTGAAGCTTTTTCCCGTGCTTTAGCAGAACGAAAACCAATTGACCAAGCAGTAGCTATAGCTAGACAGCAGTTATTGACTCTTTATAAGTTTAATCAGCCAGCTTGGACTTTGCCTGTGTTGTACATCCATCCAGAGTTTGATGGTCAACTACTCGAAGTTATCCCCGATATTACTGAATTACCTCCTGATTCGCCCACTTCCGTCGGTCGTCCGCTCCTAAATGCTTATCTCCGTCCAGTTGGTTTTACGGCAAATATCTCTCCTATCAACAGCGGCTTGCTCCGCATTGGACGCGCTCAGAAAAATGACTTGGTAATTGAGGAAAAATGGGTTTCCCAAACTCACGCAGAAATTATTTGTCGCTGTACTAGTTTGAATACTAATAGTGCTCAGCCAAATTACTTTTTACGGGATTTTTCTCGGTTTGGTACTCTAGTTTCCGGGCCTGATGGTATACAGAAAGTCCATCATGAGCAAGTACCCCTCAAATCAGGAATGGAACTAAAATTTGGTAGTTCCAAAGGTCAGGCTTGGGAGTTTGTAATTGGAAGTTAAAGTGGCTATTGGCTTGCCGAGTGGGATATTTTACTCAGGGAAGGGAACTCCTGAACAGGGAATAATTTCTGTTAGCTTGTCCCAGCTTGGATTGGTAGCCCTTAAAGTTAGGAATCAGGAGAAGTTAGTACATGGTAAAAATTCAGTGTATTATTAATGCTTTACCTCTTTTACTTGTTCCGTGATTCCTCAATACAAAGTTGGGCTGAAATCATATCCTAAGCTACTCTCGAAACCAAATTCCTGTTTTATAGTGAAAAAGCAGAAAGTTACGGAACTGGTGGGAGTGCTGATGTAGTCTAACTACGGACAGCGTTAGTTAAAAATAAGACTCAGGAGCTAAAATCATGGCTAGTCAAACTAGGGGTTCAGGATGTTTCCCTTCTTTCTATTCTCAAGCAAAACAAGAGTTATTACAGGTCTTGCTGCAAAATGAGGAAGAGTCAGTTTATTATTGGAATCCTACGGAACAAGATGCTGATTGTTATTTTGCTCAGTTAGAAAAGACATTTCAATTAGATGATTGGATAGAAGAAGTAGAAGAAAAAGCCCAAAGTTTCTATAACCAACTTGACGCAATTTGGGCTATTGATGTTCCCCAGTTAGGGGCAGAAGATATTTTTGCTATTTTGCAACAAAAGTTTGCTTTTCGTGTACCAAGTGCTTGGTTAAAAACTATTTCTCATAAAGCTTGTCAGCTGAAGTTTGGCAAAGAGCGTGCTGATAATCAAATGAATTTGGCAGATCAGTTGGTATGTTGTGTACAAGAATTATTACCTAATTGGCCGGAGGGAGATTTATATTTATTTTCTCGTCCTTTGGCTTTTGCAATGCGGGGAACAGAAACAGCTGTTATTGATTCAATGATTGCCACAATCAGGGAATTACCTTTTTCTGATTTATCTGACGTGGAACAAGCACGCTTAGGATTAGCGATCGCTCGTTATGCTTTAGCAGAATTAGATCACGAATAATTAAATCGAAAGCTTTAGCTATTTACTTTTGTCTGTCACTAAAAAGTAGTGAAAGTTTGCTCCTTACCTTTTATTTATAGATTGCTAAATTTGAGATTTTGCACTGCTAAAACAGATGTCAAATCCTCGACTCACTACTTACAAAAATTAATAAAATTTTGGAGTTAGGAGAGAATGTAAAATCAAACTCTCTCCTAACTCCTTTCTATCTGATGCAATTATTATTGATTAGCTTGGGCACTACGAACAGCTGCAAAGAAGAATAATCCTCCCAATGGCAAACTAATAGCGAGAATAATTCCAGTTGTCAGGTTGCCGAGGTCTGGATTTCCTGAAGACAGCTCAAAGATTGAGCCAACAGCTGCGATCGCAGATACACAAGAAGCCATCAAAAACAGACCACTTTTGGGAGTCATTGTACCCACAACTATTTCTCCTTATGCTATTGGCTTAACAGCTTGAGTGGAAAAGCCGTATTTTTTCAGTTCTTGGTTTAAAGCTAAACCATTTTCCACACGGTCTACAAACAAAACACCATTAAGATGATCCATTTCATGTTGAATGGCGCGTGCTAATAAGCCATTAGCAGAGAGAGTGCGGGGACGACCATGTTCGTCTTTGAAACTAACTTCGATCGCTTCTGGTCGTTTCACATCTAAATAAACTTTAGGAATGCTCAAACAACCTTCCTGAGCCACACAAATCTCCCGACTCGCAGCTTTGATAGTGGGATTAATCAACACCAAAGGTTGATTAGCGGCATTATCAGGTTCACAGTCAATCACGATTAATTGCTTATGAACAGCTACTTGGGGTGCTGCTAAACCAATGCCGTCAGCACTATACATAGTTTGCAGCATTTCCCGCACTAATTGACGAATTTCCGCATCTACTTTAGCGACGCGCTTTGCTGGTTGACGCAAAACGCGATCGCCCAAAGTATGGATTTCCAAAGGCGGTTGATCTAACTTTTTCTTTTCGACTAAAACCTCAGATGTCATGGAAGATAATGGCGAGTAGGACTAAATTCACGCTGTCACTTTTCTTAATTTTATCTTGCCATTCCCAGCTTAGAAGGGAGCAGTAGCAAAGGGGTTAAAAGTGACAGAGTTAGCACCTGTGCCAGTAATAGCATTTTGTCCAGTACCACCTACTACTGGCCCTGTTGGAATACCCCACCAGTTATTTGTCGCATCAAGGGTACCACCAGTAGCACCATTTAAAAGACCAGCTTTCGCGTTACCGATCAAATTGTTTTGGTTGACTTTAACAGTATTGGGAACTACCACTGCCGCACCTGCTGGATCTCCCGCTTGGAATGGTCGAATCACAAATCCATTCACAGAGTTGGTGATCACATTACTGGTAACATTCACAGTACCTAAAGTTAAATTTCCCGCAAAACCGGAATTTCTCAGGCGGATACCACCATTGTTAGGATCTTCGTCACCAGTATTCGGGTTTTGATCTGGCCCCCGGTTAGCGTTTGTGATGTTATTGTTCGAGATCGTACCGTTACCACCCGCGAACTGGATACCATTCTCCCCGACATTACTTACAGAGTTATTAATTATCAAACCTTGTCCCGTAATCGAATCCATCACAATTCCTGGCCCTCTGAGGTTAGCAACCACGTTATCTGTAATTGTCACGTTGTTAATCCGAAATGCCTGGATAGCACTGGTGACACTACCAGCAGCAGTTACCACGTCACGAATTAAGTTGTCTACAATTGTCGCCGAACCAGTATTATTCACAAAATCTACACGGATGACTCCACCGTTAGAAGGCCCTGTTCCCAGAAATTGGTTTTGGCGAATGACAAGATTGCTGTTGCTGGTAAGTCCTTGGATCAAATTCTGAGCATTAGCATTCCCACTAATACTCAATCCTTCAATAGTAACAGGCTGACTAGTAGTAATCGTGAACACTGGTTGACCGACAGCACCATTAACAATACTCTGGGGACCTAAAGAACCACTACCAGGACTAAGACCAGCATTCGACCCACGCACAGTCAAAGGTTTGTTGATCAGGACAGGACCCGGTTCATTGTATATTCCTGGTTGCGCCACAATAATGTCGTTATCGTTAGACGCTGCAACCGCATCAAAAAAAGTGGTGTAAGATCCTGCTTGTAAAGTTCCACTCAAGTTATACCGAACTATCGGGCCTTGACCAGCAGGGGGAGCAACTAACGGGTTAGCTTCCAAAATACTCACAGCCGCACTACTTTGTGAGCCTACAACATAATTGGAGTTTTGCAGTGTGGATACGACAACTGTCTCAGTTGGCTCGATAATGTTATCAGATGAAGCTGTAATTGTAATTAGGTCTGAGACAGTCTGATTTGCGGCAAAGGTGATCGTACCGTTCAAAGTTGGAGTGTAGTCAGTACCAGGAGTAGCTGTACCTGAAACAGTATAATTGACCGCCAAAGGTTGAGTAATATCACCCCCGGTACGTGCAAACTGAAATGTACCCGCAGGAGTACTACCCTCTTTAGTTGTAGGTTGAGGTGCAGTGACGAAAACCACGGGTTTATTTGTAGTTTGCACAGCATCTAATATTGTCACTGTGGCACTTTGAGGCGTTCCTGATACAAAGCCAGCACCTTTAGCATTTAAGGTAACTGTAACTGTTTCAGGTGTTTCAGTTACACTATCTGCCAGCGGAACAATGGGAATAGTTACTTTATCGGAACCTTTCGGAACAATGACTACACCGCTTAAACCTTCAAAGTCAACACCTGGAGTAGCTTGCCCACTGACGGTGTAAGTAATTGGTAAATCGCTATCAGCTTCACAGGGAAGAAAGATGGTAAATTCGCCGTTGTTTTGCAGAATGCCATTAGGTGTGGTTATTGGTTCAACTGCTATAGGATCGGTAGCTACAATAATTGCTCTAGCTGGGCCAAACGTACCATCACTATTAATGAACGAGGTGCCGTCTATACTGTTCAAGCTGACATTCTTGAGGACTGCTAAAAACTCACCTGCACCATTACCTTTAAAAGTATTGGAAATTGAAACAATTGTGTTGCCTGCGTTTGCACCAGTGCCTTGTGCTAGAACTATATCGTCGAAACTTAGCCCACCTGTGAGGGAAATTTTATCTATACATTCATCCCAGTCAGTAATAACATCGGCATCTGCTATGGTAAGACCACCTGTGGTTTTAGCCGTTGCGTCACCAGTTAAACCAACGACAAAGATATCTTGAGTACCTGGATCGCCACTATTCCCAGTGAGGGTATCTGCGCCTATGTCACCGTAAATAGTATCAGAACCTTTGTCACCAAATAGGGAGTCATTGCCTTTCCCTCCCCTCACTATGTCATTACCTTGACCACCATAAACGGTATCGTTGTCTTCATTGCCATTGAGAGTGTCGTTGTCTTCATTACCGTTGAGGAAATCTGCCCCTACGCCACCAAACAAACTATCATTGCCGAAGTTGCCAAAGATTGTATCGTTGCCTTTGTCACCGTAAAGTATGTCGTCGTCTTCGCCACCAAAAATTGTGTCATTACCTTGACCACCAAAAATGGTGTCTCTGTCTTGATTACCGTTGAGAAAGTCGTCATCTTCACCGCCTAAAATGCTATCACGGCCTAAGTTACCGAAGATGGTGTCTTTCCCTTTGTCGCCAGATAGGAAGTCGTTGTCTTTGCCACCAAAAATGCTGTCATTGCCTTGACCACCATAAACGGTATCGTTGCCATCATTCCCACTGAGGAAATCATCTCCCTCGTTACCGTTGATGTAGTCATCGTCCTCACCACCATAGAGGGAGTCGTTCCCTAAGTTACCAAAGATGGTGTCAAGTCCTGTGTCTCCAACTAACAGGTCATTACCTTGACCACCGTATAGTAAATCGTTGCCGTCACTACCAAAGATAGTGTCGTTGTCTTCATTGCCGTTAATGAGATCATTACCTGCGTTGCCATCGAGGTAATCAAATCCAGCACCACCAAAAATTGTATCGTTATCTAAGTCACCGAAGACAGAATCATTTCCTAAGTCTCCAAATAGTAGATCGTTGCCTTTACCTCCGTTTACTTGGTCATTATTTGCGCCACCATATACGGTGTCGTTGTCTTGGTTGCCGTTGAGTAGATCTTTCCCTTGGTTGCCGTTAATCAGGTCGTTGCCTAACCCACCAGAGATGATATCTTGACCCTCATTACCAAAGAGGGTGTCTTCGGCTTCTAAACCTAGTTCGGTGTCATTACCTGCTAACCCAAGTATCAGGTCAGCATCTTTTGTACCTACTAGAAAGTCGTTACCTGGAGTACCGATGATAGTTGCCATTGTCTATATCTCCTCACTACCTAATCCATATAATCTAACGATTTAGGTCTAAAAAGAGTCATTATTCGCATTTATTTCAACAAAGATACTTTTGTGTGTCAGCTTTATTGGTTTAAGAGTAATGACTGATGCACTTTTTTTTAGCTTCTGTACTACTGGAGGTTGCCAGAACTCTGGGAGTTTTGGTGATAAATGTAAACTATACGAGCTTTTCACTGGCGCTTACTCCAGTTAATCTTTGGTTGAACTATTATGGCAAGTTGATTGTCACTATTTGTGATATCCAAAGTTTAACTCTACCTTTATCAATAGCAAGCTAATTTTGCTACATTCTTTTACTGATAAAACTAACATATTCAATAGAGGTTTTATGGTTTTAATGGAGCGGTGGTGTAAATAAAAGCACAGATTTTACTATGCTTTTTTTGTCTGATGCTACCCAGGTACAATGTTCACCCTGGTTATAGATGCTTTAGCCAACATTAGGGATGCAGAGTTGACCGATCGCGTAGCGTACTAAATAGGTGATAAGCCTATCTAATTTAGGATGAAAGTCAATTAATATTTTAAGCAAACTATACCTGATTTTGCCAAGTGTTTAATTACAAAAATTAGTATATTTTTTGAGAGCTTCTGCTGGAAAGAAGACACTAATACAAGATATGACTTCCAACTCTAGCCAAAAGTTACTTGATATGATATAAATATAAAGTTTTATATTAAAGCAATATCATTGTTTAACAATATGAAGTCTCAGTGGGAATGTTTATTAGAAAATTTGGGAGAATGGCAAGGTTCTTTTACTCGGTTTTCGCCAACGATCGAATTAGTGGGCGATGCTCCGACAATAGTTTCTTTAGAAGGCTTAAATAATAATCAGACTATTCGCCAAAAAATTGTGAGATTTTTACCTACTGGGGAAGTATCAGAAACGGTTTTAGAATATAGTTCTTTGGGACGTGGTGTTTTATTTTTTGAAAATGGGGCTTTTTCTCAGGGATCGATGCAAATCGGGCCTTTTTCGGAGTTTGGGGCGGAGTTGGGATTGATCGCTGGCGATACGCCTAACAGCACGCTACGCGATCGCCGTTTGCGCTTAGTACAATTGTTTAATAAAAATAGTGAGTTAGAACAAATTACTTTGATTCGGGAGATTTTAGCTGGTACTCAACCGAGAGAAATTCCTGATTTAACAGTTGAACAATTGTTGGGAGAATGGGTAGGTGAAGCTGTAACAATATATCCTGATTGGCGATCGCCTGATACCTATCCCACTCACTTAAAAATTAATCTTAATGAATCAGGGGAATTGTTGCAACAGTTATGTTTTGCTAATCGCACTATTGAATCAGTTGCGAAAATTCAAGGTTCAATTCTCTATTTTGAACAAGGCACCCAAAAAGTACAAGTTTTATTGTTACCTAATGGCGCTTCTTCTACTTGCCCAACTAAAATTAAATTTGGGCAAAGCTTTTTTTTAGAAGTGGGTTGGTTACATTCTCCAGAAGAAAGACAAAGATTAATTCGTAGTTATAATGAAAAAGGGGAATGGGTGAGTTTGACTTTGGTAAAAGAAAGAAAGTTATAATTAGATCCCTGACTTCTTGAAGAAGTCGGGGGTCTCGGTAAGGTAAGATTTTAACAGAAAGAACCGCGATATTTTAGAGCTTTTTTGAGTAAGATTTGATACTCTTTATCTGTAACTATGAATGCACCAAAACGTTCTAAGTGGGGATTGTTCATTTGAGCATCAAAAAAGACAAATTTACGCGATCGCAAATGTTCTACTAATTTTACCATTGCCACTTTTGATCCTTCAGGAATCCGGTAAAACATTGACTCGCCAATAAATGCACCACCAATGACTATTCCTAAAATTCCCCCAGCTAATTGATCCCCTTGCCAAGTTTCAAAACTATAAGCCCAACCAGCGTGGTAAAGTGCTTGATAAATCTGCTTTAATTCGGGAGAAATCCAAGTAGTTTCTCGGTTAGCACAACCTTCTACTACAGCATTAAAATCTCGATTGATGGCAACTTGAAACCGTTCTTGATTAATCACCCGACGAAGAGATTTGGGATAACAAAAGCGATCGTCAAGTGGGATTAAAGCACGTTTATGGCTAGAGTACCAGTTTAAAATACCAGTTTCATCTGCCATTAAAAAGAAACCTTGGGCATATCCCTCTATAATTCCTTTAATTTCAACTTGCATGGATTAGTTAGTAGCTCAAGTTGCTAGTTATGAGTTTATCCGTTTTTAATTCCCTAAATTTCCCTGATAAACTGTCACGCATCTAAATTATTTATTGAGACAGCTAATCCTTCAGGAGTTACAATCATAACCAGAAATCATCCAAGCAATTGTAGTACGGAGTTCAGCTACAGTTGGCAACGCATTGTACCAAATTTTGTTTTTTAATATACTTTGCGTCCGGTTTCATGCCCTCCTGAAAAAGGTAAGGTTCTCACCCTCCCACACTATATTCCGATCGAAAATGGCAGAACTAATTCCATCAATTACACTTCCATCCGCACAAAACCCTCAACAAGAGGCAGAATGGTTACGCATAAATTTACAGAGATGGCTCGATCGAGAATTTATCCCAGAAGCAGTTAATCAGCAAATTGCTCATCGCGCCGCGCAAATTTATGCGCGACAACGCATGGAAGGGGAAAACGACTTAGGATCTCTGGTAATTGCCATTGTCACAGAGATGCAGGCGTTTGACTTTTCTCAAAGTTTTTATAGTGAGTTTGCGATCGCCAACGCTGTCAGTGACATACTTTTAGACAGTTTAGGGATCGATCGCTGTTGTGGACAATGATAATGATAGTTTTGAGTTGTAGGGGCGGGTTTGGCAAATAGCTCTTTATTCATAGCAAAAGAATTAACAACAAAACCCGCCCTTACAGAATTTTGAGTTAATAATTGACTCAACACTCATAACTCAACACTTGTCATTATCTACCAGCTAGACTTAACAACCCCAGGTAATAAACCTTGGTGCGCCCATTCCCGGAGTACGTGGCGAGACAAACCAAAATCACGATAATATCCTCTGGGGCGGCCAGTCACCCAGCAACGATTCCGCAACCGAGTAGGAGCACTATTGCGAGGTAATTGTTGAATTTGACGATGAATTGCCAACCTTTCTTGTTGAGTAGCCGCACTAGCAAACTGGTCTAATAAATTTTCCCGCTTTTCCGCGTACTTTTCCACTAACTTTTGGCGCTTTTTCTCGCGCTCAATCATGCTCTTTTTAGCCATGAAAAACTTTTGTTCCTTGTAGAACCATTAAGACAGCATTTTTTATCATAACTTTTTTGGGCAATTTTTTAACAGGGAGTAGGGAAAGTTTTGAGTTAGGAAGAAAGTTTCAAGTTTACAAGCGTGCCTGCCCGCTCTGGTATCTACGCATTTCGCCATCAATCTGAGGGTATTCTCTATATAGGGAAAGCTGTTAATATCAGGCAAAGGTTACGAGGTGGGCATAAAGCTTTAGCTTGGGCATTTATCGATCGCCTCAACCCAAATGATGTAAGAATAGTTGCAACGGTATTAACCTATCAGCTGTGGTTGCAAGCCCTGGAAATAGAAGTCCTAATGATTCAGACTGTTAAACCACGCTATAACATTCGTATCAGGCAAGAGGAATAAAGCATAATGGAAACTGCAACCGAACACCTATCACCAGTTGCTGCAAATGCTTTTCTTGATGCACTTCCCAATAAAATTAAGCAGGCGTTGATTGCATACTCAGCAGAAATTGAATATCCGGTAGAAGCGGTGTTAGAAATGGCAATATCTGGTTTTCTCGATCCAGATTCAGTTAGTTTTGTAGATTGTAAACCGCTATCAGGAATGGATATTGAGAGGAAAGCAAGCCAAACTCTTGTGTCATAGCGAAAGCATCCCCCTACTCTCTAAATTTGCGGAAGGACATAAGTCAGCTAAGACACAGGCGTTACAGTCGGGTTTCCTAGCGGTACAAATAGCGCGACCGTGATAGATTAGGCGAATTGACCAGTTTTCCCAATCAGGTTGGGGTAAAAGGCTCATTAAATCTTGTTCGATACGAATTGGGTCTTGATGTTCAGTTAAACCTAATCTGTTACTCAGGCGTTTAACATGAGTATCTACTGTTACGCCGTGAAAAATGCCGTAAGCGTGGGCTGAAACTACGTTAGCAGTTTTTCGGGCTACTCCGGGTAATTCCAGCAATTGTTCCATCCGTTTTGGCACTTGACCATGATATTTTTCCACAATCATGCGACAAGCGCCTTGGATATTCTTAGCTTTGTTGCGGTAAAAGCCTGTGGAACGTACCAAAGATTCTAACTCGGTGCGGTCGGCTTTGGCGATCGCTTCCGCATCAGGAAAACGGCGAAACAATTCCGGCGTTACCTGATTGACTCGCTCATCAGTACATTGCGCGGAGAGAATCGTTGCCACCAGCAATTGTACCGGAGTTTCATAATTAAGCGTGCAAGTAGCGTCGGGATAAAGTCGCTTTAAACGAATCAAAATCTCCAACGCTCTTTGCTGCTTGTTAGCTAATTTACGAGTAATGCTCACTGAAGTAACTTTTGTACCCACTCAAGTTGGGTTGTATCTCGGACAATCAAAAAGATTCCTAGTCCTAAGAGTAACATTAGCCCAGTTTGCATGACACCATCTTGAATATGAGTTGGTAAAGGTTTACCACGCAACCCTTCAATTAGTAAAAAAGCCAACTGCCCACCATCTAAAGCTGGTAACGGCAAAATGTTAATGATTGCCAAGTTAATACTAACCAAAGCGGCAAACAAAAATAGTCTACTGATATCAGATTCTGCCAACTTTGCCCCGGCTTCAACAATTTTCACAGGCCCAGCTACTTGAGCTGCTGTTTCCTTAAAGTTGGTAATTAACTGATAAAAACCTTTCACTGTTCCAACAAAGATTTGTTGGAATTGATCGGCTGCGAGGCTAAAGATTTCCAGGATATTATTAGGACGACGATAAATTGGGCTGCCATTAGGAACTAACTGAACGCCTACTCGCCCTTTACCATCGGCTCCTGCTTCTGGTGTTACTTCCAGAGAGCCTGTTACCCCATTCCGTTCTACAGTGATTTGAATTGGTTTATTGGCAGAGTTTTGAATTGCTGTTTTCAGTAATTCTGGAGCTTCTTTAACAGCACCGAGTTCTTTACCGTTAACTGAAAGAATCACATCTCCAGCTTTAATACCTGCAACTGCGGCGGGTGAATTTTCGGAGATAATTTGCGGAACAAGTACTCCGGGTTGATAGTTAATTCCTTTAGGAACACCAACAATTCCAAACTGAATTACTAACACTAAATAAGCAAAGATTAGGTTAGCAATTACTCCGGCGCTAATCACAATCGCTCGGTCTAAAATGGGACGATTGCGGAGTAAATTCGGGTCATCAAGGGGATATTTACAATCTGGATCGTCGTCAGGAAAACCGACAAATCCACCTAAGGGAAAAGCACGAACGGCGTACTCGGTTTCTGGGCCTTGGTATTTCCAAAGTATCGGGCCAAAACCAAGGGAAAAACGATTGGCATGGATGCCTTGAAGACGAGCCGCCATGAAATGGCCTAGCTCATGTACCACAATTAGGATAGCTAAGACTGCGATCGCTGCCAAAACTGACATAGATAATTTATGCTGCTAAATCTACACATTTCTTCATTCTACGTTGCTGTTTCGTAGAGTACCTCTCGCCCCAGATAAGGTTGCAACACTTCAGGTATTTTTACTGTCCCATCTGGTTGTTGGTAATTCTCCAACACTGCTGCCATTGTCCTACCTACAGCTAACCCGGAACCGTTCAGGGTGTGAACAAACTGAGTCCCTTTTTTCCCAGCTTCCTTAAAGCGAATGCTACCCCGTCGGGCTTGAAAATCTCTAAAGTTGGAACAACTGGAAATTTCCCGGTATTTATTGGCAGAAGGTAGCCACACCTCTAAGTCGTAGCACCTTGCAGCCCCGAAACCCAAATCTCCGGTACAAAGTTCAATTACTCGGTAAGGTAGCTTGAGGGCTTGGAGAATTGCCTCTGCGTCGCGCACGAGTGCTTGATGTTCTTCTTCGGACTTATCGGGATGTACGAATTTAACTAATTCGACTTTGTTGAATTGATGCAGGCGAATTAATCCTTTGGTATCTCTGCCGTAAGCGCCAGCTTCCCGACGAAAACAAGGGGTGTAGGCGCAGTGACGAATTGGTAATTGAGATGCTTCGAGAATTTCGTCACGGTAAAGGTTGGTGACAGGTACTTCTGCTGTGGGGATTAGCCAAAGGTCGTCATCTTGACATTTAAAACTTTCGTCGGCAAATTTGGGCAGTTGACTTGTGGCGGTGAGAGATTGGCTGTTAACTAATAATGGGGGAAGAACTTCGATGTAACCTGCTGCGGTTTGTTTGTCGAGCATAAAGCTGATTAATGCTCGTTCTAGGGCGGCTCCTGCTCCTTTAAGCATGATAAACCGACTTTGGGCAACTTTGACAGCGCGATCGCTATTCAAAATCCCCAACTTTTCCCCTATTTCCCAATGCGGTAACACCGAATGTTGAATTTTATATTCTTCTCCCCAACGCCGCACTTCTGGATTGTCATCCTCGTTTTTCCCAATGGGTGTAGTTTCGCTGGGTAAATTGGGCAGTGCTAACAGTAAAGTTTCTAGTTGGGATTTTAGTTCCTTTTCCCTTGGCTCTAGTTCGCCAATTTCGGTTTTAACTTTGTTGCCCTCTTCCCGCAATTCTAAAATTTCAGAGCCCTTGGGGTCGCTACCTTGTTTAATTTTGGCAGGAATTATTTTAGCAATTTCGTTGCTACGCGCTTGCAGTCGGCTGCGTTCTTGCTCTAATTGTCTTTGCTGTTGGTCTAATTCTAATATCGGTTGAATGTCATATTGACCAGCACCACGCAGATTTAAGCGATCTTGGACGTATTGTGGATTTTCCCGGATTTGCTTGAGGTCTAGCACAGATTTCTACTCTTTGGAGCCAATAAACCAGCATACCATTGGGGATTGGGGTTTGGGGACTGGGAAGAAG
>NZ_JADEWG010000257.1 GCF_015207735.1 [Phormidium] sp. LEGE 05292
CCCCCCACCTCCCCATCCCTTTCTCTGCCACAACTAGGTAAAATGAATCTTATGTAAAGAAATGTAAATTGTATGCAAGACAAAGTAGTTGTTGTAATTGGCGCTACAGGTGGAATCGGCGCAGCTGTAACCAAAAAATTGTTATCTAAAGGCGCGAAATTAGTACTAGCAGCCAGAGACAGCCAAAAATTAAATGCTTTGATTTCTGGTTTAAACTTAAGCGAAAAAGGGGAAATTATAACAGTTGCCTGTGATATTACCAACCCTTCTCAGGTAGAAAGTTTAATGGAGAAGGCGATCGCCAACTTTGGTAAAATCGACGTTTTAATTAACGCTGCTGGCGCAGGAATTTTAAAACAGTATAATCAGCTGACACCAGAAGATTTAGAAGCGATGCTGAGTGTAAATTTGAAAGGCAGCTTCTACACTTGCCAAACAGCTGCTAAATACATGAAAGATCAAAAATCTGGACATATATGCAATATAATCGGCATTCTAGGCAAACACTCAATGGCAATGGCAGCAGCTTACTGTGCTGCTAAATTTGGGGTAGTCGGCTTCAGCAAGTGTATGGCTGATGAACTAAAACGTTTCGGCATCAAGTTCACCTTATTTTACTTTGGCGGTGTAGATACGCCTTTTTGGGACACAATTAATTTAAAGGTCGATCGCACAAAAATGCTCAGTGCCCAAACCGCAGCCGAAGCAATTTTATTTGCCCTTTCTGCTGAACCGCAAGCAGTACCAATGGAAATTAATATTCAACCAGAAAGCCACTTATTTTTCTAATCCCATCGTCAATTTGTTATAAATCTTTTGTGAGCTAGTAACTAACAAGAGACAAGCTGGGATGAAAATTGATCACATACATTTCTATGTTGAAGATGCACCACTATGGCGAAATTGGTTTGTTCGCCAAATGGGTTTTCAAGCTATTGGTGGTGGAGTTTGGCAAAATCACACTCTAATAGAAGTAGTCAAAAATGGAGCAGTGTGCTTTTTTCTTTCTTCGCCTCTATTACCTGAAAGTCCAGTAGCAGAGTTTTTGCGATCGCATCCCCCCGGCGTAGCCGATGTCGCCTTTCGTGTCCAAAACATAGAAAAACTCATCGCTAAAGCCATTAGTTACGGCGCAAAACTTTTACAACCAATAATCCAACAACCCCAACTTAAATGGGCAAAAATCTCCGCCTGGGGAAACTTAACTCACACCTTAATCGAAGGTACAGGAAACTGGGAATTAGGAATCGAAAACTGGCAAAACAAAAACTACTCATCTTCTAACTCTCCAAATCCAGTAACTTTTACAGGCATCGATCACGTAGTTCTAAACGTAGCAACTGGCGAATTAGAATCTGCCGTAAACTGGTACGAAAAAGTACTAGAATTACAACGTCAACAAACCTTTGCCATTCAAACAGATTGGTCAGCATTACACAGTCAAGTACTAGTTCATCCCAACAAATTAGTTCAATTTCCCATCAATCAACCAGCATCAGCAAATTCTCAGATTCAAGAATTTTTAGACTTTAACGGAGGGTCAGGAATTCAACATATTGCCTTACAAACTTCAAACTTAATCGAGGCAACTAAATTTTTAAAACATAATAAATTAAAGTTTTTAGAAGTTCCTCCTAATTACTACACAGACCTCGAAAACAGGCAAAATATTCCTTTAAATTCACTAGACATACAAAAAATACAAGCACAACAAATTCTAGTCGATTGGCAGCAAGATATTAATAACAATCAATCAGAAATAGTTCCCCTGCTCCTGCAAATTTTTACCCAACCAATTTTCGGAACACCTACTTTCTTCTTTGAATTAATCGAACGTCGTCTTGGTTACATTCAAGGTCAACAAACCCCAGCACAAGGATTCGGAGAAGGCAACTTTCGTGCCCTATTTCAAGCAATAGAAAGAGAGCAAATCAAGCGCAGTCAGTCTTGAAGGAAGCAGGCGTGCAGGGGTGCAGGGGAGCAGAGGAGCAGGGGAGCAGAGGAGCAGAGGGGAGAAAAATTCAAAACTTAAAACTCTCTCCCTAACTCAAAACTTTCTTAGTCCCCAGTCCCCAGTCCCCATGTAAACTTATAAAAAATTAACAATTGGGAGATTTATGTTAAGACTAATTACTGACTTCGATGGGCCAATAGTTGACATTTCGGAACGTTACTATCGAGTTTACGAACTATGTCTAGAAAAAACTCGCCGTCAGAATCAAAAAGTACATCACTTATCAAAAGTGGAATTTTGGCAGTTAAAAAGGGCGCGAGTTCCCGAAAAACGGATTGGAATTATTTCCGGCTTAGAGGAACAACAAGCCGAAGAATTCGCCCAATTAAGGAAAAAAACAGCCCATTCTCAGCCTTATTTTAAATATGACGAGTTAGCGCCCGGAGCCATTGCTGCTTTAGAAAAAGTCCAACAGGCTGGAATAGACTTAGCGGTGTTAACCATGAGGCGGATCAAGGAATTAGACTATGCCTTTAAAAGCTTTGACTTAAGCAGATTTTTTCCCGAAAACCGCTGCTATCGCATCAGCAACGATTACCCTAAAATTCGTGATATAGAAGACAAACCGATACTGATGGGAGAAGCGTTGGCAAAACTGCCACCTGCTACTGATACTTGGATGGTAGGCGACACTGAAGCCGACATAGTGGCTGCTAAAACGCATAGAATTAAGGCGATCGGGGTTTTGTGTGGAATTCGCGATCGCACCTCCCTAGAAGCCTTCCATCCAGACCTCATTGTTGATAATTTAAGCGAAGCAGTAGATTACTTACTCAATCTGGGAAAAAAGCTGGATAATCAACCTGCAATATAAAAAATCATAAAGAAAGCAAAAAGTGGGGAGAGTCTTGAGTTTTGAGTTTGTAGGGGCGGGTGAGAGCAGATAAATCTGTATTCACAGCAGAAGAGTTAACAACAAAACCCGCCCTTACAGATTTTTCCCCTCTGCTCCGAGAACTCCCCTGCCACAGCCTTAGCGGAGAAAACTACTTACCAACCAAAGAATCACAAAAGAAATCCAAGCGGCTAAAGTTTCTCCTGTCAAAGGCAAAGAGTTGATTTGTGTTGTCAGTAAACTAGCAAACACCCCCCAGAGAACCAAGCCAAAAGTCAACCCTGCCAAAGAAAGCAGTACAGACCGCCCTAGCTTACGTTCCTTGCGCGAGAGAAAATAAAGACTAGCAAATACACCTAAAGCCAAAGCAAAAGAGGCATAGTAAACACTCAAACCAGCCAAAACCAGAAAAGCACCCGTTGTCCACAGAATATCTGTTCTACTAGGAGTATCCAGAAAATTTTGCAGCCATGCGGGAGGCTGCTTGACCGAGATTGGTGGTGGACTGGGGGGAGCCTGAGAAAAGCGTTGTTCAGCAAACCTGATCCCTTCAGGAACGCGAATTCTGCCTTCCTGACGCATCCGTAAACGCTCCATCAAGATCGCATCATAAGCTGTCTCTATAGCTTCTTGTCGTTTTGGGTCATTACTATACTCTTGCGTTAAACGATTACGAGCCGTTTGAATTTCATCGAAAGTAGCATTCTCTGGAATTCCAAGTTGCTCGTAAGGATTTTCTACACTCATTTTCCTCCTAACCTCCTAGACATCCCATTTATTTAGCCACAGCTTTGGCTCCACTCCAAGCTGCTTGTGGTCTTACGATCACTTACATTCTCCCCTTATATAGCTGATTGCAGCTAGCATTTAGTTGTTGACTAGTCTAGCCTGTTAACCGAAATGGGAAAACATTTTAATCTATGGTTTAGTGTGATGCTGTAGAGGGAAGAATAATAGTGGACTACTATGAAACCCTCTAATCATCTAAAATGCTCTTACACAATTCATATCGGAAATCAATATTCAGCCAAGTTGCTTTAATTACTTCTCCCTAATTAGTATTCAGCTTCTTCGGTTTGCATCTTGCGTATTTAATTCTCAGTGTAAAGTGGTGGCTATGGCTCTCCCCAAAATTCTTGTTGTTGATGACGATCCTGCTGTCAGGAACCTAATACAGCGTTTTTTGAGTAAACAGTACCAAATGGAGTCTGCGGCTGATGGTAAGACAGCGATGACTTTATTCGAGCAATTTAATCCAGATTTGGTGATTTTAGACGTAAACTTACCTGACGCGAATGGATATAACTTGTGTCAAGAAATGCAAAGTCAGACTGGTGTATTTGTGCTAATGCTCACCAGTAGGGGAGACGAAGCCGATAAAATTACCGGATTTTCCAAAGGTGCAGATGATTACATCACCAAACCTTTCAGCTTAAAAGAGTTGGGAGTTAGGGTAGCAGCTATATTGAAGCGCCAGCGAGCGGTAACTACTGGAGAACAGCAACGTATTGTCTTGGATCAGTTAATGATCGATCCTGTACGTCGTGAAGTAACGCTCAACAATTCCAGCGTACCTTTAACAGCTTTAGAATTTGATTTGTTACATTTTTTAGCAAGTCATCCTGGACGAGTTTGGCGACGATCGGAACTAATCCAAGCTGTATGGGATTATGAATATGTAGGAGATCAGCGGGTTGTTGATGTTCATATTGGTCAAATTCGGAGAAAACTAGAAGTAGACTCGAATCAACCAGTAATGATTCAGACGGTTCGGGGTGTGGGCTACAAGTTTGAGGTTCCCGAAACCACTGAGGCAAATAATAAATCTCAGCAGTAATCAATTTCGGGTTCTGGCTGGTGCTAAACCAGCCCCTTCATTAAAAATCAAAAGATTTCGCTTGTGCTGCTTGAGACGTTAATATGACTATCAAAACTGATGTGGCTTCCAAAAAAATACTTATTGTTGAAGATGATCCGGGAACCAGAAATTTAATTCATAGGTTCTTAAAACAAAGTAAGCATAACTATCAAATTGAGTCTGTTATAGACGGTATGACGGCTTTGGTTGTGTTCGATCAATTTCAACCTGATTTGGTAATTTTGGATGTAATTTTGCCAGATACTATTGGGTTCAAACTTTGCGAACAAATGAAAAGTCGCATGGGTGTAATGGTGATGCTGTTAACCAGTTTGACGGATGTTAAATCTCAAATTGCTGGTCTGGAATTGGCTGATGCTTATATGACTAAACCTTTTTATGTTGAGGTTCTAGAAAAACAAGTAGAGGCATTATTAAGAAGAGCAGAACCAAGTATTCATACTCCTACTAAATCTCAAGCTTTAGTACTGGAAAATCTGATAATTGACCCTGTTAGTCGGGAAGTTACTTTAAATGACCAAATCATTACTTTAACTCCGTTAGAATTCGATTTGTTACATTTTTTGGCAACCCACCCGAATCGAGTTTGGCGACGTAAGGAATTAATGCGAGAAGTTTGGGGATATGAACATCATGGGATGGAAGGTGCGGAAGACCGAGTTGTAGATGTTCATATTGGTCAAATTCGGAAAAAGATAGAAAGCAACTCTGGTCAACCTAAGTACATTAAAACGGTGCATGGCGTGGGCTACAAAATGGAAATTTCGGAAGCTTCTTAGGGAGCTCCAGGGGCAGGGGGCAGGGGGATGGGT
>NZ_JADEWG010000258.1 GCF_015207735.1 [Phormidium] sp. LEGE 05292
CCCTAACCCCTAACCCCTACCCCCTACACCCTGCCTTTAAAGATCGCTTTTCGGTCTACTGACTTTAGCTTCGTTGTCGCCCCCTGAAGTATTCGACACCAGATTCGTCAAAGGTCATCAAATTATCTGTAATGACTTGCTTTTTTCCATAAGGTGCGGCATACTTTCTACACAAAGTACACTATATCTACCGAGTTACCGTAGTTTATGAGTGAGTTTAAATTCAGCTGATGTTAAAAGGCTCCAACGGACTTCCAATTACAACAAATTCCTCAGAGGCACTAACAGCCATCGAGCGCTTTATCGATGCCTCACTTCGCTATGGCAAAGATGCAATTGCGATCTTAAATGCAATTGCTGCCGATCCGACTTGCGCGATCGCTCAGGCTTACGCAGCCACTTATTACCTCACCCAGGAAAGTGCCTCAACTCGCTCTCAAGCTGCACCCTATCTATCTGAAGCTCAAAAGTACATGGCAGGTGCAACGGAACGCGAACAGCTTTACATTCGTGCCGTCTTAGCTTGGGCGCAAGGGGATATTCAGCAAGCGCTCGCTCGCCATGAAGAAATCGCCAAAAAATATCCACACGACCTACTCTCGGTTCAAATGGGTCAATATCACTATTTTTATGTGGGAAACTCTATGCGTCTGCTGATGATTGGCCAAAAAGTTCTCCCAGCTTTTCGAGATAATCATTATCTGTACGGTATGATCGCCTTTGGCTTAGAGCAATGCTACCGTCTCGAAGAAGCCGAAGCAGTAGGTCTTCGTGCAGTAGAAATCAACCGTCACGATCCTTGGGCTCAACACGCGGTGGCTCATGTGATGGAAACACAAGGAAGGATCGATGAAGGCATCGCTTGGATGGAAAGCTTTAGCGACACTTGGGAAAGTTGCAATTCCATGTTATTGACTCATAATTGGTGGCATATCGCGCTTTATTATTTGGAAAAAGAAGATTTTTCCAAAGTTAAAGCACTTTACGATCGACACATCTGGGGTAGAGCCACCAAAGAATCTTCCAAAGACCAAGTAGGGGCTATCTCATTGCTCTTGCGCTTGGAACTAAGAGGCGTAGATGTGGGTTCTCGCTGGCAAGAACTGGCAACTTATTTAAGTTCTCGCATTGGCGAACATACTTTACCTTTTCAAGATTTGCATTACGTATATGCGCTGAAGAAAGCAGAGCGAGACGAACTGTTGCAAGAAATGCTATTGAGCGCAGAAACCTACGTCAATAAAGCATTACCTTTTGTACAAAAAGTTTGGCGGGAGGTAACGCTCCCAGCTATGCAGGGAATGGTCGCTCACGCTCAAGGAAATTGGATTCAAGCTTACGCTCAAATTGGAGCGGTTTTACCACGTCTGCATGAAGTTGGCGGCAGCCATGCTCAACGGGATTTATTTGAACAGATTTATCTGGATGCCTGGTTGCGTAACGAACACAACCATACGGCACTACGTCTGCTCAATCAGCGCGTGACATCTCGCCGCTATATTCCCTTTCGTTCCCATGAATTAACCTTAAGCTACAACACTTTAGGATCGGTACTCAAGGCAAGTTAAACATGAGAAACATTCTGGTCTTGAGCACAAGTAGCTTAAGACTCCCCAATTTCAAAATCCACTTCAAAGGCGGCATCATACATCCTACCAATCGGAAAATAATCTTCTAAACCTACAGCAGCATAGCCTATGATTTGTGCTCGCTCCATTGCCGATCGTAATTCTAGATCTGGATTAAGGAGTGCAAATTTTAACTCATCGATAAATGTTGTTCCTAACCTCTTGGCTGCAACGATAGGTGGCATGGCGCATGGACCTAGCGATTCAATTATCCGCAGATGTTGTGACAATTGTGGAGAGTTGCGTAGTTCTTGTTCCAAAACAGTGCTATCAATGACTGAACATTCAGCCAATCTGTCAACGACCCATTCAATAGAACGTTGATGGAAACCTGATGGAATGACTTTGCCAAAAAAGTTACTGGGGTATCCCCCCTGAATCAGACGATAACGCAGGAGATTATAACCACTGTTAGATCCCTTGTCGTTATAGCAGAAGGTTTTTCCTGCTAGATCGTCAAAGGTCTGGATATCGCTGGCCGCATTGACGATCGCATCAGCAAAGTAAATTGGACGCTCAAGATAGCGACTCGCTTGCATTACTGGGGCCACTAACGCTTCTAGTTGAGTAGGGGCAAAACGGTGATATCGAATCAAAGGTAAACCACAAATAAAAGCCATGTCTAATTCATCATCCAACATAGCGCGATCGCACAGGGGATCGACAACGCTCTGGACAATCTGCGTTTCTAGAGCGAAGACACGCTCTAGATAAGCACCAACTGCTTCGTAAAACCAAAACATATTAGGCGCTAGATAAGACAACAGCTTCAGGGATTGAGGTCGGCTCATAAAACTTCTTGTTTCTTAAAATACAACTGAATGTTGGGCAGGGCATTAGCACCTGAGAAATTAATTAATAATTTCTCCTTTGTTATTAGCCAACTTTTCCCGCCATTTTTGGAGTTCATCAGGTGTTTGTCTGGTCCAATCTGTTACCTCGCCAACGATTTTTAATGGTGCTTGGGAGCGATATGAGCGTGTCGGATTGCCCGGAAATTTTTTGTTTGTAACATTCGGGTCATTTTCAAACTCTCCTGTCGGTTCGACGAGATAAACACGTTCGCGTCCAGTGCCTTTCGCTAATGCAGCAGCTAGTCCCGCTCCGTTAACCAGGGCTGTAAAATAAATGTGATTCATTTTGAGTTCAGATTTGTAATTAGAATTGCCCCCTGCTGTGAGCAAATCGCCAACTGACAAATCTGCTTTCGTCCCATGATAAAAAGGGCCTTTGTCAGAAAGTTTATCCTGAAACGAAGTTGCTAATTCATAATTCTTTTTTGCCTTGCCAGGGTCGCTTAAGTCTTCATAACATTTAGCAATGTTTGAATATAGAGAAGGGAAAGCACTCTTAACAGAGTCGTCATTTATTTTTAATGCCAACTGCAAAGCCGTTTCGAGCCATTTTAATTGAGCGGAAATATTTTTTTGATGTCGGGCTACATAATGAGCACAAATAAATCTTTCCAAGTCGTATGTCGCTTCGTTCCAGGCTTGAAGAAATAGTTCACTTGCTTGTTCAGGTTTGCCTTTTTCTTCCATGCTCATACCTTGAAGACAAAGTTTAACAACATTGTTGTTTGGGTTGAATTCCATAATTATTTTATCTCCTAATTATCGATCTCCATCACCGGATTTTTCTACTAACTTTGCCACATAATCCTGCAGCGAGGTCACTCCTCGGACGTCGGTAATAACCATTTCCAGCGTCCAAACATCTGCGATTACCTCATCGAAATTTCTATGATTGTTTGCCATTCTTGCCACTGTTGTTGCTGTTGTTGTTGGTAGAGACAACTTCTTTGCTGGTGGGTAAGGCGGTAATATTCGAGTTGATACCGCCTAGTACGTTTGGGAGTTGTGCCTCTATTTCGGTGACTAAATTTTCGCTATCGTAATCTGGATTGATGCCATACAATGCTGCTTCCAAAACTTGGTAAATTTGGTCTACTTTTTGTTGTACTTCCGGGCTATATGCAATCTCGCCAGTCAAGTATTTATGAAGCTCTACAGGATTGTAGACCGCAACGTAATAAATTGATGCGACTTTACATCCAATAAATACCGACAAATGTACGTCCCATACTAACTCAAGTTGCTAGTTACTAGAAAAGAGCCGGAAAGCGCGGGCAAAACAAATACAAGCTGAGGAGCCAAGATCATTAGCCCGCGCTTTCCGGCTCAATCCTACCCAAAAGGCGATCGAGGAAGTAAAGTGATTTAGTTTGAGAGTATCTTCTGCCAGATAATCTGTATAGGCTGAATCGGCATAAACTTCACTTAATGGTGGCAGATTAAGCGGGAGAGCGTTTAATCCACGCACATCATTCGCCGCTCCAGGTAAAAATACAAATTCCACAGGGATACCATCAGATGTACTAAGTAATTGCACTCTTACTCCATAAAAGTACCGCTTTTTAGAAGCAATATAGCCTCGATAATCTTCCGAATGTATCAAACGAGATTTGCAAATACGAATATTATCACAAATTGCTACAGGAAAGGAGTCTAGGAGATATTCAACGTTAGTATTTGATGCTTTAATGACCATACCAATTTGATGGAGTAAGTCAGTAGTTAAAATTACAAACATATTAAGATATTACTTAGCTTTCCCCTGACAACAGTCGGGAGCAGCCTAACCTAACTTAAGCGATCGCACGGAGCGGGGAAATAACTTTAGGGCTGAGGTTTTAACTTTTCTGCCCGCTCCGTGCGATCGCTTTGGATAACTAGCAACTTGAGTTAATTAAGATAATTAGGGCAATTAAGCGATTTTCTGTGATACTTGTAGATTCAAGATTATAGCCACCTGTTTGATAATCTCGGAACATTTCTTCAATACCAAAACGTTTTTGATAGGCAGATAACGCCAATTCTAAATCAGCCAAGTTCGTCAAGATAAACCAAGCTTCTTCAACTGTCCATCCTCGATATTTACGTTTCCATTTTCCCACAATATTAACCGGAGAGAAGCCTTTAGTTTTAGTTAATTTAACGCCTTGTGCAAGCAATTCGCTTATTGGAAGAAGATGGCATCAACACACCAGATGGTCATGTCACCGTCCCAGTCGGTTTGCTCAAACCCACCACCGTCAATCGTTATCTCAACAAATGGGGCTACAACCGCAATACCCTGCTGCGACAACCACCTGCTGTTCGCTTCCAGGCAGAACAGAGCAATCAATGTTGGCATTTTGATTTAAGTCCATCCGACCTCAAGCACGTAAAAGCACCAGCCTTTCTAGAGTAGGGGCGGGGGCATCCCTTATTAATGCTTTATAGTGTCGTGGATGACCGAACTGGTGTGGCATACCAAGAATACCACGCTGTTTACGGCGAGGATGTGGAAGCAGCACTGCGGTTTATGTTTGCCGCCATGTCACCTAAAAAAGAGACAGACTTTCCCTTTCAAGGCATTCCCCAAATGCTGTACATGGACAACGGCCCCATTGCGTCTAGCTTGGTGTTTCAAAAAGTCATGGGTTATTTGGGGATTGAAGTCCGTACCCATTTACCGAATGGCAAGGATGGACGACGGGTGACGGCTCGTTCTAAGGGGAAGGTAGAACGACCGTTTCGCACTGTTAAAGAAATGCACGAAACTCTCTACCACCTGCATGAACCGGAGACCGAAGCTGAGGCGAATGCTGGGTTGATGAAGTTTTTGCTCCATTACAATAGCCGACCCCATCGCAGCGAACCCCATTCCCACAATGCTAAAGTTCGGGTCTTCCGGCATCATGGGGTAAAATGTAGTTAGCACTACATTTTACCCGAAAAGGACGATGGATTTTCATCTAGATACCTTATTAAACTTACCAAACGTTACAGTTTTCACTGCTTATGAAAAAGAAGGATTCTTCATTTTAAAATTAGAGTTGTTAAACG
>NZ_JADEWG010000259.1 GCF_015207735.1 [Phormidium] sp. LEGE 05292
CCCCACCTCCCCTGCCCTTTGCCTTTAATAAATTTGTTCAATGCGGCGGAAGTCTCTTTCGACTTCTAGCCAGAGGGAACGATTGTGGGGGTCAATTTTTAAGGCTTTTTTAAGATAAACTCTGGCTTTTTCTAGTTGTTTACGATCGACAAAATGACGACCTGTACGTTGATAAGCAATAGCCTGCCATTGACGAACTTCTAAATCTTCGGGGAGACGTTGGGCTAATCCTTCGACTAATGCGATCGCTCTTGGATACCTTTGATCTCTGAGCAAAACTTGCAGTTGATTATAAGATTGCCACTTTAACTTTTGTTCTTCCGGTGACAAAGGCGGTTGAATTTCAATAGTCTTTACTTTATGCGTAGTCTTATTTACTTTGACTTTCGGAGGAGTCGCTACCTTTTGTTGACTTTGTTGACTAGTCGTTGACTGCGGAGGAACTTCTGGTTCCTTGACATTTTCCATTAGGAACTCGTAAGCTTCTTGAATAGCAATAAACTTTTCCTTCGCTTGTCGATCGTCACGATTAACATCAGGATGATACTTTCTCACTAAGCGACGATAGGAGGCTTTAATTTCCTCTCTAGAAGATCCAGTATTTAATCCTAATAATTTATAGCAATCTGAGAGATTCATTGAAGTTAGAATAGAACTTATGCCGATAATAGCAAAGGCTGAGATAAAGATCAGCTGGTGTTCTGGTAAACTACCATAATAACCAGCAATTAAAGGCAGTTAGTTATAAAAATTGGTTAAGAAAAGACTATTTTTTCCTCAGACAGATTGACAATGTAAATACAGATAGATTTTTACGGATTGGTAAGCTATTAATTTATTGGTTTTGAGCCAATGACACCATTTCAATCCAGGGAAGCTCTAGAAGCCGGACGGAAGTATTTAGCGAAGGGTGCAATTCCTGCTGATAGTCTGCGTGATGTGATTTACCGAGCTTGGGAAAGGTCTCATATTCAAGGAGCAAATCCCCTAACGTTGCAAGCAGAAAAACTATCTAAATTAGACACTCAGCGTTTACTAGAACAACAAAACTCTCTGATTTGTGCGGCTCGTCCTTACATGAAAATACTATCTCAAGCTGCAAAATCCGATCGCCATGCCGTAATGCTTAGCGAAAAGAATGCCATAGTATTAGATGTTGTAGGTGACGAACAAAGTGTCAATGGCCCAGAAAGAGTTCCCGATCCTGGATCTTTGCTCTCAGAAGCAGTTGCGGGTAGCAATGGCTTGGGTACTCCGTTAGCCGAAAACAGCTACGTGGAAATCGTTGGTGCAGAACATTTTATTGCTGGCTTTCATCCCTTTACTTGCCAAGGAATACCCCTGCGAAATGACAAACATCAAGTTATTGGTGCATTAAGTATTTCAGTTCGACAAAGAGAAGTCGGACAACGACTCAAAGACATTTTAATTTGTGCATCTCACGGTGTTGAAGCCGAAATGCTATTTAGACGTTTAGAAGCCGATGTTCGTAGTGTAGTGACAACTAATCCAGAAGATGCTCAACCATTAGATAATTTGTATCAGGATATAGTTCAAGCACATTCTGCGGCACGTCTCCGACTAGAAATGACTTCTCGTTTAGTCGCTGGAAGCAAATTTGATTATGCTAAACAATTACTCCAACAAGCTGAAGAATTAATTCACTTATTTCGCCATCGAGCCATTCTTTGGCGTAATTTAGCTTCTTTTGCAGAAACAGAACAAGTAAAACCTATTTGTTTAAGTGATGGAGTTCAGGAATTAGTAGATTTATTGGCTACGGAAACGAAAATTCGCGAAGTTGAAATTCTGATCCAAGCTGAAGAAGAAGTTTGGGTTGAAGCTGATTATCAAATCTTTTTCAAAAATCTTTTTCATTATTTTTTACGGGCTTTTGAACTGGTAGGTTCAGGTGGGTCGGTATTAGTAAAAATTTCAGAATTACAAAATTTAGCATTAGGAGAGATAACTATAATACCAATTCCTGCACTGAATATGGTTCAATCAAAGCCTAATCCTTTTATGCTGAGAATACCAACAGTAAGGAAAAGTTATGAATATCAATAATCCAGTAAAAGGTAAAATTCTTATTGCTGACGATGATGATGATAATCGCATCCTACTTTCTATTTTAATGCAGAGTGAAGGGTGGGAAGTTATAGAAGCACAAGATGGTCAAGAGGCTTTGGAAAAAGCGATCGAACAACAACCAAACATAATTTTGTTAGATAATAGAATGCCCAAGTTAACTGGGACAAAGGTTTATGAAAAACTCTGTGAGCAAGGAATGAAATTTCCAGTGGTTCTACTCACAGCTTACGCAGATATCGAAGAATTAGCTGATTCCTTGGGCATTTGCTATTACTTAAACAAACCTTACGATCTTTCCCATTTAATGGATATTATTAATAAGTTTGCCGATCAATCGGTGTAGGAAAAGGGGAAAGTAGTGGGGAAGGGCGAAGCATTCGGATAGTTATATCTTGGTTGAATCTCATAAATTGTCGCCCGAATGCTTCGCCCCTACAGAATTTCTATCACTAGCGAGTGACGAGAGTTTCTGCTTTTGCTTCGGGAGCGCGATCGTCAATCACTTTGTCAATTAAACCGTACTCTTTTGCTTGTTCAGCAGACATGAAAAAGTCGCGATCCATGTCTTTTTCGATCTTTTCCAAGGTCTGACCAGTCATTTTGACATAGATATCATTGAGTTGACGACGAATTCTCAGAATTTCTCTCGCTTCGATGTCAATGTCAGTTGCTTGTCCTCTGGTACCGCCTGATGGTTGGTGAATCATGATTCGGGAGTGAGGTAAGGCTAAACGTTTGCCTTTTGTCCCTGCACCTAACAGGAAGGAACCCATTGAAGCGGCTAAACCAACGCAAATTGTGACTACGTTGGATTTAACGTGCTGCATGGTGTCGTAAATGGCTAAACCTGCGGTGACTGAACCACCGGGAGAGTTGATGTAGATGTAAATGTCCTTGCTTTGATCGTCAGAATCTAAGTAAAGCAAGCGAGCGATAATGGCGTTAGCCATGCCATCGGTGACTTCGCCGCTGAGGAAGATGATTCTTTCTAAAGCAAGGCGATCGTAAATACCAATCCACTGGGTATAAGGTTCGCCAGGGAAACGATAGGGGACTCTAGGAACGCCGATCGGCATAATACTTTCTTCCTTTTAGTAATAAGTTAAGATTTAACCGCGAAATGCTGGGATTGGTTGGGGTAAGTCTTTGGCGCTTTCCAAAACTCGATCGATAATGCCGTATTCTTTGGCTTGTTCGGGAGTTAAGTAAAACATCCGTTCCATATCTTTGGCAATTCTTTCTGGAGTTTGACCAGTATTTTTAGCAAAGATATCGACAATGGCGCGTTTGTTTTCCAAAACTTCTCGCGCTTGAATTTGAATGTCTGTCGCTTGTCCGCGAAATCCGGTGCGAGCTTGGTTGAGTACGATCGTGGCATGGGGTAAACTGGCTCTACAGCCTTTTGTGCCTGCGGCTAAGATCATCGCGGCAGTACCCATTGCCTGACCTAGACAAATGGTGTTAACTGGGGGCTTAATGTAGTTGATGGTATCGCAAATTGCAAAGGCTTCTGTTTCAAAGCCGATCGCATCTCCCGTGTACCAGGATGTACCCGTAGAATTGATGTAGATGGAGATGGGTTTTTCCGGGTCTTCGTATTGCAAATACAGCAGTTGGGCAATGATTAACTCGGTTACGTCTACACCTACTTGATTTTTAATTTCATCTGAGGAAAATAACGGCAATCCCAGATAAATAATCCGTTCCTTCAGCAGCAAGGAAGGTAAATCTGGTGGGGGTGTTCGGGAAAAGGCATCTCCGTAGTACGGAGCTTGAACAGCCTTTATAGGTGATTCCATAAGCGCGTTCCGCCCAATTATTTTTATGGCATTGTGTATTTTTCATAGTAACGCGCTCTGGGATATGCCTGAAGTATAACCAGTGTAGTGATCCCTACACCACTTGTAGTGTTTTATCCTGGATTTTAGGTGCGTAACCCCGTAAATTTGCCGTGAGGTAAATAATATTCCTGATTTTCTGCCTTGGGAGCACAAAAATGAAAGTTGGTTTGCAACCTCTGTTAAATGATGGCAATCTAGATGCGACTCAATCTACGAGTCAGCGGCAATTGGAGATTTCTGTTTCGGCAATTCCTGGTGAATTTACCGAGAATGTACCGCTGAATTTGTGCCTGATTTTAGATCATTCTGGTTCGATGAGTGGTAGACCGTTGGAAACGGTGAAACAGGCGGCTGGACAATTGGTGGATAAGTTAAAGTCGGGCGATCGCCTTTCGGTTGTCATCTTCGATCATCGTGCCAAGGTATTAGTTGCTAATCAACTAATTGAAGACCGCAATAAAATTAAACGGCAAATTAATCAACTTAAACCTGATGGTGGAACTGCCATTGATGAAGGTTTGCGCCTGGGAATTGAAGAATTAGCTAAGGGGAAAAAAGATACAATTTCTCAAGCTTTTGTATTAACTGATGGGGAAAATGAGCATGGTAGTAATGAGAAATGTTTGAAGTTGGCGCAACTGGCAGCAAGTTATAAAATGACCCTGAATTCTTTAGGTTTTGGTGTACATTGGAACCAAGATGTTTTAGAAAAAATTGCTGATGCTGGCGGCGGAACTTTGTCTTATATTGAACAACCAGAACAAGCGGTTGATGCTTTTGGTCGGTTGTTTAAGCGAATTCAATCGGTAGGTTTAACTAATGCTTATTTGCTGTTTTCTTTAATGCCGAAAGTTAGGTTAGCAGAATTAAAACCGATCGCGCAAGTTTTTCCTGATACTATTGAATTGCCAGTGCAACCAGAGGGCGATAAATTTTCGGTGCGTTTGGGAGATTTAATGACAGCGCAACAACGGATAATTTTAGCTAACCTTTATATTGCTCAAATGCCGGAAGGTCAGCAAATTTTAGCTAATTTACAAGTCCGTTACGACGATCCAGCTCAAGGTAAAGAAGGATTACTTTCGGAAGTTTTTCCAGTAACAGGTAATTTTATCCAGAATTATCAACCTAATTTAAATCCGCAAGTCCAAAAGTCAATTTTAGCTTTAGCAAAATATCGCCAAACTCAAATAGCCGAAACGAAATTACAACAAGGCGATCGCACTGGCGCAGCTACTATGTTACAAACTGCCGCTAAAACTGCCTTACAAATGGGAGATCAAAGCGCAGCAACCGTATTACAAACAAGCGCGACTCGCTTACAAGCAGGACAAGAACTTTCAGAAGCCGATCGCAAAAAAACCCGCATTGTTTCCAAAACAATTTTACAAAGCGACTCTTAGAGGGAGATGGGGAG
>NZ_JADEWG010000260.1 GCF_015207735.1 [Phormidium] sp. LEGE 05292
CCATTCCCCCATTCCCCTTGTCCCTGTTCTCTTACTTCACCAAAATACCCCATCTTTCTGCCACGCTGCATCAGTACCCCAAACCATTAAAAAAATCAAAGATTTAACAATGAATACTCTGAAATTTCAACCACCAATCCAACTAAATACTTGTAGCAGAGAAGAAATATTCAGTTACTTTCAAAACGCCTGGGAATTGGAAGATTTGCTGATGAAAAGCATAGTTGGAGAAGAGACTTTATATCTTAATCCAGATTCTTTAAGAAACCCGCTAATTTTTTACTTAGGTCATGCAGCAGGTTTTTATCTCAACAAATTAATGATGGTGAATTTGTTAGAAAAAAGTCTTAATCCAGATTACGAATTGATATTTGGAGTAGGAGTCGATCCGCAAAATCCAGATGAACTGAATGCAGCAATTTCTCATATTAAATGGCCGAATTTAGCAGAAGTTTGGGAATATCGTCACCAAGCTTATGAAATCGTTTCAGAAGTGATTAAAAGCACGCCACTTAATCTCCCAATTCATCAAAATCATCCCCTTTGGGCGTTGATAATGGGAATTGAACATCAGCGGATTCATTTTGAAACTTCTTCTATGCTAATTCGACAACTTCCTGTAGAGAAAGTTGCACGTCCTGAAAATTGGCAATATGCACCTTTTAATGGTGACATTTCCCATAATGAAATGATCGAAGTTTCAGGTGGGATAGTTGAACTTGGTAAACCAGAAGATTTCCCGCTTTATGGTTGGGATTGCGATCATGGTTATCGTCAAGTTAAGGTTGAACCATTCGCTGCCAGTAAGTATATGATAACCAATGCAGAATTTCGGGAATTTGTTAATGCTGGTGGCTACGAGAATCAAGATTTTTGGGATGAAGAATCTTGGGGTTGGAAAATTGAATATAACGTCAAACATCCCAAATTTTGGATACCTAGCAATGGTGGTTACAAATATCGAGCAATGTTTGATGAAATTGAACTGCCTTTAGATTGGCCAGTGGAAGTAAATCATTATGAAGCAATGGCTTATTGTCGGTGGAAAGGTGAGAACATTCGCTTAATGAGTGAAGCAGAATGGCATTTAGCAACTTATGGAATTGATGCTAACGGAAAAACTTCTGGATTGGATAGAATGAATGATTTCAATCTTAATTTAAAATTTGGTTCACCTAGCCCAGTTGGTATCTTAAAACAAGCCGAAACTCATTCTGGATTGTACGATTTACGGGGTAATGTTTGGGAATGGTTGAATGATGATTTTAACCCATTGCCCGGATTTAAAACCCATTGTCTTTATGAAGACAACTCAGCACCCTTTTTTGATAACCAACATAAGATGATGTTGGGTGGTGCTTGGGCGACAAATGGAACAGAGGCGTTAAGGTTTTATCGCAATTGGTTTCGTCCCCATTTTTATCAACACGCTGGTTTTAGAATTGCTCAAAACTAGCAAAGTTAGTGGTAGACAGACAAGATAGCTGTCTTACAGTTTCCTAACGATCGAGTGGCAAAGTATAGAACAAAAGTACAATTTTGTTTATTTGGAAGAACACGCTATTCCCGATCGCTTGTTCGCTCAACTAAAAGATCAGTTTTAAAAAGAAATGCAGCTTAAAGTTTTTTAGATTTTAGCCACGCACGGGCAACTTCTTCAACTGGACGAGATTGATTATCTACTTGATAATTCATCTTTTGCATTTCTTCTGTTGTAATTAACCCAGCTAATTCATTAATTACCTCTCGTAATTCTGGATATTTTTTCAGAATTTCTTGATTAAAAACCGGGATAGCTTCATAAGGAGGGAAATACTTTTTGTCATCTTCTAAAACCACTAAATCCAGCACAGGAATTAAGCCATCTGTAGCATTTGCTGCAACAAAATCTACTTGCTTTTCTTTTAAAGCTTGATACATTAATCCTAACTCCATCTGTTTAGGAGGTTTGGTAAATTTGAAGCCATAAGTCTTAATTAACCCTTCATAACCGTCTTTTCTTTCCAGAAATTCATACCAAAATCCGGCTTGCCATTGGGGAGTATATTTAGCTGCTTCGGAAAGAGTTTTGATTTTTAAACGTCTAGCATCTTCTCCACGAATAATCATCGCGTAGGTACTGTTAAATCCCAAACGCTTCATGACTTCTAACTTGAATTTTTGGTCGTATTCTTGTTTGACTTTTTGATAAACAAGTTCAGGATTTTTGATTGGCTCCTGTTTTAAGATAGCTGTCAATGCTGTTCCTGTGTATTCTACATAGCCTGCTATTTTCCCAGCTTTTACAGCTTCATGAACGATATAAGTTCCTCCTAAGTTGAAGCGTCGATCGACTTTTAGTTTGGTGCGGGATTCAATGTGTTGAGCGAGAATTTCTCCCAAAATATATTGTTCGGTGAAGTTTTTACCACCGATAACAATTGTTGGTGCTGTTGGTCGGTAAACCAAGACAACTAATCCTAATATGATTACCAATAATATGCCGGAAGCAACAGCAATTTGACGACCAAAATTTTCTTTTCTTTCTCTATGTTGCGTGAGTTGCTTTTCTAACCATCCCAAGAAAAAATCCGCCCCTAAAGCAATTAAAGCAGCAGGTATTGCTCCTGCTAGAATTAACTGATTGTTAACTGTAGCAATACCGCGAAAAATGAATACTCCTAATCCGCCACCACCGATCGCAGCTGCAATAGTGGCAACTCCCACACAAATAACTGTTGCTACTCTAACTCCTGCTAAAATTACTCCTAAAGCTAAGGGAATTTCTACTTGCAACAGCAATTCTCTGTCTGTCATTCCCATCCCTATTCCGGCTTCTCGAATTGCTGGATCGACGCTATTAATGCCGATATAAGTATTACGAATCAAGGGGAGTAAAGCGTATAAAATTAAGGCGACAATGGCAGGAGTTGTACCAATTCCTCCGAGAAATGGTACAGAAATTAGGAAGCCGAAAATTGCTAAACTGGGAATAGTTTGAATGGCGTTAGCAACAACGAGAATGGGTTGGGCAATTTTCGGTTGGCGAGCGATCAGGATGCCTAAAGGAATGCCGATCGAGGTTGCTACTGTCATGGCGATCGCTACTAAAATTAAATGTTCGCCCATACGGAGGAGAATTTCTGGGCCATATTGAGTAAAAAACATTCTTTTTTGCTAATATCAGTCTATTTGGTTGCCTCGATACAAACAGTAACTGGGTAATCTGGATGATAAGCATCTAGTTCTTCAATAGTCAATTCTTGGTGAGATATGCCATACAAAGAAGCTGTTACACTCATGGCATTACCATAAGAATAAATTTCGTGTTTGGAGAAGTTTCTCAACATCCAAGTAAAAGCGTTAGGCAGAGGTCGCCAATAATCTGTGGGGTCAGCATGAATTCTCACGCCAACTGGAGTCGCAGCAAAACACTTACCACCCGGTTTTAACCAGGTATAAATATTTTCTATTACTATCCAAGGAGCATAGCAATGTTCTAGAACATTAAAGAGAAGAATTGTATCACAAGATTCAGGTTCAACTAAATTCACATCATGAACATCTCCGACTATATCTACTTCTGGCAATGCTTTTATATTAAGATTTCGGTATGAGCAGTCATCACTTAATTCATAAGTTTCTTTAGCTTGTGGCCCAGCCCCGATTTCCAGAATATTACCAACAATTTCTGGTTTAATTTTCTCAATAAATTTATTAACATAATATTTGTCAATTGGTTCTCCTCTTAAATAACCATAGAATTGACACATCGGGTTAGTTCTTTTCAAGTCACCCCAATTTAGAGAATTATTAGCAACAGACAATAAACCAATTTTTTCTAAGTTAATAACTAGTTTTCTAAAATCATCTAAGCTGTTGATTTCTTCTAAATCATTCTTTAGTGAAAAAGGTAAAAATAATTGTGCTAAAACTTGATAATTACCTTGACTTAACATGGCTATCTGAAAAGTTTCTTTTTCATCAAAAAAACTATTAAAGCCTTTTTTCAAAATTGCTAAATTGGCAGCACTTAACACTACTAAAGTTTGCTCAGAAATGAGAGATTGATAAGGCTGGAGTTTTGGTGTAACTTGAGTAATGATTGGGCTTAATTTTAATTTTTCAAAAATATTATAGGCTGATTCAATATCATGTTGATGAACAAATATCTCTAGAACTATTAACCAAGATTTATTCGCAATAAGTTCGGGAGGACGTGGACTAGCTTGAAATACAGCATAAACTTGGGAGTTCTCTACTTTTAAAAAGGCATTTGGAATATACTGTTTAGTCATAAATTTAACTTAAACTCCGATAATTTTTACTCTATTAACTTAATCCTGATAATTTGGCGATTATATACCAAGATTTTGCTTTATATTAGGATTCCATTAAAAACTTACCTTGTTTGGTGGTGGGTGTCAACTGGCGATCGCTCCTAAACTGCTAGGCATTTAAATTTAATATATAGGCTGATGGGGAGATGGGAAGAGGGATTGACAGTTTTTGCCTCACGCCTAAAATATGCAATTTAGATGCGCTTTAGCTTAAAACTAAATGTTCGCTGACGCAAAGTAGAATTTCTGGGACGGATTATTTTTGTATTTTAATAAATTAGTTTATATTAATAAGTGCTACTCATTTTGAGAGTAGTATACAGTACATGGTAACTGCATTAGCTACGTTGTGCGATCGCCTAATAACCCAACTTCATTAAATCAGAAAATCATTCACTATGAGACCAAATCGAATCCCACCAAAACCCGGTCAAGAATCAGTTTGGGATTACCCTCGTCCGGCACTCTTAGAAGATACCAATAAACATCTGAAGGTAATTTGTAATGGCATTGTTTTAGCCGAAACTAATAAAGGCAAAAGAGTCTTAGAAACCAGTCATCCTCCTACTTATTACTTCCCCCCTGAAGATATTAAACTAGAACACCTGATCGGCACATCTACAAAAGGGTTGTGTGAATGGAAAGGGTACTGGCAATATTACGATGTCAGCATTGGTGATAAATATATAAATCATGCTGCTTGGCGAGTTTTTCAGCCTACCCCCGGTTTTGAATCAATTCAAGAATACTATGGATTTAATGCCAATTTAATGGATGCTTGCTATGTGAATGATGAGTTAGTCACACCGCAAGCAGGTGATTTTTATGGAGGATGGATTACTGCTGATATTGTTGGGCCTTTTAAAGGTGGCCCTGGTACATGGGGATGGTGAATTATTAGTCTTTTAAATTGCTAGTTGAGGGGGCAGG
>NZ_JADEWG010000261.1 GCF_015207735.1 [Phormidium] sp. LEGE 05292
AGCTCTCTGGAGTCCTAGCTATTTTGCTGTGTCTGTAGGTGGTGCACCACTTGAAGTTTTGAAGCAATATATCAAAGAGCAAAGCCGCCCTAAAGGGTCGGGGCTTGCATCCCATTAATTTTGGTCAGATTGTCTACGGTTGGCGCTAAGATTTTGGATGGGGAAATGGCATACTGATGAAATGGTAGCGATCGCCCCAAAGTAAAATTTTGTATTTGGTATTGTGCAGGGTAATTATTGATGACTCAGAGTGAAGCAGAAGTTCGGGCGCGGAAGGTGGAAGATTTGCGATCGCAGGGAATTGAACCCTATCCTAGCGAATCATATCAGCGATCGCATACAACTGAGCAAGTTAGAGACTTATTTAGTCAACCCGGAAAAGAACTCGAAAATGGACAAAACGATCCGGAAGAAACACCAATAAAAGTTTCTGGACGCATTACTTCTAAACGCGATAGTGGTAGCATTATTTTTATCGATTTACGAGATTCTACAGGTAGAATTCAACTGAAAATCGAGAAAAAAATAGTAACAGGTGAAACTGGGTTATCTTTTAAACAAATTGAAAAACTTCTCGATGTAGGCGACTTTGTTGGTGCATCGGGAATTGGTAGTCGTACTAATAGAGGCGAGTTATCAGTTCAAGTAAGGGAATTGATATTATTATCCAAAGCTACTATTCCTTTTCCTGATGCTTATTACGGCGTTAACGATCCCGAAACTTGTCGCCGTCATCGGGAAATGGACTTAGCAGGAAACTTGGAATCTTTCCAACGTTTTGCACTTCGTAGTAAAATCGTCCAAAGCATTCGTAATTATTTAACTGAAACCGGGTTTTATGAAATAGAAACTCCGGTTTTACAAGCGATTTATGGTGGTGCTGCTGCACGTCCATTCATTACTCATCACAATGCTTTGGATGTAGATTTGTACTTGCGAATTGCGCCAGAATTGTTTTTAAAAAGGGCTGTTTGTGGCGGTTTTGAGCGCGTGTTTGAATTAGGAAGAGTGTTTAGAAACGAAGGTGTTGATAGTACTCATAATCCTGAATTCACCTCTTTGGAAGTTTACCAAGCTTATGCAGATTACTTCGATATTTTGGGCGTGGTAGAAGAGGTATTTTGCTACGCAGCTAAAACTGTTCATGGAGACAAACAAGAAATTGAATATCAAGGCGAAACTATTAGTTTAGAACGGAAATACGACCACAGCGAGAAGTTTCCTGGTTTTGCTGGCAAACATTGGCAAGTTAAAACAATGGTGGAAGCGGTTAAAGATGACACGGGGTTGGATTTTGAGATTCTGGAATTGGCAGATGCAATTAGCAAAGCTGAACAGTTAGGATTGCATCTTTCTAATTTGGAAAAACAGAGTTTGGGTTATGTGCTTTACGCTGTTTTTGATAAATTAGTTGCGCCAAAATTAATTCAACCAACTTTCATTATTGACTTTCCTGTAGAAGTGAGTCCGTTAGCAAAAGGACATCGCAGCAAACCTGGTTTTGTAGAAAGGTTTGAATTGTTTATTGCTGGTACAGAATACTCAAATGGATTTTCTGAGTTGAACGATCCAAAAGAACAAAGAAAGCGGTTTGAGGAACAGTTAGCACAGAAAAATGCTGGCGATGATGAAGCACATCCGATGGATGAAGATTTCATTGAAGCTTTGTCTTTGGGAATGCCAAATTGTGCGGGAATGGGAATCGGTGTCGATCGATTAGTTATGCTATTAACTAATACTCAAAGCATTCGTGATGTGGTAATGTTCCCCACAATGCGTCCGCTCAAAGATCGGCAAGAAAATAATACTGAAGAAAAGTAAATTTAGTAGTTGCAAAATACTAAATCTATTGGGAAAACTTCTTCTCTTCTTTCTTCGTGTTCTTCGCGTCTTCGCGGTTCAAAAAAAGATTTGTTTTAAACCGCAAAGACGCAGAGAACGCAGAGAGAAGAAAAGGAGAAGTTTAAACTAAAGAAATTAAAATACGATCGTCCACCCTTCACGATCGGCTTGTTTTTCGGTATAAGATACCCCATGAATCTTAATGCCACGATTATCCAGAAGTGTGATAATTCCGCCTTTGTTACCTAGTTGTACAGTTTGAGGTAACTGGACGACTAATGTACTCCCCGAAGCAAGTGTTCCTGATAGAAGGTGTTTGTTCTTCAGTCGATCGGCTATCGCCCATCCAGTCAAGTCTATTGATGCAGGTGAGGTGTTGAGCAAGGTTACTGTTTCTTTTCCCGGATCGGCATCCACTGGATTTACTAATGCAGCAATGATGCGGATAACTAAATCAGGTTCACCTTCAATTGGAGTTTGAGTTGGATGACCTGGCTCAGGTGTTGCCGTAATACAATGTCCGGTTTTATCATCGGTATGCCAGCATTGTGACTGAAATTTGAGAAAGATGCCAATCCAGCGATTTTCTGAAGGAAAGTGAATCAACAAAGCACCATCCTGCCAGACTCCATCATCTTGCCCAAACTTCTTAGCATTGCCTTGGTTCATGTGGATGTCATGAATGCCATTACCAGGCAGAAAACCAAAGATTTTGTCTTTAATATTACGTTCTGGCCCCCAGCGTTCGCCAAATGCGTAGATCAGAGCATCTTCATCTGACATTGCCCGCTGAATATATTTGTCAATTTTTTCGTTTAAGTCATTATCAGGGCCAGGAACATTAAATGGTAATGGAATCATTTGAGTGCGATCGAACAGATTCCCCCGAATGAAATCTATTGCTAACCCACCAGGTTTTGATTTAAGTAACTTAAAACCAAGCGGTAGATTAACTAGATTTGATGTAATTGGATGTTCAAAGTTCTCATCTATTAAGTATTCCAATTCAGATGGACTGAGATTTGACTTTACATTGATGGCAATTCGGTAATCAGTATTATCATCGACTAAGTGAACTTGGTAGTGAGCATTCGATGTAACTGCGAGTCGTCGTGCGATCGGACGACCCTTCAAAACCCCATATTCCTTCAACGGCATAATGTTCTCCTAGTTATTAAAATAGCAACGACTGAACGCTGGAATTTTACGATGAACCCTACTTTTTTCCAACAATTAAGGTTACTAGTCATCTCCACAATTCTAATTGTCAGATAGTAGTTTTCCGAGTACCCGTGAGGGTACTTTTATGTAATTAATGAGAACGTTTGTAACTAATTGCGATCGCATCGCTAGTAATGACTAGTGACAAGGTTTCCAGTAAGATGAAAAACGGAAATTTTGATGCTGTATGGAGAAAGAAGAGTGCCTACGCTCGGTGTTAATATCGACCATGTGGCGACGATTCGCCAAGCACGTCGTACTGTGGAACCAGATCCAGTAGCAGCAGCGGTGTTGGCGGAGTTAGCTGGTGCGGATGGGATTACTGTGCATTTGCGGGAAGACAGGCGACATATTCAAGATCGGGATGTGCGGTTGTTGCGGCAAACGGTTCGCACTCATTTAAACTTGGAAATGGCGGCGACGGATGAGATGGTGACGATCGCTCTCGATATCAAACCAGATTATGTTACTCTAGTCCCGGAACGACGGGAAGAAGTGACGACTGAAGGCGGACTAGATATTGCCGGACAAGTCGATCGCATGACTCTAGTAGTAGATAAATTACAGAGTGCGGGTATTCCCGTGAGTTTATTTATTGATGCGGATGAAGCCCAAATTGCCGCATCTGCTAAAGTAAAAGCTAAGTTTATTGAGTTGCATACAGGGAAATACGCCGAAGCGCATGATGAAGCGAGTCGGGAAAAGGAACTTCAGGTTTTAGTTAAAGGTTGTGAAATGGCGATCGCTTCCGGTTTAAGAGTCAACGCCGGACATGGACTAACTTACTGGAATGTTTACCCCGTTGCCGCAATTAAAGGTATGGAAGAACTCAACATTGGTCATACAATAATAAGTCGGGCGGTTTTAGTTGGTTTAGAACGAGCCGTCAGAGAAATGAAAGAAGCTATTCTTGGTCATTGGTCATAACAAATAACAAATGACCCATGACAAATAACAAATGGTAAAGGACAATTGACAAATGGCAACTTATTACTACGTTTTGGCAAGTCAAAGATTTTTGTTGGAAGAAGAACCCCTAGACGAAGTGCTACGGGAAAGAGTGAGAGATTATCACGAAAAAGAAAAGGAAATTGATTTTTGGTTAGTCAAACAACCCGCATTTTTAGAAGCACCAGAAATGGCAGCTACTAAAGCTAAAACTCCACAACCAGCTTGCGCGATCGTTTCCACCAATGAGCAATTTATTACTTGGTTAAAATTGCGTTTGGAATACGTAGCTACTGGAGAATTCACAGCGCCATCTAATTCTATTCCCGATCCCTTAGCTTCTTTAGCAACCGTTGCTTAACTTCTTGCTAACAGGCTATTTTAAGTTTTAAGTTTTGAGTGTGAAAATTTTCTTCTCAAAACTTATCACTGTATTACTAATAAATGAGCCATGAATCAAACTGCGATTAAGGGAGCTTTTGCTACTTTAAGTTCCGCTTTAATAACAATTATTGGATTAGGTGTGGGAGTCAACGGTGCTTTGGCTCAGTCTCGTGAGTCAACTTGTGAACCACCAGCGGCAGGGGAGTATTTGTTATTAGTAGTAACAAATAATCGCCAGAGTCGAGGCTTATTAAAGCAATCTCTTCCTGCTAACACTAAAGCTACAGTTTGCCGATATTTAGATAATATTGTCACTCGTGTTAGCGGCTTTACTACCTTGGAAGAAGCTCAAGAGTTAGTACAAAATATCAAGACAAGTACTGGTTTGTCAGCTTTTGTAGTTGAGCCAACAACAGAAGCAGAAGAAGTAGCCACTCCACCTAAACCTACCTCTCCTCCCGCTCCTGTTAGTAATACACAAGAGCAACAAAAACCTCAACCTCCGACAGAGAATGTACCTGCTGTTAATCCGCAATTATTAGGCAGAGGTTATGCTGTGTTGGTAGATTCTCGAAATCAACCGGAAACTATTACTCAATTACAGCAACTTTTAGGTAAAAAAATTAGTGTAGTTTCTTTTGGACAAAGACCGTATCTTTTAGCTTTGTACACCAGTAATGGGAGAAATGCTAGCAATACTTTTCGGTTGTTGAACGATCGCGGTTTTTTAGTAATGTTGGTCGATGCAAATCAAGTAACATTAGTCAAACCACAGGTGGAAACTCCCCAATGAGGGCAGGGGGGCTGCTGGTGCAGGGGGGC
>NZ_JADEWG010000351.1:0-2500 GCF_015207735.1 [Phormidium] sp. LEGE 05292
CCAAAATTTTTTTTGCCGAAAAGCTTGACAAAGCGTATTAGGGTTGATAGATTAGTAAAGCGGTCGAGAGGAAGCCGAGCGAAAGTGAAGCACTCAAGACGCGCCCGAACCTAGAAAAAAGTATAGTTTGAAAGCCAAAAAAAGCCAAGCTCGTCAAAGAAATTAATTAAAAAGTTTCTAGGAAGCTAGGAACGATTGAGTCAATCATCAAATGGAGAGTTTGATCCTGGCTCAGGATGAACGCTGGCGGTCTGCTTAACACATGCAAGTCGAACGGAAATCTTCGGATTTTAGTGGCGGACGGGTGAGTAACGCGTGAGAATCTAGCTTCAGGATGGGGACAACAGTAGGAAACTGCTGCTAATACCCGATGTGCCGGAAGGTGAAAGATTTATTGCCTGAAGATGAGCTCGCGTCCGATTAGCTAGTTGGTAGTGTAAGAGACTACCAAGGCGACGATCGGTAGCTGGTCTGAGAGGATGACCAGCCACACTGGGACTGAGACACGGCCCAGACTCCTACGGGAGGCAGCAGTGGGGAATTTTCCGCAATGGGCGAAAGCCTGACGGAGCAAGACCGCGTGAGGGAGGAAGGCTCTTGGGTTGTAAACCTCTTTTCTCTGGGAAGAAGCTCTGACGGTACCAGAGGAATCAGCATCGGCTAACTCCGTGCCAGCAGCCGCGGTAATACGGAGGATGCAAGCGTTATCCGGAATTATTGGGCGTAAAGCGTCCGTAGGTGGCTTTTCAAGTCTGCCGTTAAAACCAGTGGCTTAACCACTGAATAGCGGTGGAAACTGAACAGCTAGAGTGTGGTAGGGGTAGAGGGAATTCCCAGTGTAGCGGTGAAATGCGTAGAGATTGGGAAGAACACCGGTGGCGAAAGCGCTCTGCTGGACCACAACTGACACTCACAGGACGAAAGCTAGGGGAGCGAAAGGGATTAGATACCCCTGTAGTCCTAGCCGTAAACGATGGATACTAGGTGTTGTGAGTATCGACCCTCACAGTGCCGGAGCCAACGCGTTAAGTATCCCGCCTGGGGAGTACGCACGCAAGTGTGAAACTCAAAGGAATTGACGGGGGCCCGCACAAGCGGTGGAGTATGTGGTTTAATTCGATGCAACGCGAAGAACCTTACCAGGGCTTGACATGTCGCGAATCTTTCTGAAAGGGAAGAGTGCCTTCGGGAGCGCGAACACAGGTGGTGCATGGCTGTCGTCAGCTCGTGTCGTGAGATGTTGGGTTAAGTCCCGCAACGAGCGCAACCCTCGTCTTTAGTTGCCAGCATTCAGTTGGGCACTCTGAAGAGACTGCCGGTGACAAACCGGAGGAAGGTGGGGATGACGTCAAGTCAGCATGCCCCTTACGTCCTGGGCTACACACGTACTACAATGCGACGGACAAAGAGCAGCTAAACAGCGATGTTAAGCTAATCTCATAAACCGTGGCTCAGTTCAGATTGTAGGCTGCAACTCGCCTACATGAAGGCGGAATCGCTAGTAATCCCAGGTCAGCATACTGGGGTGAATTCGTTCCCGGGCCTTGTACACACCGCCCGTCACACCATGGGAGTTGGCCACGCCCGAAGTCGTTATCCTAACCTGCAAAGGAAGGAGATGCCGAAGGTGGGGCTGATGACTGGGGTGAAGTCGTAACAAGGTAGCCGTACCGGAAGGTGTGGCTGGATCACCTCCTTTTTAGGGAGACCTTTCCCCAAGAAATGACCGAAAAATAGTTAATAGGTCACGAATTGAGGTCATACCCAGGTCGAACGAGATTGGTCAGGCTTTCAAACTAACTCAGGTTTGGTTCATGGGCTATTAGCTCAGGTGGTTAGAGCGCACCCCTGATAAGGGTGAGGTCCCTGGTTCAAGTCCAGGATGGCCCACCTGAAACACAAAGTATTGTGGGGGTATAGCTCAGTTGGTAGAGCGCTGTCCTTGCACGGCAGATGTCAGCGGTTCGAGTCCGCTTACCTCCACCAAAAAAGTATGAAGAAAAAAGAGAAATAGGCTTGTCAACTCGAACTGATGATGATAGACTAGATCGAGTGAGTCTTTGATGAATCAGCACCTCTAGTGGTGAAAAACCAGAGAGAATGCTGGCGACATCAGCCAGTGAGAACCTAGAAAACTGCATAGCAAGAGAAAAACAAGAAACAAATAGCAGGTAGATAATTACCAATTGTTTGTGAACTAAGGTCAAGCTATCAAGAGCTAACGGTGGATACCTTGGCACGCAGAGGCGAAGAAGGACGTGGTGACCGACGAAACGCTCCGGGGAGCTGGCAGCAAGCATTGAGCCGGAGATATCCGAATGGGGCAACCCCTAGTACAACTGGTTGAATCCATAGACCAGCATGAGCCAACCGGGTGAACTGAAACATCTTAGTAGCCCGAGGAAAAGAAAACAACCGTGATTCCCCTAGTAGCGGCGAGCGAAGCGGGAGGAGCCTAAACCAACTGGTTCTCCAGTTGGGGTAGTGGGACAGCATCAAT
>NZ_JADEWG010000262.1 GCF_015207735.1 [Phormidium] sp. LEGE 05292
TGCCACTTGAAGGATAAAGTGGCACTTTGTGCCATTTTATCCTTCAAGTAATTGAGTGCCATTTTATGCTTTCAGTTGGCGACACTTGTAACGCTGGGAAATAGCACGACATAAATCAGGGAAATATTTGAATAAATCCCCTGGATCATATCCAATGTCCAGAGCCACCTGCCGCATCGTCTTTGGTGGGTCTTTTTGCAAAGCCGCTTCTAACAAACTTTGAACAAGTGCGCTATCAAAAGGTCGATACTTTTTCCGGGTTGATTGATGAGGCGGCAAGGGGATGAGGCTGACAGGTTGATCGAGAACCACTTTCCCAGTCAAGAACTCAAGTAAGGGAATCTGCAAACAGTAACAAAGCCGAAAGAGTAAATCCAGTTGTGGGAGAGCATTTCCCCTTCGCCATTCTCCCGGAACCGAAGCCGAATAACAGAGAAGATCCGCAAAAGCTTTAGCATTTCCCCCGGTCACAGCATTAATACATAAATTCACACCACGAGCAATATTCTCTCTGGGTACCGGAGAGGGTAAAGAAGGTGCTGCCGCTAACAATTGTGCTAAATTCTGGTGGACAAAAGTTTGCCACGCTTGCTCCTGTTTATCTAGGGCAAGACTTGCTTCTAAAAGTGAATCAGGGATTTTGCCCAGCCAAGTCAGACACTTGGAACAGTATCCCGGACGGGAATTCCACTCCAAAGAAGGAAGTGGTCGATAGCAATCAGGACATTGATATTGCAGTCTTTGTTGATGACGCAAACAAACAGTGACTAATTTCAGCGACCAAAGCAAAGGTTCGTGAAGGACAACCCCTAGCCTGTCCCACTCCTGATAACAAGCTGGACACCAAGCCTTATGACCTCGAACTAATCCTCGATGAGATAAAACTTGATTCCAAGTTAGCAGAGTCAAGAAATGAAGATGATCCTGTTTTGTCAGAGAAGATAAACCTTGAGAACAGTTAAAAGCCATCACACCCAGACCATTCCAAGCACCTGTATCGCTACCAAAGCTGCTCCAAAACGAATGAGAGACTCTCTTTAAATCATCGGTTAATTGGCTAAGTATGGGAGTTACAAACAAACGTAGCAAAACACCAGTTGGTACTTGATGAATCGTGGCTAATCTGGCGATATAACTGGTTAAACTTTCGACATCGGCAGTTCCAATACCCCAAGGTGGCAGCCGATACAAACGGCTACGTTCTGGAAGCTCAAGTTGAAAGATGTTTCTGCATTGATTGAGAGTAAATCTGTCAACTGACATTTTCTGAGCCTCCAATGATATCCCGATGGGGATTACGCTCTCCGGGCTTCCTTTTATGACGAGCCTTATTTGATTTTGGCTCGGGATTAACTTTATTATTTTCGGGTGTTTGAGAAGTGATTGGTGAAGAAATTCTTTTCAATCCCAACTTTTGACGCAACAGATTTAATTCTGTCTCATCTTCAATAAATGCCTTCTCACCTTCAATAGCTTCGGTAATCATTTGCATACATTTAGATACAGAAGGAGCATAAGGTTTGAGATGAAGTTCAGTCAGGGTAGAAGCTTCAGCATCTAAGGCTTTTCTTAAAGCTTGAGTTAACCAATCCTTGACAATTCCGACACATCCGATACTACGCTCATAAAAATATTCCCAGTGTGACTCCAACTCAGGTTCCTCTGGCAAGGGCATCTGACATGCAAAACTCTTGAGTACCCGTTTAAAATCTTTAATATCTTCGACAGATTCAACTTGGTAACGCTGAAAATGAATATCAATGCTGCGTCGGCTCAATTGAGCGCTGAGATTGCGAAATTCTAATAGTTCATAAGTACCAAACAGTCCGTGTAGAGTATTTGTCATTCCAGCCATTGAGACAATAGCATCCATTTGGTCTTGCAATCTTCGTCCGCTAGTCATTTTGCTAAATCGCTGGGCTTCATCGACCAAAAAAGCGATTAACTGGCGCTGACTCATGGTGTATTCTACATCTGCTCTAATCGAGGATAAGTTGGCTGTTGATTTGACTAAATGTTGCGCTTTTCCACTGCCATAAATTCGACTGCTTCTAGGTGTCATTTTATACTCTATAAATGGGTCAGCCAAAGCCACTAAAACGCTTTTGTAATAGTCTTTCCAGTCGAAATTCCCTGATTCGGGAGAGCGGGCTTCCATAGTGGCAACCGGAATGAAACCCGGGTCTAGTTCCATTGCCGATAAATTCTTTTCTATCAAAACTTTTATTACCTGATACAACAATGTAGTTTTGCCCACACCTGTTGGTCCAAATAAAAAGACTAATGCGGCTCCCCCAGGATTAATGACAGCTTCAAGGAAGCTATCATAAGCTTCTTTTAAGCGCCGATGTACGACTGTACAATTAGAAAAGTAAGCTAGTCTTTCTGGAATAGAAGCTTGCAAAAGTTGGCGCGGAAATCGGGCTTGAGAAGTCATTACCAAAACTCCTCGTAAGGTTGTATTTCTTCTTCCATAGAGCCTAATAAAGCTGCACCAAAATCTGTTTCTGGTTTCAATGGAGCGAGATTGGTTAACTCAGTGGGTATCGAGGGTTTTGACTGAGTTTGATTTTTCACAGAACTTTCGATAGTTGATAAAACATCTTTAGCTTCTGCATCTCGCCAGCGCTGCAACAGGACAGCTTCAGTTGCTTCGGCACTGGCTAAAAATTCTGCCAATGCTTTGGCATTAACATTAAATTGTCGGGAGTGATTTTTGTGCTGTTTCCGCAGTTCCTCCGAAATTGCCATCATTTCTCGTTCGGAACGACCGTGAAAACTGCTGTAATGCTGCGAAATACAACTGAGCCATTGCCCCTTGACATAAGCGTAAGCACATCCGGCATCATTTGGGTCATAACGTACAGGAACTTGGGTTTTTTCTACTGTTCGGCTGCGAAAGCTATTGTGCCAGTAGTAAATATGATTAATTTTGATCCCTTGGTTGGGGATAACTTTGGCTGTTCCTTTGCTGGTAGTAGGTAGGGTGAGGATACGGAAGTTTTCATCGTAAGGAATTAATTTGTGGGGGCGATTTCCCGTCTGCTCTAACCCTGATTCATAAGCCATTCGCGGGCTTTGTCCTAATGCCGGATGCTCTCTGTTGTCATAAAATTCGTAAGCCCAATCGCACAAGTTTTGATACAAACTTCCCAAAGTCCAAACCGCTTGTTGCCGCGGATGAACGGCTTTTGTCACTTGACGGTGGTGACGAGTGATTTGGGTGTTTCCCTGAAGGTTATGAATAAACATGGTGTTGGCAGTTCCGAACAGGCGTTCGCAGACGGAACCAAACCTGGGTTTAGCTGTCGGACGGGTCTTTTTGGTGCATTCATAAGCAGCTAGCAGTCTTTCAAAGTATACGCTCATGAATTCTTTTGCACCATCCACTACTACTGAGTGCGGTAAGCGAGAGTGACGGCGAACGCATTCGCGCATTACCATCATGCAACTGCGATAGCTGGGTGGGTCAAAGGTGAGGTAGATGGCTAAAATTCGCCGAGAATAAGCATCGGTTAAAAAGGTAGCCCAAGGACGGCCTAGATTTACAGATGTGCGAGCGCTGATTAATTCAATATCTAGTTCTGTGTGGTCTATGTGGCAAATTTCAAATGGTCTGTCTCCGTGTCTTGGAGTGGTTAATTCTAATTCCCAATAGAAGGTTTCATACTTATATGCCGCACGATGTCCCAGCCGTTTGCTCATTTGTTCGTATTGTGGGCGTATTTTAATTGCTTTTTGGAATGTTTTGTAACTAGGGGCTAGAATTCCTTGCTCTGAACAAGCTTTTTGGAAGGTGCAATAAGATGCTAATTTACCTTTCTGTTTGAGAGTTTCGTAATCATTGGCAATAAATTCTTCGAGTAAGTTTAGTGTGGTTGAAGGTAGTTTTTGATGGCGATTCCCTCTTAAATGGCTTTTTGGTAATAAACCAATATAGCCGGAACCATATAAAATTTCTGCTTTTCGCCACTCTTTGACCCAGCGATAAAATGTTCGCTTTGGGACTAATTCAAAGCTTGGTGGTGCGCCTCTCAGGTAGGGGGCAATAATTTGATAACGCCGATTTGCTTCTTGGCAATCTTTCTCACTGGCACTTTTGAGGATGTCGTTGAGATGATTATTTGTTGATGGCGATGTCTTTGTTTGGGGTAGTTCTTCTGATGGGATGATTTTAGATTTTTCTGCCTCGGCTAGGAAACTTTTACTTGTCAAGATGTCGGGAAAAATTTGCACTCTTTCTGGTTGAGAAGCTAAGGGGGCTATTTGCAAATTGACGTAAACTTTTTCCTGAGCAATCAGTGCGTAAATCTCATCGGCTTTGATTTCTTGGTTGAGAAGTTCTGCTAATGTGATACCGGGTATTGCTGATATCAGTGCTGTGATTTTTTCGGCTGTTTCCTGGTCTTGCGGATATGATTCTGTATGAAAGTAGTCTTCTAAAAATAATAGATTACGTTGCAAGTTCCAGTTGATTTCGGCTCCTGAACGGACGCGGTAATACAGCCCAAATTTTTCGGCGTGGGCAACACCAGGCGGACATCGCCAATTTCCGTCTGGTTGTTTCTGATAACGATTAGGCATTTGAGTGCCTAACCGTTCTAATTCTTCTGCTGTTTTCCATTCTTCCCAACCACAAGTTTGAGTGCGGATGACGAAGAAATCTGGGGTATGTAAGACTCCTACATTCCGACCGTTTTTGGCTTCATAGACTAGTTTGAACGGTGGAGGTTGGTCGTAGTATTCCAGAACTGATGAGTCATATTCCATTTCATAGATGGCTGCTAGTTCGTTGCGGTGGCTCTCAAATTGGATGGTGAATCCCATTTTCCGGCTAGGGTAACGACCGCTCACGTTGCCTGCACGACTCTGAACTCGCCGAGATGGTGGCGAGTTGCGTATTTGAGCTATTTGTTGGATTGTTTGTTCGGTTAGCTGCAAGTTTTCACACCACTGAACAAACTGGGCGGCGCTCAACATTTCGGCTTGATTCTCCTAATTACTGGAGAACTCTGTTCGAGATATTTCTATTCAACCACCTTTTGTTCAACTGTGTGCCGTTTTATGATTCTAGCTACTTTGTAATGGCTTTCTTATTGGAACGAAGGAATTACTATCCTCGGCTTCTTGAGTGCCATTTTATCCTTCTAGGCTAGTGCCATTTTTTCTTTCAAGTGGCA
>NZ_JADEWG010000026.1 GCF_015207735.1 [Phormidium] sp. LEGE 05292
GGGACAAGGGGATGGGGATGAAAATATAACCTTTATCCTTTCTTGCCTTCTGCCTTCTGCCTTCTGCCTTCTGCCTTCTGCCTTCTGCCTTCTGCCTTCAAAAAGCCTTCTGCCTTCTGCCTTCTGCCTTCTGCCTTCAAAAAGCCTTCTGCCTTCTGTTATAACAACGATCGACATATTCCAAATAACGCTGTTTAAAGATGTCTGGGGAGAATTTAGCGGCGTGCGATCGAGCTATTTCAGGATTAAACTTACCTTCATAAGTAACAAAGGTTTTAACCGCATCTGTTATTGCTGTGACTGATTGTTCGGCAAACAAGATTCCAGTTCCACTATCTGGATGTTGGCGAATATCCCGTACCGTTTCTGAGGTACCGCCTGCGCCAAAAGCAATGACTGGTGTACCGCAAGCTTGCGCTTCTACAGGAGCAATGCCAAAATCCTCATAAGCAGCGTATACAAAGGCTTTAGCATTAGCCATATATTTTTCTACTACGTCATCTGGCTGAAAACCTAAAACCTGTACATTAGGCTGTGCCAGTTGGCGCATTTTTTTTAATTGCGGCCCTGTACCAATTACGATTAAAGGTAGTTTTAGCTGATTAAAAGCTTGAATAATTAAACTGACTTTTTTGTAACTAACTAAGCGAGAGACTATCAAATAATAATCTTCTTTGTTTGTTTGGTAGGAAAAGCGATCGATATTTACAGGCGGATAAATCACTTCTGCTTTCCGACGATAATAACGCCAGATTCGACTAGCTGTATGCCCAGAATTAGCAATAAAATAATCTACTCGATTTGCAGCTAAAACATCCCACTGGCGTAATTTATGCAGCAAATATCGTGTCATCATCCCCTGAATACCTTGCCCCATAAAACTTTGAGCCAGATAATCAAAAGTCAAATCCCAAGCAAAACGCATGGTGGCATGACAATAACAAATATGTAATTGTTGCGGAGTGGTAATTACACCTTTAGCAACGGTATGGGAAGAAGAAAGAATAATATCGTAGTTTCGTAAATCTAATTGTTCGATCGCCAAAGGTAAAAAAGGCAAATATTTCTGTACCCCATTTCTCGCCAACGGGAAATTTTGTAAAAAAGTCTTACCTATAGAACGTCCAAATAAATAACTTTCTGGATTAGTAGATTCAAAATCAATTAAGGCATAAAGATCGGCATCAATATACTTTAAAATTTCTTTAACAACTAGCTCTGAACCTCCAGTAGCTTTGGGTGTCAACCATTCATGGACAAGGGCATAAGTTAAGTTATTACTCATTTAAGTTGTTAGTAGAGGCAGCAGAGGAGAGCGATCGCAAGAAATAGATGAGCAGAGAGAATCTGTTCATCTATCCAGAGTTTTATTGATAAATTCGGGCACCCGAAACCAAGGCTAAAGAAAATGTATCCGGTAATCAATTACGGAGCAATTTTTCCACAGCCAGATTGTCGAACCAACAAGTCCTTAGAGCGATCCAATCACCGACTCCTTATGGAGTCGGGAGCAAATTTTAAGGATTTGTAGTTTGTGCAGCCAAACGCTGCTTGAGTTCTTCCAATGCGGAAGCCCAGCGTGGATCTGGTTGAACAGCATCATTATTAGAAGAATAAGTCTGCGTATTACTGCCACCACCAGCGGGACGACGCGACTTTTTATTGCGACGTTTACCTTCACCAGAACCTCCACCAGCATTACTGGTATTCGGTTTGGGTGTGCTGCTAGCTGCTGCTGATTGTTGGGGTGCTGCATCCTCGTCACTTTGACCTTTGGTGCGAGGTAATGCCTTTTCGATTTTTAAAGCACTATCTTTAAAAACAAAACCGTTAAACTTGCCAATGATTTCATCAGCTTGTTCATCATTTTGGACGGTGACGAAACCGAAACCGCGACATTTACCAGTTTTCCGGTCTTTAATGACTTTGGTAGAAATATTGCTACCAGCTTCGGCAAAAACGGCTTGTAATTCTTGGCGATCGATTTCTTCTTTCGGCAAATTGCCTACATACAGACGAATTGACATATTAAAAATCCCTCCAGACTTTGGTTCAAACAAACTTGCTTGTCAGCGCTCCTATATTGCTGGTTGAGGAGAAACTGGATTGACAAATGCTCACACAAAACTACTTCTGTGTCCCTCTGGCCAATTACCATTAAACAGCTCACCACGTCAAAAAACGCTTGGTTTCCCATTCGGTGCCCAAAATTTTACACCTAACTTTGCAGCATAGAAGTTTACATCACACATCTGACGATCGGATGTTTGGCTCGGATGTTGCTTTTCTAAGATGTTAACGCCATTCATTAAGGTATCACGACCAACGATCAGTAACCAGTTCTGTGGATAGATTTCCGCTCTATATGCTCTATATTTGGATCTCCCACAGGTGAAACGCAGTTACCCAGAACTCTCATCCTTTTAATAGGCACTGTTTCAAATTGTACCTGCATCCTGGGCTATGTGTTAAAAAAATAGCAAACAAAAACCAGCCTATGCTTGTCGGCTGGTTCAGCTTGCTGTGTTGGGAGGAGGAAATCCTGATACCAAGGCTTTCAAGCGATGTCAATCTAATGAAGAAGACTACTTGAGTCAAGTCTTTGGTTTAGAGATTCCTGTAAATAAATGTAACATTTTATCTGGCATTTCGCAACTTTTCTTTACAATTCAGCCAAGAAAAGGCTTCAAGACAGAAGCACGAGAAGGGGTGCAAATTTGATAGAGACAGAGAATTGAAGAATTTATCCCTTTCCTTTAGCTAACTTTTGCCTCCTTTCCCTTCTGACTTCTACCTTCTGCTTTCTGCCTTCTGCCTTCTGCCTTCTGCCTTTCTTGCACTAGCTGCCTTGATAAATTATGTAAGCACCCCAGAGGGCAGCTGCTAATGCCAAAATAAAAGACCAAGTTGGGTGGCTACTGTGAATGGTTGCGCCTGTTTGGGTACTTAAAGTTCTCACATCTAGCCAAGGGGTAGCACCACGATGAAACCAACCTGTAATGGTGACGTTGCGGTTTACCATTTCGCTAGGACGGGGTGATTGAGAGAACAGGTTTCCTAGAGGGCCAAACCAAGAGAAGTGATGTAATTTAATTAAACCTGTGGCGGTTTGTAAAATCAGGTCTTGACAAAGCCAGTTACTTACGCCGTAATGACCCAAAAGTTTTCCTTCCCAGGTAATTTGTTGAGTATCAATTGGGAGTGTGGCAGGATTAGTTAGTAGTTGAGGTAGGCTGGGAGATTTTTGTTGAGATGGGATTTTGCGATCGGGAAAAAAAGCATTAAGCCTGAATAAAATCCCTAAACTAATGCCAATTAAAAGACAACCGTAAATTAGTGACCAATCTCCCCACATCCAGTCTAGTAATACTTGTTTTAGTTTGATTCGAGTACTAATTCCACCAATTAGCCAAAGTGTACCTCCTAAAGCTAAACCCAGAAAGATACCTAAATAAGGCAACCCTTGTAATAAAAGTTTAGCGAATTTAGTTTTTGGTGCAGGTTCCGCAATCAAGTTTAGCTCGGTTTCTAGCTTCCAGTATTGAGCGTAACGAGCTAAGATTCGCAAGCGTTCTCCTAAGAGAAGATGGGAGTTATTAATTGTTAGCCAACGCCGATAAGGATTGAGGTAATCCCAAGTTAAAATCGGTTCTAGGGGAGTCAGCGCATATAGACTACCGAGAGTAATTGCTTGCTGAGTTCCGACGATGTTTAATGGGGAAAAACTTTCTAATAAATAGCTAGTTTCTCTTTGTTTTTGAATGTTTTCGGCAATGCCAATGCAGGTTTTTAGTAAGGCGCGAGTTAGTCCGTTGGGATTTCCTGTGATTTCGCAGGCTAGCCGATCGCTAAAGTTAATTCTAGCTCTAGACAGCCATAACATAGGCCACCGAAAACACCAATATAAACCGTAACCTAATGCTGCGATCGCACCGCCAATAAAACGCACTAAAGCATTCTCACTATCGTCAGCAGATTGACTAAATTGATAATAAACTACGTATGGTAATAAAGTAACTAAAACTCCCCAAGACATTAAGGCAAAATCCCAGCAAAGAATATGCCCTAATTGAGTTGCATAAACCACAGCAATTTCGTCATCTGTTAGTTGTTCGAGTAATCCCTGACTAACAACTATTCGCGCATTGATTCGGGAATTTCCATAAGTACAAATTAATGGTGTCTTGTCAGGTAAAACAAACAATTGAGGTATGGCTAATTTTTTTTCTCGACAAATCCGTTGCATTAATCTGGATGCTTCTGGACTTGTTTCACTAACACTGGTTAAAGGTAATGGTTCTAAACGACTGATTAATTTCAGCAGAATATCAATGAGCCAAGGAGTTGCTACAATTAGCCCGATAATTACTATTACTGCGATCGGTGTGACGTAACGAAGTGGGCCATAAGGATCGTTTTCATTATAAGGATATAAGCTTAGTTTCAGACAAATTTCGTGAATTTTGCCAATTAGAAATGAAGCCGTATTACTGATTACCCAATATAAGGGAATGGTAATGGCGATCGCGCTAATTACTTGCACTCCCCAAAGCTGAGTTATATCGAATCTAAAACCAAGATTTACTGGCAATTTCTGCCATTTTTTCGCTCTTTCTGCTTGCTTCCATTCTGGTTTATAAACAGGAATGTTTACTTGTTCTTGCTGATTATTACTGACTGATTGATTATCAGAAATACTTCTTTTGACAGCAGGATTTTCAGGAATTTTTTGTTGTTTATTTGGTTGGAAAGCCGATTCTATAGTTGGTGGTGATTCTAATTTTTTACTAGGTTCAATTGGAGTAAAACCAGCTAAATTATTAGGGTTTGACTTAGGAGTTGGATTTGGTAAATTTACAGATACTCTTTGTGTAGAAGGTGGCGGTAATTTATCTAAAGGAACAAAACCGCTGTCGGTATTTGGCGGAATATAAGCTGTTTTTGGTTTTGTTTGTTCGGGGTAATTTTTATTAAAATATTCTAACTTGCCCACAGCCCATTCTTGAACTTTGGAGTTAGTACTTTCACTTAACTGCTGTGTTAAATTAATCGCTTTTTCTACATCATTAACCGCTTCATAAGCAGCCACCAAACCCATCTGTGCTTTAATGAGAATGGTTTCGTTGAGTTCATTTTGGCAGACGCTTTCTAAATGCGCGATCGCAGATAGATAATCTTTTTGTTTTAAAGCCGTTAATCCAGCTTCTAAAGGAGATTCAGGAACAGATGCCATCGTTTACTTTACTCGTCTTACTCGGCTTTTCCCAAGATACCCAGATTGTAACTCTCAACTATCAGTTAACCAGAGATAGTTAGAAAAAGTAAAGATTCAGATGCCTTTTCACCCAAGTTGCTATTTATAAGATTGAAGCTGGTAGTAGGTAATAGGTAGTGGGTAGTAGGAATCCGACTACCACTACCAACTAGCTATTAACTCAAGTTGCTAGTTACAAGTCTGGCTGTTTCTTAGCCCCCCTAAAAGATCCCCCCTCCGCCCCCCTTAATAAGGGGGGAACCAGCGGAAGCTTCGCTATTAACATCACGGGGGTTGGGGGGATCAAAATCTAGTAATCACAGCCTTAGATCCCCCCTAACCCCCCTTACTCAAGGGGGGAACAAGAAAGAATTAATAACTACCAACTAGCTATTACTAATTCCCAACTACGACCACTTTAGTAAGTAGCGACTTAAGTTACTTAGATCGAGAAACCGGGTTTTTATGATTCAGCCTTTGAGTTATTTTTTTTACCTGAATCCTTCTGCATTTATTGAGTTATAAAGATTCTGGTTCTTGTCCCGCAACTACTGGCGCACTATTATTTAATTTTAGTGATGGATGATCGCCGAGTACTTGATGTAAATTCCACTCATTTTTAAACAAAAGTACTGGTCTTCCCCAGCTATCTTTAACGGTGATGGTGTTAAATAAACGACCGACTTTTTCTAAAGCTTCCCAACCACCAGCTACCCAACGAGCTAAATTATAAGGTAAATAATCTAGGGTAGTTTCTACGCCATATTCATTTAACAAGCGGAATTGCACAACTTCTAATTGTAATTGACCGACTGCGGCTAAAATTGGGTCGCGTTTTGCTTCATCAACTGAGTACATAATTTGTACAGCGCCTTCTTCCCGCAGTTCGGAAACACCTTTGCGGAATTGTTTAAATTTAGAAGGGTTGGGATTTCTTAAATAAGCAAATAATTCGGGAGAAAAACAAGGAATACCTTCGTATTCTAATTTTTGACCTGTGTAAATGGTATCACCGATCGCAAACACTCCCGGATTATTCAAACCGATGACATCTCCAGGATATGCTTCTTCAATGGATTCTCGATCTTGAGCAAATAATTTTTGTGGTCGAGAAAGGCGTACAGTTTTACCACTACGCGCATGATTTACGACCATATCTTTTTCAAATTTTCCGGTACAAACCCGGACGAAAGCAACTCTATCCCGGTGTTTCGGGTCCATATTAGCTTGCAGCTTAAAAACAAAGCCCGAAAACTCTGGATAAGTTGGCGGAATTTCACCGTTTGTACTATTGCGAGAACCAGGTTTTAAAGCGTAGTGCAAAAAGTTATTTAAAAACAGTTCTACACCAAAATTAGTCATGGCACTGCCAAAAAATATGGGTGTCATTTGGCCTGCGTGAACTGCTTCTAAATCTAAATCTAGTCCTAATTCCTGGAGAACTTCTAAATCTTCTTTTAGTTGATAATAAAGCTCTTTTTCTAATAAATCCTCTATTCTGGGGTCGCCTAAATTTACAATTGTATCTTTGGCTTCTCTGCTACCGTGTGCAGTACGTTCAAAGAGGTGAATTTGCTGTTTTTGTCTGTCGAATACGCCTTTAAAGCGATCGCCCATTCCTATAGGCCAGTTTACCGCATAAGTTTGTAAACCTAATTCCTTTTCAATTTCATCCAGCAACTCTAAAGGTTCTCTTCCCGGACGGTCTAACTTATTGACAAAAGTAAAAATCGGCAAACTTCGCATCCGACAAACTTCAAAAAGTTTGCGTGTTTGCGGTTCCAAACCTTTAGCCGCATCAATTAACATTACAGCATTATCCGCTGCTGCTAAAGTCCGATAGGTATCTTCACTAAAATCTTGGTGTCCGGGTGTATCTAACAAATTAATCTGACAACCGTGATAAGCGAACTGCAACACCGTAGAAGTGATGGAAATACCCCGTTGTTGTTCCATCTCCATCCAGTCAGAAGTCGCCTTACGTTGTGCCCGACGCGCTTTCACCGCACCTGCTTCGTGAATCGCACCTCCGTAGAGTAACAACTTTTCTGTTAGGGTGGTTTTACCTGCGTCTGGGTGAGAGATAATCGCAAAGTTGCGCCGCTGTTCTACAGCTGTTTCGAGTTCTGGAAGAAGTTCTGTTGTCATGCTGGCTGGTGGTCAGAAATTACAGTTAAGCAAACCTTAAGTTTAGCAAATTACCAATACTAGAATAGCGAGATTATCAAAATTTTTCTGGTTTATGCTTAACCAGGGTATGAGTTTGAGGCGATCGCTGGTGAAATTAGTCTTTGGTATTGTTGAGGTATGGTGAAAGCTCGATCGCTTTTCTAACTCAATCCAAACTACCAGATTTCCTGATAAGTCTATATTCCAATGAAGCAACAGGGAACATAATTCCCCGTTTCTTTGTAGGAGGATTCAGGGTTTTGAATATTCTATCCCAAAATCCGTGAATGCCGTAGTTACCCTTAAAGCAAGTGTGGTGCAGATCGTGAAAATCAGCCGGAATAAAAAATATTGACAAAGAACTATGACCTTCTAAATTAAAGGCATTACCTACAATAGTCCAAGCACAGAGTTGAGTTATGTCATATCCAAATATAAAGATCGGCAAAAGATCTGTCACAGTGACAATAATATATTCAAGAATACTCTTATGTCCGGCTACAAAACTCGATGAATCTGCGAACTGATGATGTTTCAAGTGGATTTTCTGTAAGAATCTTTTATGTAATAGCCAATGGGCAACGTAAAAACAGAAATCAGCAACAACTATTCTCATTAAAAACCATCCCAAGTTTAGGAGTAAGTCATTCCCTCTCTGAACTTCTGGAGCTAAATAGAGAATAATAATCGCGGCTATCAAACTTTTTATTTCTCCCAAAATAAAACCTGAAACAGTAAGTTTAGGAAATGATTGCTGTTTAACTTTTTTTACTCTTGCCGTCAGTTTTTTCTTCCAGTTATCGTTTTCTTTAATTACATTTTCAATGAAAAAACCCATGCCATAAAATGACCCAGAACCAACTACCCAGTACAACAAAACCTGTGTGATAAAGTTGAGTTCAATATTGTGAAATATTAAATACAAAATCTGCTGAAAAATTGTGCAAGCAATTGCTATTTTCAAATAAAATTCTATTTCAAATAACAAATTAAAAAGTTTTTGCATTATATTTTTATCCTTACGGCGATGGTAGATAAAGGTATCTTTAATAAGTAATTTATCCTAGTTGTGAAACTAATGGCAACGATTAACAGATTTTACCAGAAGTGAACAATATGTTAAAATCCCCCAAAAATGGTACGGTAATTTCTTCTGTCCAGTAGTTTGTCGGATATGATAACTTCAAATTAAGCTTAGACCTGACTAGATCAGGGGATACTTAAATGTACGATAAAACATACGACATGGACAAACGCAAATTACTATCTGCATTGTCTCACGGTTCGATTTTCTTCAGCCTTTTGGGGATTTCTATTGGTATCCCGATCGCAATTTTACTAGTATCCGATGACCCAGTTGTAAAAGATAATGCTAAAGAAGCTCTGAATTTTCACTTAAATGTTTGGCTTTACGGGATTATCTTTGGTATCTTAACTTGGGTTTTAATCGGTTTCCTGTTGTTAGGTATTTTACAAATTGTCAACTTGGTGATGCCAACTTTAGCAATTCTTCATTGCCTGAGTAACACTGAACAACCCTACCGTTATCCCTTTATTTTCCGCTTATTGTAGAAGGCAGAAGGGGAAAGGCAGAAGGCAGAAGGCAGAAGGCAGAAGTAAAGAAAGGCAGAAGGTTATATTTTCTCCTTGTCCCCTAACCCCTGCCTTTTGTGTTATAAAATAACCCTACGGCTTAGTAGCAGTAGGGCTTTTAGGACAGTTAAACGCTTATCTTCTAGTGTCCGCAAATTCTAGGCAGGCGTTCGCCTGCTTTGTGACGATTTATCTAGTGTCTATTGCGATCGCTAGTCTAGAATTTAACAACTAGTGCCGTCTGGCAGAAATAGGTATACAGTGAAAAAGCTGTGTACAAACCTTCTTTTCTTCGAGCCTTCAGAAAACCCGATGCCTTCCTGATACTAGGACAATAAAGTTATCTTTGCTGCAATCCACCCCAGTAGAAAGCCAGATAGAGAAACGGCAGATAAAGTAAAAAAAGCTTGCCAGTCTCTAAACCCAATCATTGCCATATCTAGTCTAGCTCGCAAGGCGCTGGCAACGAGAAGAACTATATAAGCAACAAAATTAATCCAAATTATTAATACTGATGTCAAAAAAGCTAAGGTAATTAATGCAATAAAAGCTCTTGTGTCAGATTGAAAAGTCAAAGATAAAATTTTTCTCAAGTTGGAAAGGGGCGCAGCGAGAGTTTCAGCTAACAGTAGAATTAAAGCTCCCGTTAATATCAGTACCCACCATTTACATTTAAAAGAAAATGTTAACCCAAATAACTCACCATTACATAAACCCCATTTAAGGGTGTTTGTATACAACACCCAACCTAAAATCATGTAGGTAAAAAAAAGTAGTAATAGCGATAGCAAAGAAGAACTTCTGACCTTCTGCATATAATATAGAGTCTCTTCCAGCCGAGTTGAACAACGCTTAGCTCTGAGGACGGATAATTGCTGTGATACCATTGTGCCGCGAAAGTGGCAAGCTGTAGCCCTGACCTCTCCAATTTTCTTGGAGCCATCTGGCACTAGTTGCAGAAACTTATAATCTTATTAGTAAATTTTAGTAAACATTTGTAAACTATTAAGAAGTGCTTTCCGATCGTCACCTATCTAGAGGAGTCATTAATGAAGCAACTTCTTATAGTCGAACGCTTCTGTCTAGCTGGACATATTTTATCGATGATTTTTGGATGGGCAGGGCTGCTCTATGTTTTACCGCATCCAGAACTTATTGCCAGTTTACCAAGTTCAGGGCAAACCGTGTTTGGGTTGAGTATGGCTTGGGGTGGAGTGGTTAATATTATTCTGGGTGCGATCGCAGTATCTATTTATGCTTATCGTACTTGGGGAGTTTGGCCTACTTTAAGCTTCATGTTTCCGGCAATGCTGATTTCTGTAAGCAGTGAATTGTTAGGAACTAGTACCGGATTTCCTTTTGGTGATTATCATTACCTGAACGGGTTGGGGTATAAAATTGCTGGTTTAGTGCCGTTTACAATTCCGATTTCTTGGTTTTACATGGGGATTGTTTGTTATGCGATCGCTCGTGCCGGAGTCAAATTAGCAGAAAAACCGAACTGGATACGTCAACTCGGTGCGATCGCTATTGGTGCTTTATTGTTCACCTCTTGGGATTTTGCCCTCGAACCAGCCATGAGTCAAACCATTGTACCTTTCTGGTATTGGGAAAAAGCCGGAGCTTTCTTTGGTACACCTTACCAAAACTATGCCGGATGGTATGGCACCAGCTTTTTATTCATGAGCGTAGCCGCAATTTTTTGGAACCTCAAGTTTGGCGCAGGAAAGCAAAATTCACCCAAATATTTCACTCAAAATCAACTAGTTTTTCCCCTAGCTATTTATTTGAGTAACTTTGGATATGCTGCCGTGCTAAGCTTGGGTTCGGGTTTTGGCATTCCAGTTTTACTGGGCGTATTGGTAGGCGTGATTCCCACATTGGCACTTTATCAGTTAGCATCTAGCAGCAAAGCTTTATTTGCTAATGAAGAATCAGCTACCATTAAAACCGAAATTCCAGTGGCAGCGGTAAAAGTAGGATTAAAGTGAACCAAGATTGGTTAATAGTGGCGGGTGCTGTTTGTTTTGGGTTGTTACTTTTACAAGTACCAGCCACATTAATTCTGCTTTCCCGCCTTTTCAAAGGGCCTTTTCGTCAACCTCCAGTTTCTCCCCTTTCGCCAACACCAGATCTTGTCGGCGCAGTCAGTGTGGTAGTTCCCACCCTCAACGAAGCAAAGCGAATTTCTCCCTGTTTAGCTGGGTTAAGTCGCCAAAGCTACGAAGTGAGAGAAATAATTATTGTTGATAGTTACTCTCACGATGCTACCCCTGATTTAGTCAAAGAAATTCAGCAAAAAGACCCCAGATTTCGCTTAATTAATGACGATCCTTTGCCAGAAGATTGGGTAGGAAGACCTTGGGCTTTACACAATGGTTTCCTCTATAGTTCTGAGCAAAGTGAGTGGATTTTAGGCATTGATGCAGATACTCAACCTCAACCAGGATTAGTAGCAGGTTTAGTTAAAACTGCCGAAGCGCAAGGTTATGATTTAGTCTCTCTTTCTCCCCAGTTTATTTTGCAATATCCTGGGGAGTGGTGGCTACAACCTGCGCTTTTAATGACTTTATTGTACAGATTCGATCCGGCGGGAACGAATAATCAAAGCCCGGAAAGGGTAATGGCAAATGGTCAGTGTTTTTTGTGTAAGCGATCGGTTTTAGCAGCTTTGGGCGGTTACACTAGCGCCCGGAGTTCTTTTTGTGATGATGTGACTTTAGCCCGTTATGCCGCTTTTCAAGGTTACAAAGTTGGCTTTTTAGATGGTGCGAAAGTTATTAAAGTCCGAATGTATGAAGGGATGGCGCAAACTTGGACAGAATGGGGCAGAAGTTTAGATTTAAAAGATGCGGCTTCTTTTTCACAAATATTAGGTGATTTGTGGTTGTTGTTGAGTGTTCAAGCTTTGCCTTTAATAATAGTATTCACCTATTTGTTAATTTCTCCCTTTTTCTCTTTCTCTGCTTTTCCCTTTGTGCTGTTGTTGCGGTTGAATTTATTTTTGTTAGCAATTAGGTTTGCTTTGTTGTTTGCGATCGCGCCTTCTTACGATCGCACAAACAGCAATTCAAATTGGACTTTTTGGCTTTCCCCCCTAGCAGATCCCTTAGCTTTTCTGAGAATTCTGCTATCTTCTCTAAATAAGCCAACCCAATGGCGAGGAAGGAGTTATGCAAAAATGCAGAAGCTAGAATACAGGAATCAAAAAAATTAGCAATAGCTATTGTTTACTGTGGCAACAAGTTCTTGATAAATTCGGCATATTCAGGAGAGTTTAACCCTTCTTGTAGCACTGTTAGAACTGTTGCCATATTTCCTGATAATAATTCATTGACTGCTAACCAAAGTCCTGGAAATATCAGACTTTTCACCACACCATTTTCATCAGGTTGCAATAATATATAGTTACCGTTTTGTAATTGAAACCAATCTAATTTTTGCTCGAAAACTTGCCAAACTAAATATTCTTGTACACCATTTCGCTGGTAAGCTTGCTTTTTATCATATAAATCATAAGACGCACTACTAGCAGCAATTTCTACTACTAATTCCGGCGCACCTTCGATATAATCATCATCTGTAACGCGAGAATTTCCACCTATTTCAATTCGCAGCAAAGCATCAGGTTGAGGTTCATTATTTTCATCTAATCTGACTGTACCGTTATCACTTAAAGCAACACCAGAAGTCGCTGCTTCATAAACACCCAACCATGTAATAATTCTGCCATGTGGTTGACCATGACTTCTGAAACGAACAGCTGCTGCCATGTAAACTACTCCTTCAATCAGTTCAGCTTTTTTAATGTGAGGAGATGCGGCATATCTGCGTTCAAATTCATCGCGGGAAAGGCGATCGCCTCCTTCCAAAGGCGGAACAATTAGCTTTTGAGTCACAGCCATTTTTGATGTCTCCCTTCGCTGACTGATTTTATTTTAAAAGAAGCTTGCTAAAAATGTAGAGACGTTTCTTGAAACGTCTCTACAATAAATTTTAATTCAGTCCGCGCAGGCGGACTTTGTTTATGTAGCGGTGATTTTAATCGCCCAAACTCTTATTAACCAATCAACAATGCAGCGGGAAAATGTTGAAGTACTTCGCCAATATAAAGGGTGTTATCGCACTTCACCTCCTGCAAAGTAATCCCATCTTTCCAAGTAGTTGGCATTCCTTCAGGTAATTCAATATTTGTATCTTCCCAAATATCTTTACCTAAAGGTAGTTCTCCCGGTTGAATTACTTTTGTTAATAAGCGAGTTGCTAGGGTAATTGCTACTTTGTCTTGATGAATTCTAGCGAAAGCGATGATGCGATCGCTAAATTTACCCTTCACCATCAATGGTTTATAATCACCATCTTGGAAAAGTTGCAAATGTTCTTTTCTCGCTTGCAGCAATTGATAAGTCAAGAACATTTTAATTTTGCCATCTTCTTTAGTAGCAAACAAATCTTTAATTAACTGCGGAATATCTGCATTTAATCTCTCTTTAATTTCTTGTAGATATTTTACTCGCAGTTCGTAATCAACCGGACGACGATTATCAGGGTCTACTAAACTTAAATCCCACAATTCATTACCTTGATAAAGGTCTGGAACTCCCGGAGAAGTGTTTTTCAAAAGGATTTGGGAGAGGGAATTGAAGATACCGTATTCAGCAATTTTTTGTTGGAAAGGACGCAGCTTTTGGAGAAACTCATTAGATTCTGGATCGGCTAAAAGCTGATCCACAAAATTGAGATATCCTTCTTCATAAGCACTATCAGGTCTTAACCATGCTGTATGAACTTTAGCTTCTCTTACTGCTTTAATTACAAAATCTTTCACCCTTTGCACAAACTGGGAAAACTCATTTTCATTGAATGGAAAAGCACCTATCAGCGTTTGATAAAGGAAATATTCGTCGTTTGTATCTGGTACAGGTTTGCCTTTAATGATAGTTTTCTTGGCGCGATTCATTTCACTCCAAGTCCAGACGTTTTCTTCCCATTCTGATGCTAATTCCGGCAAAACATTAATTCTTGATCTGGTATCTTCACCGCGTTTGGTATCATGAGTTGCCGTAGCATTCATTGAATGTAACCAATGACTACTTCTTCTTTGATTAAACTCATGAAATTCTTCAGGAGTAACGCCAAAACTTCCGGGATTTCCTCCTACTTCATTAAGAGAAATTAGACGATTATAGTTATAGAAAAGTGTATCTTCTACACCTTTTGCCATCAAGGGGCCTGTTAATTGCTGAAACTTCATGACAAAGTGATGGCGATCGGCTTTTTGTTCCTCATTCAAATAGCTTTCATCTTGGCGTAACAGCAACTTTTCTAAATAGCCAAGTTCCTTGACCAACAAAGGTACGCGACCTTTCGCTTTTTCAATTGTTTCTTTGATGTAAGTGGTATCTTCTGGTCGCACATCTGGCGAAGAAGTGTAAGTCCGATAAACTGGAAATAATGCCAATACCTCGGTTAATACTCTTTTCAAACCATTAGCAGTAAAGTCGCTTCCTTCCCTAGTTTGACCAGAAATGTGTTTCAATTTCTGGGCTAAATTATCCACATCGCCCAACAAATTTTTCTCAATAATTAGGTGCTTTTTCTCGGTTACTAAGTCGTGATATGGTGCATTCGATCCGGTGAAAGCAGAGTAAATATCTTGAAATTCTTGTTCGCGATCGCAACAGCAGAAAAGACCATTCACATAGTTAAGATAATCATAACCGCTCGTTCCTTGAATCGGCCAATGATGCGGTAAATCTTCACCAACTAATTCTAAAATCTTTTCCGCAGTAATGTAAGTATCTCCCACCTTTTCTCGGAGTTTTTCTAGGTAATCATTGGGGTTATAAAGACCATCAATATGGTCAATTCTTAAACCCGTAAATTTCCCCTCTCTGACAAATCTCTCAATCAAGGAATGAGACCTGCCCAAAACTTTCATTTCTTCCACTTTTACAGAAATCAATTCGTTGACTGTAAAAAATCTCCGATAGTTGATTTCTTCTGCACCCACTTTCCAGAAAGATAAACGATAATATTGATCGGAAAGGATGCTATCTAAAAGATTAAAACTTTCCGATTTTCCCGGTTCTCCATTAAAGAACTGAATGTTATTGTCGAAGAATTCTTTAACAGATTCGTTTTGGGTGTAAAGTTCCCACAACAACCCTTTTACAAAGGCAAGTTGGTCGTATCTTTCTCTTCCCTTGACTTCCGCTGGCAGGTTTTTAATCAGATAAACTACACCCAGTAACTTAACAAAATCTGGATGTCTTCTGCCTAATTCTCTACCCAATTGTCCCAAATTTTGAGTTAAAAAACTAGTGTACGATTCGATTCTAATTGGCAATTTTAAGCCAAAATAATCAATGCTTAATCCTGTCTCATCGTAGTTTAATTTGATATCGCCATTTTCCAGGCATTCTCCATAATATGTGCCGAGTAAAGGTGCGAGAATTCTGCCCCTAAAGCTTTCGTAAGCGTGATTCCATTCGATATCAAAAAAGTCGAAAAATTCCGAGTCAGGGCCATTTTCTAGCACATCCATCAGCCATTTATTTTCGCTATCATAAGCCATGTGGTTAGGTACAATATCTTGTAACCATCCCATATTATGACTTTGCAGATCGCTTAATAATTGCTCAAATTCTTCTGCTGTTCCTAACTCTGGATTTAATTGAGTTGGATCGACTACATCGTAACCGTGAGTGCTACCAGCCCTAGCTTTGAAAATGGGCGAAGCGTAGAAGTCAGAAATTCCCAATTCTGCCAAATAATTGACAATTTTTTGGGCAGCGGCGAAGGGAAAACCGCTATGAAATTGAATGCGGTAAGTTGAGGTAGGAATTCTCATTTTAATCTGGGTTTATGCTTGGTATAGTACAAAACTTTTGGCGGGAATTGTGAGTAATTCACCAGGGATTAATTTGTCGGGCATGGTGGCACCGGGTCCCATCCATTTAGTATCAGCTGAATCGAGGAATTTTTGCCAACTTCCGCTGGGTGTGTCAATATCGAAAGTGAGAGTGCGATCGCTAAAATTCATCACATAAAACACCTGATTCTCATCACTATAGCGACGCATAAACAAAAGCTTATCTTCTTCCCGGCTAGATACTTCTAATTTCTTTTTATCTAGAACTTTCAAAGCCTCATTGATCCGCCGCAAGAAAATCAACTCTTGGTAAAAATCCCACAGAACTTTGTGTTTATCTTGATATTGTTGTTCCCAATTTAAAACACACTTGTTAAAAGTTCCCTGATCTTGCGGGTCTTGAAAATCTTTCTCATGTCCAGATTGCAAAAACTCATCTTTTTTTGATTTTCTCACTGCCTCTATTAATTCAGGGTCTGAGTGACTAATAAAATAGAAAAATGGTGCTTCTTCCCCATACTCCTCACCCATAAACAGTAAGGGAATAAAAGGCGAAAGTATTAGCGTCCCCGCCGTTAACTTCAACCCTTCAAATGAAGTGAGTTTTGTCATTCTCTCACCCAAAATTCGATTTCCTGTTTGGTCATGATTTTGGGCACAAACAATAAACTTATAAGCAGGTTCTTCCGCCGATGTATTTCCGTGACGACGTTTTCTATCTGGTGAATATTGTCCCGAATAAACAAAGCCTTCACGCAAGGATTTTTCTAAATCTTTACACTTGCCAAAATCTTGATAATATCTCTGTTGTTCACCTGTAATTAAAGTATGCAGCGAATGATGGAAATCGTCGCACCATTGGGCATCAAGTCCATATCCGCCCACCTCTTTCGGACGAATGATTCGCACATCATTAAAGTCGCTTTCTGCTGTGAGATAAAACTTCCTTCCTTTTTGTTGCGAAAGGGCATGAACTCTCTCAGATAACTCTTCTAAAAAGTGTTTGGCACTCAGATCGTAAATGCCCTGAATTGCATCTAATCTCAGGGCATCTACGTGAAAAGTATCCAACCAATATAAAGCATTTTCTAGGAAATACTCTCGCACCCCATCGCAATAAGCAAAGTCTAAATTAGGTGCATCTCCCCAATCACCGAGATACTTTTTCGTAAAATAAGGGCCAAAATTAGGTAAATAATTTCCCTCTGGGCCTAAGTGATTGTAAACTACATCTAAAATTACAGAGATTCCTTCTAAATGACAGGCATTAATTAGTTTCTTGAATCCATCTGGCCCACCATAACTGTCCTGAACTGCGTAGGGATACACGCCATCATAGCCCCAGTTTCTATCACCAGGAAACTGTGCCACTGGCATAATTTCAATAGCATTAATTCCTAACTCTTTTAACCGGGTAAGTTTAGGAATAACTGCTTCAAAGGTTCCTTCTGGAGTAAAAGTGCCAATGTGTAATTCGTAAATTATGTAATCTTCTAAACGAATTCCTGTCCAATGGCGATCGGTCCAATTAAATGTACTATGATCGAATACTTGCGAAGCCTTATGTACGCCTTCTGGTTGAAAATAAGAAGCTGGATCGGGGAATTCTTTAGTTCCTTCTAATTGATAAACATAACGACTACCTGGTTCAATATCTTCTCCGGTAACTTGCCAAAAACCATACTCCAATTGTTGCATTGGTAGCAATTGTTCATTAGCTGAAACAACTTTTACTGCTACTTCTTTGAGCAACGGTGCCCAAACTGTAAATTGACAACGAGCATTTCCTAAGTAATTAGCGCCTACTTTCACCATTGGCTGCTTTTATCTCTCATTCGTTGTCATTAAATTACAATTAACTCAACTGTAGGGGAATCTGTCCCAGAGTTGATTTTATATAATCAATATTTAACTCTGATGTTGCATCAGGGTAAGTAAAATCTCCCAGATCTCGTTACCAGGTTCAACCTGGTAACGAAAAACAGAGGCTCTGCCTCTTGGTAATTAAAAAAAAAAGAACCCTCAAACACTATATAGTGCCAGAGGGACAAACAGCATTTATTTTTGACAGATTTACAGCTTTTCCAAGTAACTGAGGAGGTCTGCCATTTCTTGTACTCCTGGTTGAAATTGTGGCATTGGTGGAGTTTTGCCACTAATCACCTGCTCAATTAAGCTAATTTGTGATTTATGCTTGGAGATACCTTGCAAACTGGGGCCGACTCGACCATCTGCTTCTAAACCATGACATCCAGCACAGTTCATTTGAAAGATCGCATGACCCCTAACTGGATCGCCTGTCAGGGACATAACACTCTTAATATATGGATCGGACATTTGCCACTGATGAAAAATCACCATCCCTAAAAAGATTGCCAGCACTAGTGCGAGAAGCAATAAGGTAAGTTGTCCAATCAGGGCTTCTGGTTTAATCAATTGTTTATCCACATGGTTGCCTAGCAAAGTGAAAATTTACAAACAATGTTATTAATCATATACATAGCTTAAGATTTCTAGACAATTCAGGCAAGCCAACGCAATGGGCCAGAGGTCTCTTCCTGAAAGTGATTCAGCCTCATCCTCCCAGATTTGGGTTAATTTTTACTTCACACTTAATTAATACTAGTGGTCACAGTCACTAGTACGATAATGAAATACAGGTAATAAACGTTAACATTCAAGGAGATCTGACGTGGTAGAACCCCTACTTTCAGGAATTGTGCTGGGCTTAGTGCTAGTAACCCTCGCTGGGTTGTTTGTTGCTGCTTACTTGCAGTACAAGCGCGGTAATCAGTTGGGAATCTAATAGCTGTTAGATTAGTCCGGTTAATCAGACTTACTATCCTTAACCCAAAACTTTGTGGAGATGTTATATATAACGTCTCCACAATTTTGCTTTTGTCTTTTAGCACAAAATTGTCTAGTGGTGCATCTAACTAATGTTGTGTTTTTGACTATGTTTTAAATAATACTCTCGAAAGATCCTTTTTTACTCTTTAAGTATCCATAATAGCTGATAAAAGATTGGATAACTTTTTGGAGGTTAGTATGAGTGTTGAAGATCGTTTGAATGCAGTTGCTAAAAATGTTGAGGGTAAAGTTCAAGAAGCAATGAGCGAAGTAACTGGTAATCCTCAAGATAAAGTAGAAGGTAAAGCTAAACAAAGAGAAGCTGCTGCAATGCACGCTAAAGAAGATTTAAAAGATCAGGCAAAACGAGTTATTGACAGAGCTTAGTTTCAATTTCTTATATCATGTCTAGCTGATTAGACATAATGTAGAGACGTAATATATTACGTCTCTACAAACTTTTGGGTTAAGGATACTATGGCTGATTAGCCAGATATGAGATTAGTTACTAAGAACTGGTAGATTTTTCTCTGGCTGGCAATTTCTCTTTTTTATTCTTTGCCTGTGAAGGAGTTTGACTATTCAAACTGCGGAAATAAAGCCCGCCAATGGTGACTAGGAATAGGACGTAGGCTACGGCTTGTACTTGATAAAGTTTATCTGTGTAACCAAAAAGGGTTCGCAAAATTAAACCGGGAAACTGACTTTGGGGCAGGATTTTACTCGTATCCCAAACCATTGGGCCTAAAATACAAGAGGGGTTTTTGGCAAATCTTTCATAGTAGAAACAAAAAGCTTCTGATTCACGATTCATTTGGGAGAGAGTTCTCATTCCTTCGTTCAAATCTCCCAATGCAGAAATTACTAAACCTGCGACAATTAGGAGTAACAAAACTCCCATGATTTGAAAGAAGCGGCGAATGTTGATTTTGATTCCCCACTTAAATAAGAGTACGCCAATTCCAGCGGCTACTGCTAATCCGCTAAGTGCGCCAATGGCGGGAACTAAACCTTGTTGAAATTTGCCGATGATAAAGAGAACGGTTTCAAATCCTTCGCGCAAAACGGCGATAAAAATTAAGCTGAAAATTCCCCATCCGGCAACTGCATTTTTTTGCAGGGCGGCGTTGACTGCACCTTCGACTTGGGATTTCATGGATTTTGCTTGCTGTGTCATCCAGATTAACATCCAGCTGAGCATGGCGATCGCACCCAGCCCAAAAGCCGCTTCTAAAAATGGCTCAATTACAGCCCCATAAGGTGAATTGGAAGCACTTAATAATTGGAATATCCAGCCTATTAGTAACCCGACTAATCCACTGGCAATAATTCCTGCACCAATTCCTAAATAAACCCAACGATTGAGTTTAGTTTGTTTGGCTTTTTTCAACAAAGCCAGCACAATTCCCACTACTAAAGCGGCTTCTACTCCTTCTCTGAGGGTAATTACAAATGTTGGTAAAGCAGCACTAAAATCCATAATCTGGTAATTGGTAATTGGTAATTGGTAATTGGTAGTTGGTAATTACTTATAATAGTAGCTTCTGATTGTTGCCCACTACCGACTACCCACTACCGACTACCTAGTAATTATTAGCTAAAATCCCGCAACATTTTTTTGATTTCTAAGTTGTGTAATTCTTCTTGACCAATCATTGTGCGGGCGAATTCTTCTAGATAAATACTAGCATCTTGTACTGTTTCTAGAAGAGACTTATACAAATTTAGCGCGGTTTTCTCGTGATTGAGACTTTCCTGCAAAATGTCTCTTACTGTATGTTTGTAGGTTTCTTCTATTGGCGCAATTCTCAAGGTAGGATGACCTTCTAAGCCTGTGAGAATTTCTCCTACTTGTTGGGAGTGGAGTAAAGATTCATTGGCTTGGGCTTTGAAAAATTGCACGATCGGAATTCGATTTGGCCCTGTTACCATTAAAGAGTAGTGGGTATAACGCACTACGCCTGCTAATTCAAATTCCATGATCGTGTTAAGTATACCGATCGTTTTTTCTTGGTCTAGTTCTCTCATTAGTCGTCACACTTGCTAGTCGTAAATTAATAATAAGTAATTGATAATAGGCTAATTGCATTTTTTCGTTCCCCTTATCAATTACTTATTATCAGTTAACCATTACTAGTTATTTTTTGGCTATTTTGTTCTATTGTTTTAATTAATTGAGAGACTTGGGCTGGTGTTAATACTGGTGCGGCTGGGGGAATAGCAGCAGGCCAAGCTTTGCTCAATTCTGCCATATTAGTTTCGATCGCTTTATGTGCTTCTGGATTTTGTTTTGCCATTTGTGGGGCTATTCCCTGATAGAGGGTATTAGCGTAGTTAACAAAGCCGCGAGAGTCTTGATATTCAATGGCTGCGGAAATTTTACCATTGGCGATCGCCGCTCCATACTCCGAGTTAGCCGCATCTAGCAAACTATTCATTACCTTTAACACAAATTGCGGTGAATTTCTTTGCGCTTCCGGTATTGCCTGAATTGCACCATCTACCGCTTGCATAGAATTAGTAAATTCTGTGGCAATTTTCGTGTCTTTTGGTTTAGATTTTACTAAGTCTTGCAAAGTGACTAAAGTGGTTTTGAATTCTTTCACATTTCTTTCATTTAGCTGATCTTGTACATCCACATAAATTTCTTCTACTGGATGTCCAATATGGGGTTCTGCTTGCTTTGGTTGTTGTTGATCTAAAAGTTCTTTAGCTACCAAAAGATGCCCTTTCATTAATCCCAATTTGGTCATGTAATCGACATCTTTAGCTTCACCAGTGAGGACAACATCCTCAATTGTCACCATGTCTTTAATTTTGTCAAATTCTGCTTGGGTAATTATCTGTTTGGAGACTAATTCTTCAATACTACCATAAGGACGACTGGCTTGAATTTTATTAGATAGTGCCGGAATTCCTAACTTGGCTTCTAACTTATCTAATTCTGACAAAATTGCATTGTTAATATTAATTTTTGCCTGGTTACTGCTATGACCATTATGATTTGTAGTTGCTGTTGTGGTAGTGTCAGTCGCAACTTTTGTAGTTGAGGTATTTTCTTTACTTTCAGTGGTGCTACAGGCGGAAATAGCAATCAAACTGACAAGAGAAACTGCAACGGACAAGGAACGTAAAACTTTCATGACTTTGTTTTAGATAGATGTTTGTTGTGAACACTTCAGTGTTCTGATTGAGGAATGTACGACTGAAGTCGCTACTACGAACCGTTTGTTGTGAACACTTCAGTGTTCCCCTAGATTCAGGAATGTACGACTGAAGTCGCTACTACGAACCGTTTGTTGTGAACACTTCAGTGTTCCCTTTGCTTGATAAATGTACGACTAAAGTCGTGAAAACAGACCTAAGTTTCAAGGACGTTAAATAATCCCATGCAGCCATTTTCTGCGAGGGTATCTTGATGGGGATGAAACATATATTTACCTGGATAACGATAGGTAAATTCTAAAATGTGACGTTCAGCTACTCCCATTGTGATTACATCAGCTGTTTCACTTGGTTTGAGAGACATTCCAGTGCGATAAACGTCGAAAAAATTGGCGTGGATATGAAAGGTTGCTGCGGCTTCATATTCGATCATGTTGAGAACATACAGCCGAATTAATTGATTTTTATAAATCGATATTGGGTACTGCATATAGTAATGTGGCAGCCCATTAAAGGCGTAAATTTCATTGCGACGATCGTCATTAATGTCATAGCCTCCCATTACCATGACCATTTCATCAGCAGGTTGACGGCCTCCTGGTGGATCGACAATAAATAAACCGTAAAGTCCTTTGGCAATGTGACGAGTTACTGGTTCAATATGGCAATGATAAAGGTGTAAACCGTAAGGTTCGGCATCGAATTCATAAATGGTGGCTTTGCCATTGAGAACAGGTTTTACACCATCGCTTTCGGCGCGGTGAGTGCCGTGAAAATGCAAGGAGTGGGAATGTCCACCTTGGTTGAAGAATAGTATCCGCACGCGATCGCCTTCTCGCGCACGTAAAGTTGGCCCAGGCACTCGTCCATTGCAATTCCAAGTGTTGAAAGAGACAGCACTGTTTAACTGGACGGTGGAACTTTTAGCTGTCAGCCGAAACTCGCGGATTGTTCGCCCATTTTCCCGTTTTACTGTGCCGTAATCAAAATCTCGCAGCAGTACCATTGGGCTAATGCCGTTGCCAAAGTCAGGTGTATCGCTAGGAATTGGTGGCACTAACACCTTTCCCTTCGATCTAGCTATGGAAGTTTGCAGTGCTATTGCTGCACCCGTGATTCCCACACCGCCCAGAAGCCCTAATTTTAAGAGTTGTCGGCGGTTCCAAGGTTTTCCTTTCTCTGGTAAAAAGCGATCGCTCATTCTTTATGTCAAAAGTTCCCTGTTCATTATTGCAAATAATTGGCAAAGAGTTTTAACTACTTTATTTTTTCATGATTGCTGCAATGTTCTTTGCCGTAAAATTTGATACTCTATGCTAGTTAACCTTTCCAGCCATTCCAAGGACTAACCTCTAGGATACCTCTATTGGTAAACACGACCTTATATTTAGCAATTGCTTTTTTAGTAACTGCTTTTACTTCTCTGTTAGTTCCATCACTAAGAGAAGGTTGGAGTAATTTTGGTAAGGGAGTTTCTGGTAAGTAACTTTCGGCAGCAGCAATGAGTGGTTTATAGCTAGCGATCGCACCATCTGGAGTTACTGTTACTTGATAAACTAATTGCTGCTTTAGCGATCGACCTGCTTGCCAAAGTTGAGCAATTCGATCGTAGACTCTTTGATTCAATTCCTTAATTTGAACAGGAAAGGAATTACTTGGGTTATTCCTTACACTGCTATTACTTCCGTGTCTTCTCTGTAGTTAATGCAACTTATTTGCAATAAAAAATGATATAACTCTTAAATTCACTGTCAAGATATTGGTTACATTTTGTAATAATTTGACAAAACTCTAAAAAAAATCAGCCAAGCTTGTATTTAACTAAGCTTGGCTTAACTGCAAATTTCTTCTATGTTTATTTATATCTTGCACCAGTTCCAATATTGGGGTTTTAAACCCCAAAAGCGTGAGTCCTGAGCCAGCTAAATGAGAATTAATGTTGATGATGAGTAAGTTCTTGCAGGGTTGGAATTACCTTTTTCGGCGCATCCCCAAGTAAACAATAGGGGCGACTGTAGCACAGAGGCGCTTCTAAAGAATGTTGAATTAAGAAGTCAGTATTACTCATTACTTGCTCAGTTTTGCCATCAAAAACTACTTCGCCTTGACTTAAAACGACTGTGCGATCGCAAATTTCCAACGCCAAATCTAAGTCATGAGTAGCTATTAGTTGAGTGATGGATAAACCTTTTAATAAAGTAATTAATTCTCGGCGAGAACGGGGATCTAATTGGGCGGAAGGTTCATCTAATACTAATACTTGGGGATTCATTGCTAGCACTCCGGCGATCGCAATTCGTTTCTTTTCACCACCGGATAAATTTTCAGTATTTCGCTTGCCATAATATTCTAAATCCATGCTTACTGCTGCCATTGCTTTGCGGACTCTTTCGGTTAATTCGCGATCGCGTAAACCTTGATTCATTGGCCCAAAAGCCACATCTTCCCAAACAGTCGGCATAAATAATTGATTATCTGGGTTTTGAAATACCAACCCCACAAAATTTCGCACTTCTCGTAAATTTTCAGCATTCACTATCCATTCCCCAATTCTTACCTGTCCTTCTTGCGGCAAAATAATTCCATTTAAGTGTAACTGTAAGGTTGATTTTCCCGAACCATTAGCACCAATTAAAGCTACTCTTTCATTAGCTTTAATAGTTAAGTTAATATTTTTAAGTGCTTGTGTGCCATCAGGATAACTGTAGCTGAGGTTTTCTATAAAAATGGGATTGTGGTGCATTTTGAAACTTGTAAATGTCAGGCTGAATGATAGATTTATGGAGTTTTAAACTAAATAAATTGCTTGTCCTAATAGTGCCAAAATTAAGGTTAAAGTTAAAGCTACAATATCACGTTTTCCTCCAGATGGTAATTCAGATACGGGTGGTACGCCTTGATATCCTCGCGCTAACATTGCTTGATAAACGCGATCGCCTCTTTCATAAGTGCGAATAAATAAAGCACCAATCATATTACCAATTACTTGACGTTGCCAACCACTATTTCCAGTCAAATTGCGTGAAGCAGCAGCCCGACGCATAGCGTTAAATTCTCCAATTAACACGCTAATGTAACGATACATGGAAGCCAAAATTGCTACTAACAAAGGTGGCATTTTCAAAGCGATTAATCCATTTAGTAAGGCTGGAACCGAAGTAGTTAAAGTTAACAGATTTAACATTAATAACGATAGCAAAGCTTTGATTGTAACGCTACCCAACACAGTTAAACCTTCTGAGGTAATTTTGATGATTCCCCAAGACCAAACAATTTCCCCACCACTGCGAAACAAAGTACCAAAAAGAATCACTGCAACAAAGGCAAATTCCACAGCTATCCGCTTAAATAACACTGGCAAAGTCACCTTACTAAGTAACACTAAACAAAGTACACCAATACCATAAATTCCCCAAGTCCACCATCTACCATTGGGGGTTAAAGCAATAGCAAACACTAAAAGAAGAGTGCAGAGGACGCGAGTTTTTGGGGCTAGGAAATGCCAAAAACTAAACTGTTTGCTATCAATATCTAAGTGAAAGGCGTTGATGTGTAGTAGCATTTTAGATTTTAGATTTTAGATTTTAGATTTTTGCCTTTGGCATCTGATATTAAATCCCTTTGCATCAGAATTATCGATCTTTCTTCTTCTCTGTGTCCTCTGCGCCTCTGCGGTTTTAATCATCTCAGATGCCAGGGAAAATTTTAGACTAGAAAAAATTACCGATCGCCAATCTAAAATCCCGCATCTAAAATTTAGCTAAAGGGAAGTTCCTGAAGAATCTGAATTATTGATATCATCAGATGAACCAGAACGACGAATTACTAATTTACCGACACCCCAAGCTAAACCAAAAGTTGCTAAAGTACCAATTAAACCAGCCAGCGGAGTAGCAACCCCTTTTGGTACACCTCGCAAGGCATATTCATCAAAAACTTTATAGAAAGGTAACTTTTTAGCTGGGGCATCTTCAATTGCTTTATCCTCAAATTTTAAGTCTTGAGAAACTCGATCCAAACCATCAGGATTGGAACTAGCAAAAGGGGAAAGGAAAACAGCAATTAACAATGCTATACCTAAACCACCAATGATTAAAGCCCGATTACGTACTTGAGAATTTTTACTAGTCATAGTGCGTTTGTTAATGAGGTGTTAGAGAACGAGAAGTAGAAAATCTCCGAGGTGGATGGTAAATTAAATCTGGTCTTGTTCGCCAAATAAAACTTACTGCTGCTAATGTGATTAAGGCTTCTCCTATACCAATCAAAATGTGCCAAGAAGCCATCGCAGTTAAAGCAATTCCAAGTGGTACAGTACCAGATAATGCTAATTGAAATGCGGTGAAAATTGCGGCGACAAACACGCTTAACCAACTAGCAATTACCACACCAAAAGCTACTCCTTTCCAAGTATCTCGACCTATGGCATAACGTATAGTGCGATACACATAATAACCGCCAAAAGTGCCAATTAACCCCATATTAGTAATGTTAGCTCCTAATACTGTTAATCCTCCATCATGAAAGATTGTTGCTTGCACAATGAACACTACTACCATGACTAAAGAACCTGCCCAAGGGCCTAATAAAACACCTGCAAGTGTGCCTCCTAACAAGTGTCCAGAAGTCCCTCCTGGAATGGGAAAATTAATCATTTGAGCGGCAAAGATGAAGGCGGCGCAAACTCCCATTAATGGGACTGCTTTTTCTTGATATTGTGCTTGGACTCTATTTAAGCACAAGGTAATTAGAGCGATCGCCAATATCCAACAAACTAGGCTAACAGGTAAACTTAAAAACCCATCTGGGATATGTAAGGCTAGCTGGGGTTGGATTACCCAATGTAACCAATTGGAAAATGAAAGATCAAATGACACGAATGAACCCTTATTCAGTAACAAATTTTGTCACCCTGATTTTAAGATGTAACTTTATTTATAGAAGCTTTTTTTCACAAAAAATTCAATCCTACTGGGGGGTATATTAAGCAAATGTATGCTTAATTAATCATAAAATTTGCAGTAAATCTTCCTAGAGAGAGATGATAAATATATTTAAAAATACACTTGTATATTTTAGTGAAAATCGACTAATTCTTAAGAAAATATTAACTCAAAGCCTGTAAATAACTCAACTTGCTAGTTACTTGCTATTGGTCTTGGGTAGTGGGTCATGGATAATCGCAGAGGTATGAATAGTTGCTAAAAAAGCACGTCGCGTTTTTATTGGTAATGGCGATCGCGCTTTTAGTTATCTATCCGATAGGGCTATAACTTACACTGGTAGTTTCTTGCTAGCTTCAACACTTAGTTATCTGGTAACAAAATTCACCTATTTTGTTTTGGCAATAATCCAAATTGCATGAACTAACCCAGGAACATATCCGAGTAATGTCAATAGGATATTTAGCCAAAACTGTCCCCCAAAACCAACTTGCAAGAACACTCCTAACGGCGGTAAAAAGATAGCGATGATGATCCGAATGATATCCATAAGCAATTCCTTTGGTTTCTTTCTAAATTGCTATCTCGATCATAGCGATACTCTTCCTTTTCTAACTTTTTTTCCGTTATTTTCTGCAAAGCAAAGGCGGAATCTGTAAAATTTTCGGGTTGATCTATCGATAGTTAGATATTTTTGTCCTCAAAGTCTAGATGTTGGCTTTAAAAATAGCCAACTGACAAAAAAGAAGGAAGCTGTAAATAATTGAACAATGTCGATCGCCGACAAATATCCATCTGCTAGGGAAGCTATGGTGCGATCGCAAATTCCAAACAGCCAAGAAGAAATCCCAATAAACCAAATTCCGTTCTTCAGGCCACCTAAAAACCGCGCCATCTCCGATTTCTGCTCTTTACTCATCATTTTTCGCCCTTTTTTGCAAATCTCTCCTGCTGGGACAGGAATGCTTACTTTTTCTCAGACCGATGCCTATCCCTGAAACACTTCAATATTAAGAAGTATTTTAATTACTTGACATAATTACAAAGATGTATATAAAAGATTGTAACGAAAATAACGTTTACTGTCCACAGACAAATAATCTATCTTTGGACATAGTTTGTTGATACTCAGAAAATTAGCCTTTAGACAGAAAAGGGTTAGCTTTTAGCAAGTCATTTTATTTTGTGTAAAATCCCAGCATTCTTTCCTGTTCTGCTGCTGCGCCACTTTCTAACCAAGAAATTGCTTGTTCTTCTGATTTAGCAGGATTAACCCAGACAATATTTCGGAGTTCTTCCACTTGTTCAGCTGCTTGATGAAAAAGTTTTCTTACTACTTCATCAAGAGAAACTATAATTTTATCTGTCACCAGTGCTGCTTCAATCAAAAGTAAATCTTTAACCATTGCTTTGCGCTGATTGTCGAAATCGGTAAAATCTTCAACTCCTTTCCATAGTTCATCATTTATTAAAATATCGCTCCGATATTCCAACTTCTTTTTTGCTATCATTGTGCGAAGCCATGTGCGAGAAAAATTTGATTGATGTTTATCCCATTCTTTTCGGATATCTTGTGTCATCACAACTCGATGAGAAATATCTAAAACAGCAAGCAGAAAATCACGGCAGTATTTTGATTTACTGATCGCACTCTCTCCACCAGCAGCACGCGCAACAGAAGCATCAATTACCAGCAGCTTAGAAACTTTTTCTATCATCTTAATTATTTATCAGTCGAGCCTCTGCCGCATCCAAATAACGACTTTCTAATTTCAAAGAAACATCGCTAAAATCTTCGGGCCAATCTCCAAAAGCTCCCGCTGCATCTAAATTAGTACTGCTAACTTCAGTAACACCATCTTCTCGTCTTTTGAACCAATGAAGTTTTACCAACTCTGGCGATAATTTACCTTCTGCAACTAAAGATTGAACTGCTAATAAAAGCAATTCGCTGTGAGTTTCTAAAACTACTCTTACACCACGATTCGCTGCATCACTTAATATCTCCGCTAACGCAACTTGAGCGCGAGGATGCAAGTGAATTTCTGGTTGTTCTAGGTAAACTAATTGTCCCGGTTCTGCTACCAGTAAAGCAACTAAAACAGGCAAAGTTTGTGAGACACCTAAACCAACATCAGCAATACTAACCATATCGCTTGCTTCACTAGTGCGCGGCAAACGACCTACACGCAATTCAATCTGTACATCGTTCAGCTGTTTAGCATCAACTTTCCAAGTTAATCCTAGTTTTTCCAAATCTGCTTCTAATTCTATAAATCGATTGTCTTCTGTATTTTGCCAATGACTGATTACGCTGGCAACGTAATTCTCAAAAGTACCAGGAAACTCCTGACCAACAGATGTGGTATTGTAAGTCCGTTCGGGATTTCCTCTCAATCCAGGAACGTGGATTAAGTGGCGAATTTGTTTTTGAAAAAACCCAGAAAGTTCAGAATAAACAAGTAAATTTTTTCCCAGTTTAAAGTCGAGAAAACTTCTTACCTTAGTTACGTTCCAATGTTCATCTGTAATATCGTTCAGATAATCTTCATAAATACTATTCAGCCCTTCAGGAAGTATTTTAACTAACTCATCATGATCCATATCTGGAGAGATAGTAATTTCTTTATCAGCTAAGTAATAAGTTGATTGCACAACTTGAATTCCTTGCTTTTTTTCCTTGGTAAATTTGCTAATTAAGAAATTATTATTGATGACAATTTTGATAGTAAAACTGTCAGTGTAATCTTTTTCAGAAAAGTGAGACAAAAGTTGGTCTGCTGAAGTAAATTTAACATTAGGGCCATTGAGTAGTAAAGCACCAGGATCATAACTAGCTTCCAGAGTTTGCTTTAGTAGCAGTAATGGCTGCATAATACTGGACTTACCGGAACTGTTAGCACCAGCAAGAATCGTTAGGGGACACACTTCAATGCTGCACTCTTCGTAAAGTGACTTATAGCCACGTACTGAAATGCCATCAATTCCCCGTCCAGAAACTATAAAACCATTTTTTGAGGAATTTGATTCGCTCATAATGTTGTGTTTGTGTTTGGGCTGCTAAATACCATAATATGATTTAAACCTAATTCATTGATTGAATAGCTGAATGGCGATCGCAATTGATTTTGGTACTAGCAATACTGTAATTACTCGCTGGAACCCAGTCACCCAGCAACCAGAAACCTTGAATTTACCGGGAATGTCTGTCACCTTGGCGCAAAATCCGCCCTTAATTCCCAGTTTGCTTTATGTTGAAGATGCTTACGCTGGTAAAGTTGTAGTTGGACAAGCGGTACGCGATCGGGGTTTGGATATTAAAACCGACCCTCGCTTTTTCCGCAGTTTTAAACGGGGAATAGGTGCAGATATTCAAGGTTTTCTCCCTGAATTAGATGGGCAAATTGTTACTTTTGAGAAAGTCGGACAATGGTTTCTCACTAATATTATTGAAAAGTTACAAGAAACTTTGCCCGATGTCGGTCAATCTTTAATATTAACTGTTCCTGTTGATAGCTTTGAAGCTTATCGGAATTGGTTAGGTGAAGTATGTAAAACTTTGCCAGTAGAACAAGTGCGAATTCTGGATGAACCAACCGCAGCCGCTTTAGGCTATGGAATGAAAGACCAGCAAATTATTTTAGTTGTTGATTTTGGTGGCGGAACGCTGGATCTTTCTTTGGTACGTTTGGATAGTACCGCAGCTAAAAAACCCGTAGGTTTTATTTTGAAATGGGGGCAAAAATCCCTAGCCGAAAATTCTGGTCAAAAGGTAAAAACTGCCCGTGTTATTGCTAAAGCTGGGCAAAATTTAGGCGGTACAGATATTGATAATTGGTTGATTGATTACTTTCTTAAAACCCAGGGAATAGAAGCGACACCGTTAACAATTCGGTTAGCAGAAAAGTTGAAAATTCAGCTTTCTTTGCAAAGGCAGGCAAGTGAGGTTTATTTTGATGATGAAACCTTTGAAAGTTACGAGTTGGAATTAGACCGCGATCGCTTTGAAACCATCCTCAAAGAACAGCAATTTTTTGCTAAATTAGACGATTCCATGACTCAAGTTTTGCAGCAAGCAAGGCGACAAGGCATCGAAGTTGCTGATATTGATGCTGTGTTGTTAGTGGGTGGAACTGTACAAATCCCCGCTGTACAAACGTGGGTACAGCAATATTTTGATTTATCAAAGATTCGTTGTGAAAAACCCTTTGAAGCGATCGCCCAAGGTGCATTACAACTCACCCAAGGTATTGAATTAAAAGACTTTCTTTATCACAGTTACGGGATTCGTTATTGGGATCGCAAACTGAATCGCCATAATTGGCATTCTTTAATTAAAGAAGGGCAACCTTATCCGATGAGCGAACCTGTAGAATTATTGTTGGGCGCTTCGGTGGAAAATCAACCCAGCATCGAATTAATTATTGGCGAATTAGGCACACAAACAGCTGCTACTGAAGTTTACTTTGATGGCGATCGCTTAGTCACTCGTAATCTCTCCAGTGGCGAAACCCAAGTCAAACCTTTAAACGATCGCGAAGGAGCCCGGACTATCGCCCAACTAACGCCGCCTGGGTATCCGGGAAGCGATCGCATTAAACTACTTTTTCAAGTTGATGGCGATCGTTTTCTCAGAATTACCGTCGAAGATTTATTTACCAAACAAACCCTATTAGAAAATCAGCCAGTAGTTCAACTCAGTTAATCTCAATTGTAGAGACGTTTCATGAAACGTCTCTACGCGAATTTTAAAGCGATCGCAAATCTAAAATTCTCAACCTCCTAACGTCGAATTACCACTCTTGTTCCTGGCCCCGCCCAACTATATAATTGACGGGCTTTACCAACTGGTAAATTAACGCACCCATGAGTAATTGGAGTACCAAAGCGATTATGCCAATAAGCCCCGTGAATCGCATAACCTCCAGAATAGAACATAGTATAGGGAACATTAGGAGCAACGTATCCCCGCCCCCGCATTGTTTTATACAGATACTTTCTTTGAATTGCAAAAGTACCGAGACGAGTAGGAGTAGAACGCTTACCACTAGAAATGCGGGATGAATAAATCCGTCTTCCATTTTGCCAAGCATATAAACGTTGGCTAGATAGGTCAACTTCAATCCAACGACCCGATCCACCCCTACTTGACCTTGAAGCAGCCGAAGTAGGTACAGTCCAAGCAAATAAAGTAGCGATCGCTAACGCTAGACTTACCCAAAAAACACTTGAACGACGTAACCAAGTTGAGCGAATGATTGTTTCCATAAATTCACTTCCTCCTTGGCATCTAGATTACTGCATAAAGTTAGAAAAGAAAATTAAACATTATGAAATGAAAAATTAACTAATTGCAAAGCCAAAGGAGTACTTTGTGCAATTTCCTTTGGCTTTGTTAGTGTTAAGTATGTCAAAATTTTTGATCGAAATTTAAAAGTTAATTACAAAATTAAAACCAACCTTCCTAAATTTTTCCTAACGATGTACAATCACTGGCGTTCCCACAGAAGCCCATCGGAAAACTTTCTCTGCTTCTGAAACTCGCAAATTCACGCAACCATGACTAACGGGCGTACCAAAACGGTTATGCCAATAAGCTCCATGAATTGCATAGCCACCTGAAAAATACATAATATAAGGAACATAAGGAACGTTGTAATCTGGCCCTCGCATTCTACCAGATACGTGCTTTGATTGGACTGTAAAAGTACCCGTAATCGTCGGAGTTGCAGACTTACCAGTAGAAACATTTAAACGATAAACTTTCTTCGATCCTTCCCAAGCAATTAGTTTTTGTTGAGAAAGATCCACTTCAATCCAGCGTTCTTCAGACTGTTGCAGCGTGGCAATTCTTTCTGCAATAATGTTTCCTTGGCTTCTGATTCCTTGGGCTAGTGTCGGTGGTACTGACCAAGAAAATAACGCTGCAAAACTCAATGCTGTACCTACCCAAAAGCCGCTGCAACGACTTAGGGTACTCACTTTGCTGTTCATGATTTGCTACCTCTTTTTAAATGAAGAAACCTCTAGATTTAGGTTTCTCAGTTCTGAGGTATAACTACATTTTTGGTAAGTAAATTTCTGCAAAGATCAGGGTTTTGGGGGCTGGGGAAAGGCAGAAGGCAGAAGGCAGAAGGCAGAAGGGAAGAAAGGCAAAAGGCAGAAGGCAGAAGGCAGAAGGGAAGAAAGGCAAAAGGCAGAAGGCAGAAGGCAGAAGGAAAGAAAGGCAGAAAGTAAAAATTTCTCTTGTCCCCTTGTCCCCTTGTCCCCATCTCCCCAGTCCCCAATCATCCTATTCATGCACAACCACTGGCGTTCCTACACTCGCCCAATTAAATAACCATGCGGCGTGATTTGGTGCTACGTTAACGCAACCGTGACTGACTGGGGTGCCGAAACGGTTATGCCAGTAGGCACCGTGAATGGCGTAACCTCCATGAAAGTACATGGTATAAGGTACATTGGGGACATCGTAATCTGGCCCAGTCATTCTGGCGAGGCGGTGTTTGGTTTGAATGGCGAAGGTTCCTAAAATGGTGGGTGTAGCTGTTTTTCCGGTGGAAATAACTACCGCGTAAACTGGTTTTGTTCCTTCCCAGGCGATTAATCTTTGGTTGGAAAGGTCGATTTGAATCCAACGTTGTTCTGTTTCTTGCAATTCCAATATTTTATTAGCAATTCGATCGGCTTGTGCAGTTCTCGCCTCTGAGGTGTTTGACCATGCGGGTAGTACATTGAAACTAATTACTGCACTTACTAATAATGCTCCAAAATATTGTAATGAAAGGGAAGAAAGCGTTTTATTCATTATTTTTACCTCTCAGGCTCAAGGTTTTATTTCATGTTAATTAAACTAATTAATTGGGTCAATGATTTATTTGTTGCATTAAGTTTTTCGCATTTATGCTAATTGCTTGCCAATTTGCTTTGTTAATTAAATCTTGAGGAAATAAATCGCCTGCAAGTCCGACCGCGATCGCTCCTGCTTGCAAAAATTCTTTGGCATTATTTAAGGTCACACCACCAGTAGGAATTAAGGGAATATTTCCTAATGGCCCTTGTAAACTGCGAATATAGCTTGCTCCTCCTACGGCTTGAATGGGAAATACTTTTACACAACTAGCGCCTGCTTGCCAAGCAGTAACAATTTCGGTTGGCGAAAGTGCGCCTGGGATGATGGGAATATTGGCTTTAATTGCGGTTTTAATTAAGGTTAAATCAACGTGGGGAGTAAAGAGAAATTCTGCGCCAGAAGCGATCGCCATTTCCAGTTGTTCTAAATTTAACAAAGTGCCACTACCTATTTGACAATCTGGTAATTCTTGGCGCAAATAACTAATAGTTTTTTCTGGTCGATCGCTATTCCAAGTAATCTCAATTAGTTTCATGCCTCCCGCTGCTACAGCTTTCGCCATTTGACAACCCTCCTGCCAATTTTGGGCGCGAATTACTGCGATCGCTCGTTCCTTCTGTAACACTTTTAACCACGATTGACTAGACATTTCCATTCATTTACTTTCGGAAAGATTTTTGTATGCTATTATTTGCTGATAGTTTTCCTAAATTCAACGCTTTTCCGTCAGTATTTATTCAAGAAATTTAATTGCTCAAATTCTTAATTATTAACCTAAATTCTTTATAATAACATTTCTTTATAGTAAATAAAATAAAGTTTTATTTACTGTGTAAGTTCATTACAAGTAACTGTTTCTCTCCGATGACAGACTTGCAAACAAAAGGAATAATTCTCTGGAAGGAGGTATCCGAAGAATTAATTTACTAACATTATTCTATAGACAAGTCGAGGAAGCAAGTTATGGCCTTAGCTAGAATTGAAAGTTATTACCCCAATTACCGTGACGAATTATTTGATGGAGAAGATGTCAAGGGATTGGATGTTTATGCCGATCGCGGTGATGAAAAGATTGGGACAATCAAAGACGTTTTAGTTGACTATGAAACTGGTCGTTTCCGGTACTTTGTTGTCGAAACAGGTTTTTGGGTATTCGGAAAAAAAGTATTACTACCTGTTGGACGCTCTCGCATTGATGCTAACGCAGAACGCATTTATGCAGTCGGATTAACCAAAGAACAAGTAGAACAATTGCCCGATTTTGACAATCTTGAGAGAGTCGATTACGATTACGAAGATCAAGTAAGAGGCGTTTATCAACCTCAAGCTACTGTGCCACCAGCTGTTACTCCACAACCAACAGTTGCTGCTAATGAATACGCTACCTACGACTACGAACAACAGCCAAGTTTGTATGGTATCAACGACACAGATCATCAAAAATTGAGATTGTACGAAGAACGTTTAGTTGCTAACAAAACGCGCCAGAAAGCAGGCGAAGTAGCAGTTGGTAAGCGCGTTGAAACAGAAACTGCTAGAGTTTCTGTACCAGTGGAAAAAGAAAGAGTGATCGTTGAACGGACTACTCCTGTAGATGCTGGAACTGTAACTAACGCCAATCCAACTGCCTTTAGAGAAGGCGAAATGGCACGCATAGAAATTTACGAAGAAGTGCCAGAAATTCGTAAAGAAGCTTTTGTGCGGGAAGAAGTGACTATTAGAAAAGAAGTCGAGCGGGAAAATGTAAGTGCAGAAGAAACCCTGCGTCGTGAAGAGTTAGATATCAACAATCAGGGTAGTTTGACAGAAGAAACAATTCGTCGCCCAGAATAAAGTTTGCTTTGTAGTTTACCGCATATTACCGTCATAGAATTAACAGAGCTTACGCTATATAGGCATTTTCAAAATGTGCAAGCGTAAGCTTTGCTATTGTAAATTATTCAATTTAATTTTTTATTAAATTATCAATAAATTCGAGAATAAACAAGCAGTTCCATCTCTGGGAAGAGGCAAATAAAAGGTAAATTTATTAACTTTAGAGATATCAAATAAAGTCTGAATAAAGGGGATTTAAGAATATGGCATTAATGAAACTGGACGACTTTGATTCTAATTATGTCCAAACTTTTGAAGGTGATGACGTTAAAGGTTTTGGAGTTTATACCGAAGCTGAAGAAAAGATTGGTTCTGTCAGCGATGTTTTAGTTGATGAAGAAGGACATTTTCGCTACTTGGTAGTTGATTTAGGATTTTGGATTTTCGGGAAGAAAGTTTTGTTACCTGTTGGTCTTTCCCGCATCAATTATAATACCGATCGCGTGTATGCGATCAATATGAGCAGAAAGCAAGCAGAGGATTTACCAGAATTTAACGATCGCACTGTAGCGGATTATGATTATGAAGAAAGAGTGCGAAATGTCTACCGCAACTCTTACAATACTCCTGTAGATGCAGATTATGCAGTTTCTACTCCAGAAGCAATTGGAACTACAGGATATCGCAACTTCGATCGTAACACTTACACATACGATCAAGAACCAACATTCTTTGGTATGAACGAGCGCGATCACCAAACATTTAGACTCTACGAAGAACGATTAATTGCTAACAAAACTCGCCGCAAAGCAGGAGAAGTAGCAATTGGTAAGCGCGTTGAAACCGAAACTGCTAGAGTTTCAGTTCCCGTAGAAAAAGAACGAGTGATCGTTGAACGCACTACACCCGTTGATGCCGAGAGAATAGTTGCTCCTGGCGAGGCTGACTTCCGCGAAGGAGAAGTAGTACGCATGGAAATTTATGAAGAAACTCCCGACATTCATAAAGAAGCTTTCGTGCGTGAAGAAGTGACAATTAAGAAAGTAGTCGATCGCGATACAGTCGATCGGGAAGAGACAATTCGTAGGGAAAGATTGGATATCGATACTGATGGTAATCCTATTGTCGAGAATACCGATCGCATTTGAACAACTTGGAATAACAAGTTGTTAATATCTTAACTGAAATGAGTGCTTAAAAACTACTCAGGCGGGGCAACATAAAGCTCTGCCTATACTTTTAAATAGACTTTAATCAAATTAAAAATGGGGGAACCGATGGATAATCAAGCTGCTGCAAGAAAACAGGAAACCGTGAGACACAATCTCAGAGTTAAAGCTTTGTTAGATAAGTTGAAAAACAAACTAAACAACTTTCGAGTCTTAGATAATAAAGGATTGGAAATTGGCATAATTAAGGACATTTACTTGAGTAATACTCGTCAAATTAACTTGCTGATCTTAGCCACAGATTTGCCACAGTCATACACCTTTTCTCTGACAAGTAATCAAATTCAGCAAGTTGATTACTCGCAAAAAGCAATTTTGACGAGTATTGATAAATCAGAGATTCAGCCAATTCTGGCATCTCCTCAACTGCAAACAGTAGACCAACAAGTTACCGACGAAACTAGTTTGCCCGATAGCTATGTAAATGATTCCGAAATTTCTGATTCATCCAGCACAGATGTTGTCGAAGAAGAAGTGATTCGTCTAATAGAAGAAAGATTAGTCATCAATCATCAAAAGCGTAAAGTAGGCGAAGTAGTTGTGCGGAAAGAAATTGAAACTCGCATGGTAGAAGTGCCAGTTCAATATGAAAAATTGATTGTAGAACAAGTTAGTCCAGAACCCAAAATTATCGCTGAAGTTGATTTAGGTCAACAACAAGATGTCACTACTATAAGCAATGACATTGCTGTTAACCAAACTAGCAATAACAACATTGTCAAAGGAGAATTTGTTTCTCCGAAAACTGCCAGTCTTTTATTAGATGCTATTGCTAAACAAAAGCATGATGATTGTCAATTAGTGCGAGTGGAAATAGTGCTAGAAAATACTGAAAATAAAAGTATTTATCAGGAATGGTTCGATCGCTGTTCTGGTACATAAAGTTCTTTTAACATCAGTGATAAACTGGAGAAAAAATATCAATGGGGCAGAAACTTTTACCATGAAATAAATGAACTGCCCCATTTTTACGGGCAGGAATATAGAAGAGTTACTTGGACAAGAAGGCACAAGGCTTTGATGTAGAAGTCTTCCTGGAATGAAGGCTTTGTCGGGGTGGGTTTTTTGATTAATTGTTCTGTTATGATGACAAAATTTTCTTCTAAACCTACCCCTAAATTTTTACCTTTTTTTCATCTGCTCAATCATTTCCGCCACGCTCTACTAGTACAGATGCTTTACTCATGATAGAATCAGTGTTATTAGGGTTGATTTTTGCCATTTATCCTGTCAAAATACGCAAAGAAGTAAAGTTACCTTCCGAAAGCAAGGAAAAAAGCGTATGTAAATAATTACTGAGTAATAATTATTATCTGTTACTTCTCCTTAGATTCATGTAGATTTCCGTAACGCTGGTGAAGTTTTTGGTAAAAATGATTCAATATCAGTTGATGTAGCTGGTATATAATAACGTTGGCAGAGCCATAAGTTCTCTTGTTTGGGTGCAAAAATTGATATTTTACAGGTAGAATCAGCTGTAGTGAAGATCACCTTGTCAGACATAGCCAGAAAGAAACATACTAGAAATCAGTGGCATCTATCTGGAACTTACGAGCAAAAGCGCCCAGATGAATTATTTCTATAGCAAAAATACTTACCAAATTTGGCTTTTATGTATAATATTCTCTGAAAATAAAGCAAATACTTCGTTAATTATAAAAAAGGAGATAACTTTAAATTAATGTTTACCCCTCCCCGTCCTCCACTAGTAAACACTCGCGTCAGTCACGTTGATTATGTCCGTACTCTTTGTATTACTCCCGACGGACAAACTTTAATCACTGGTGACTCTAAGGACATTAGACTTTGGCATTTAGGAAGTGGTCAATTGCTTCGCATTCTTCCAGGCCATTTAGAACCTGTGCGATCGCTTGCTATTAGTCCTGGTGGTAAACTTTTAGCTAGCAGTAGTAACGATGGTACTATTAAAATTTGGTGTTTAGAACACGGAAGTTTACTGCGAACTCTGACAGGTCATTTGGGCGCAGTTTTGAGTTTAAAAATTAGTTCAAATGGGCAAACTTTAGTCAGTGGCAGTAATGATAATAGCCTGAAAGTTTGGAACTTAAAGGATGGTAAATTACTGCGAAATCTTACCGGACATTCTGGTTCAGTAATGGCGGTTACTATGAGTCCTGATGGAGAAAATATCATCAGCGGTAGTTTTGATAGCACAATTAAAATTTGGCAAACCAGCAATGGCAAAATGCTTCGCAGTATTAAAGCACATTGCAATTGGGTAGCTTCCTTAGTGATGAATCCTGATGGTCAAACCTTTGCTAGTGCTAGTTCTGACCAAACCATTAAAATTTGGCAACTTAAAACTGGTAAATTACTTAATACTCTTAAAAGTCATTCTAATTGGGTAGATGCACTGGCAATTAGTGCTGATGGAAAAACTTTAGCTAGTAGCGGTTCTGACCAAACTATTAAAATTTGGAAATTAGGAAAAGATGGCAAACCACAAACATCATCACCACTATATAATTTGACTGGTCATAGCGGAGCAATTTTATCTCTAGGAATTAGTTCTGATAACCACACTTTAGTTAGTAGTAGTGATGATAATACCGTAAGGTTTTGGCAATTAAATACTGGCAAATTGCTGCGAATTATCAACAATAAAGATAACAATTCGTTTTATTTTAGCAGTGCTGAAAAACCAGCTATGTTGAGTGATGATGATGACAGCACTATTAGAATGTGGCGTGTGCGATCGGGAGATTAAGTTAAGGATTACAGGGGAAGAAGCTTTTATGTTTTAAGTAATTAGTAATTACTCAAAAATTTTTCCATTTACTTGACCTCTAAATTAGGATTTGCTGAAAAAAGGTAGAAGGTAATACAGGCTAAGTTTAACGGCAAAATCCCAGAAAAAACAGGTCATTTTCCCTTACGATTTTTTCTTCTAGATAATTTCGTTAACTTGATGATCCGTTTTCTATGCCTGTCAGCAGCATTCTTTTTAAAGGTATCTTCGGTTTGTCTTCGCTACCAGCCTAACACATCAATTAAAAGTCATAAAAAACCATGTGCGATCGCCCTTTACCATCGTTTAAATAAAAGCTTGAAACATAGCACTTTTTTTGTTTTGTATTTTCTCATAGCGTAGCAAAGCTACTGCCTCTGTTGGGCCAACCATGTTTCTAAATCAGACAGACTAGAGAAATCCAGCAATGCTTCTGCCAAAGATTCCAGTTGGGTAAGAGATAAGGTATTAATTTGTACTCTGACTGACTCAGGTACTTCTCCCACTCTTCGGGGTAGAAGGCGCAAAATCAGCGATTTCGCCTCATCTTCTCTAGCCTCCTGGTACACCCTTGTTTGCCCAAGTGTGATTCCTAGCATTGCTTCAACCTCTTGCCGACTCAGATTTGTAAACTTATAAACCATAATCGTCGCTACCATCTCCATGATGGCACGACTCGTTTCTAGTGGTAACTCCTGTCGTGAACGGAAGAGCAAATTTCTCGCTTCTATAGGTGCCTGGGTTTCTGGAAGTGTTGTCAATACCATTAACGCAACCCCCAACGGCAATTGAGCCATCTCGCCCACTTCATTCAGGTACACTCGATGAACGCGATCGCCATTCAATAAATCTTGATATGGGCGAGTTTGGCTTTGTTCTGTCGATCGGGATGGATAAATCACCACAGCTTGCCAATCATCAAAGCGATCGCGGTTACGGTAAAAATATAAAAACAATTCCCCAAACAATCGCTCATAAAGTTGTTCGTCCTTTTGAAACTGAACTTCACAGAAATAAACAACTCCCGGTGTTTCCGATTCTGGTGGGAGAAATACCCCGTCGATTTCAAACTTGGGTTCTTTCACAGCAACAGAATCAAACCGATAACTTTGAGCATTGGCTGGAGGATTATCCAATAGCTCAAACAACAGTTCGGGCCATTGTTGAAACAATTGGTAAAAGATAGAATCTCGTCGCATAGACTCATAACTTTTCTAAGTTGCTAAAGTTGGACAACGAACTCAGTTTGTAGTGACGACTTTAGTCGTTTCTCTTTGGAAAAATAGGACTAAAGTCCTCACAACGAACTAGCTTTATTACAAAATCGGACGATGTTGAATCCAGGGTTTAGCTGCTTCAATTTGTGCAGCTAGAGAAATTAAAGTTGCTTCTGCTGCTGGACGACCTACTAATTGTACTCCTAGAGGTAAACCTGTCGCTGAATTAAAGCCCATTGGAATTGCAATAGATGGCTGTCCACTAGCGTTAAAAGGTGGACAAGGTGCTACCCAATTAATCACTTTTGCCAAGGTTTCTTCAGGGGATAATTCTGCCCATTCACCAACGCGAATTGTGGGGTGCATAAACACAGGCAATACCAATACATCAAAATTGTCAAACAAGGCAACTATGCGCCGTGCAATTATTTGCATTTGCGCCACAGCTTGTAAATATTGGCCTGTAGTGCAGCTGTTTTCTGCCAACCATTTATTAATTTTATCTAAGGCGGCTGAAGGAATTCCTGCTGCTACTACGCCTGATTGCCAAACTAATCTAAACGGTTCAATTAAATCACTAAAATCTAGAGAAACTTCGGTTACTTTGTGACCCATTTCTGCTAAAAGTTGTACTGTTTCTAATACTGGTTTTTGGCAAATTGAATCGGCTTCACCCACAGGTAGCAAGGTGTTAGAAAAAGCGATATTTAAAGTACTAGGATTTTGCTTTGTTGCCGCGAGAAAAGAGGGATTTGGATCTGCTAACCAATAGGGATCTCCGGTGATATAGCCGGACATGACATCGAGTAATGCGGCGGCATCAGCTACAGTATGTGCGATCGGCCCATTAACAGAAATTCCACTTAATCGATCGCCTACTGGTGCATAAGAAACCCGACCTCTAGAAGGTTTAATTCCCACCACACCGCAACAATTTGCTGGGCCCCGAATCGAACCACCACCATCGGAACCTTGTGCGATCGCACTTAATCCCGCTGCTACTGAAGCTGCTGCACCACCACTCGATCCACCAGCAGTATATTCTAAATTCCAAGGGTTTCTCGCTGGGGGAAAACCTGGCTGTTCTGTATAAGGTAAAGAACCTAATTCTGAAGTAGCAGTTTTGCCCAAAATAGTAAAACCAGCCGCTTTAATTTTACTCACAATACCATCATCGTAACTAGCAATTTGATTCATTAAAACTGGCGTACCATAAGTGCAAGGTACACCCGCTACAGAAGTCAAATCTTTAATCGAAATTGTCACCCCAAAAAAAGGCGGTAAATTTTCCTGACTTACTGCTAATTGCTCAGTTTTTGCCTTGGCATCAGCTAACGCTGCTTCTGCCATCACAGTAAAATAACTACCTAATTGCGGGTTTAATTTTTGGATACGTTCCAAATAAACCTCAACTAATTCTAAAGGAGAAACTTCGCCCTTTTTAATTAATTGTGCTTGTTCTAAAGCCGGAGTAAAAGCCAAATCAATCTTATTCATGGTTCAAACATTTTTTAGGTTAGTTGTAAAATGGTCTGTTGTAAGCACTTCAGTGCTAGTAGTGCTAAAGCACTTACAACAAACCTTTATTAACATAATGCGTGATTAAGGAAGTTTCGCCATAATTTTATTCCCTGTGGTTCCTGATAATTTGAAGGCAATAAATCTATTAAAGCTGCTTGTAAAGCATCTAAAACTGCTTGCACTTGAGATGATTTTGGTCGCAGAGATTGAGGAAAAACCAAAGGTTTACCAAACCTCAAAGTTATGGGCTTTCTAAAATATAAATCTTTGCTGCCAATAATTGCTACGGGAACGATCGGCACTCCCGCACGCAAAGCATAAATTGCAACTCCTTTCTTTAAAGGCAATAACTCACCTTCCGCCGTTCCCAATTTGCCTTCAGGAAAAAGCAACAACCCATTTCCACGAGATAATATACCTTGACTAATTCGGTCTAATCTTCTAAGTTTTTGCAGAGATTTACCATCAGGAACATCTTGAGCGATCGCATTTGCCAAATCTACTAAATCTTTTCTATTTTTCCGAGCCCCTTCAATAACCGCTAATTCTTCTTTCCACAAACGATCTAAAGGAATAGTCCCACCATTCAAACTCAAAAATACTTGTTTCCACCACTTATTATAAAGAGTCCGAGCATCACCTAAAATATAGTAAAAAGGATTTGCCGGAATTTCCGAAAGAATCAAAAAAGGATCGAAATGGCTGAGATGATTGGGTGCTAAAATTGCCGGAACTTGGGGGATTCTTTCGCGGTATTCCACTTTTACCCGAAACAAAGAATTGATAATAGTTCTGATTAATAACCTTCGCAATTCGCCGTTTACTTGTTTATGGGAATTACCTTGCGCGATCGCTTCTGCATTTGCCAAAGATTCTCGTACACTTTCCTTAGCTTCAGGATCTCGCGCCGCCGCTAAACCTTCTTGCGCCCGTTGAATAATTGCATCTGTCAGAGGTGGGAGAAAATTTTGTCGATCGCCACTTTCTGAAGTAGTTGAACACTCATCTAAGTTATTATTCATGACCAGTTTATCGCCTGATTAACTTAGTTTCATCACACTTTAAATCGCAAATTAGCCAAACTTAAAATTTGCGTTGACAGTTTACCCATCGTCCCGTTTAAACTGCTTTGTAGTGAAGTGAAATCCTACTTTTCCGGCAGTTGGAGTGGACGGTTAAGTAACTGTCACCTTTTACTCACATCTTGCACCAATTGCAAAGTCTAAATTCCCCGTTCACGGTTCCCTATTCCCAAAAAAAAGAGGGGGAAATTTTCTTCCTCCCTCTGAGTAAGTTTTGCTTGTCACTGAGATTAAACTTGCGAGCGATCGGTCAAAATTTCATAACCATCTTCTGTCACCAATACTGTATGCTCAAATTGAGCAGAAAGGGCATTATCCACAGTCACCGCTGTCCACTTATCGCGCAAAGTGCGGGTAAACTTAGAACCAGCATTAACGATTGGTTCGATCGCCAAAGTCATTCCCGCCCGTAATTTCACATTCGGCATTTCACGAGTGCGGAAATTAAACACAGAAGGTTCTTCGTGCAGATTTCGACCTACACCATGTCCGGTAAAATCTTCCACAATAGTAAAGCCATTCGCTTCCACATGGTCTTGAATTGCACCAGCAAGATCCATTAAATAATTACCTGCTTTAACTTGTTCAATACCTTTGTATAAAGCTTCTTCCGCTACCCGAATTAACTTAGCCGCTTCTTTTGTTACTTCACCTACACCAATAGTGATGCAAGAATCACCATGAAAACCTTGAAAGTAAGCACCTGTATCAACTTTTAATACATCACCAGCGCGAATTACTTTTTTGGCGTTGGGAATACCATGCACCACTTCATTATTCACACTAGAGCAAATTGAAGCCGGAAATCCCATGTAACCTTTAAAACTGGGAACTGCGCCCATTTCCCGAATCCGTTTTTCCGCGTAAGCATCGATGTCAGCAGTCGTCATCCCAGGTTCTACCATCTGGGAAACCTCCTTGAGCACCGTCGCGACAATTTTCGCTGCTTGTCGCATAATGTCAATCTCACGCTGCGACTTAATTTCAATTCCTCTACGTTTTTTATTACTTGGGGCTGCTGGTGGTTGGGGGAGTATATTGCCAAGAATGTTCATAGATTAACAGGTAGCTAAGGGTGATAATTGAGAGCGTTAGGTAGACAGTAGTCAATATTTGGCAGTTGGTAAAAGTATATAGCCTGAAAGCTAAGATTTATAAAGATATCAGCACAAAGATACATCTTATCTTTCCCACTACCCACTACCCACTACCTAACTTCTGTTTGACAGTTTATTATCTTGTCTTAATCTACGTTAACTGATATTGCAACTTTGTTGCACTAACCGCAGTACGTTGTTGCGAGGGTAAAGACAGCCAACAACGTACCTTGAAATTTTTACTCAGCAGAAACGATAATTTTCCCTGTCATTCCCGCTTCCGTATGTCCAGGTATCGGACAACGCAGGGAATAAGTTCCCGGTTTTTCTGGGATTAATACCCATTCTGCTGTAGCACCAGGTTTTAGTTCTAATTCGTTTATTGCGCCTTTAATTTCTACTTTCCCAGCTTCGACTTTTTGTGTCCAACTGTTATTAGCAAAGTCTTTAGCCGTGAAGTAATGTTTTTGAGGGCTGGGATTGTTTAAAACTATTTTGTAGCGTTTTCCGGCTACTAGTTTAAGTTCATTAGGAACAAATTTCAATTCGTTGGCAGTATTACCCAAATCTACGTTTACTACTTCTACATTAGTGGATGTTGTAGCGGCGATCGCACTCACAGGAAACATCACCACGAAACAAACCACTAATCCCACCGCTATCCAAAGAGTTTGTTTAATTAAAGTCAAAAGTTGAATCATCACTGCTTTTGTAATAAGTAATTGGTAATTGAACACTGAGAGGAAGAGGTGGCGGGGGTAAGGAGGTAAGAGGAGTTGAAGAGGTAATTAAATTATTTTCCCCCCATCTCCCCATTTCTTATTTTGCTGCTGCTGAAGACGGCCCTGCGGTGACAATAATTAAATTATCAGGTCGCAGTAATTCTTTAGCAATTTGATTCACTTGTTCTGTAGTGACGGCTTGAATTCTTTGGGGAAAATTGTAAATTTCTGATAGATCCAAACCGTAAACTCGGTTCATTAAAATGACACCAGATAAATTATCTGGATTTGCCAATTCTACAGTGTAAACACTCGCAATAGATTTTTTGGCATTTTCTACTTCTGCGTTAGTTACGCCTTCAGAGTGAACTTGTTGCAACAAAGACAATGTACTGGAAATTGCTTTTTTCGCATCTTCTGGTGCAGTCTGCATATTAATTAAAAACAGACCTGGTTGTTGACCTGCATTGAAGCTGCTATAAATGCCGTAGGTTAAACCTAAGCGATCGCGAATTTCCTCCCCCAATCTACTAGCAAAAGCATCACCACCCAAGATTTGATTAAACACTTTTGCTGCATAATAACGAGGGTCTTTGCGGCTAATTGCCTGATAACCCATGAAAGTAATTGATTGACTTTTACCAGGAACTACTGGATTTAATTGCACAGTTTTTTCCGGCATTGGTACATCAGGAAAAGTTACTTCTGGTGCAACACCAGTTGCTTTCCAATTACCAAATTGTTGCTGAATTAGCGATCGTACTGTTGCCGACTCAAAATCTCCCATTAATGTCAGAATCATCGTATCGGGACGATAATGCTGTTTGTAAAACTGTAAAATATCTGCACGAGTAATACTCTGCAAAGTATTAGCTGTAGGAAAAGCATGAAATGGATGAGTTGGCGGATAAACCGTTTGTTGCAGGGTTTTATATGCTAAAGTTTCTGGCTCATTTTTGCCTTGTTCCACATCAGAAATTGCTGCTTCCCTAGCAATTTCCAATTGATCTGCCGGAAAAATCGCATTTTGCAACACATCAGCCAAAGTTTTAATTAAAGTTGGCAAATCATTAGATAAACTACTGCCCTCAATACTGACACCTTCTCCTGCTTCCGTAAAATCTAAGCTAGCACCAATATTTTCCAGAGATTTAACGATCGCGATCGCATTCTTAGTTTTAGTCCCATTCATCAAATTTGCCGCCGTTAAACTCGCCAAACCTGACTTATTCTTCGGATCAAATTCTGTCCCAGCCCGAATATAACCACTCAAAGTTACTGCGGGAGTACTTTTATCTGCTAAGAGTAACACTTGCATTCCATTACCTAAAGTAAAAAACTCAGGTAATATTTTTTGATTTGGTGTTTCTGAACTACTAGAAATTGGTGGGAGATACTTAGTAACCAACTCTGGATCTACCCGCCCACCAGAATTATAATTTCCCAAAGTTTGATGATTTTGATGATTATTAATACTTTGAGGCTTTGTTTCTTCCCGTAATTGAGTAGGTTGAAAATAACCCACAACACTTTTAGCTGGAGTTAGATACTTTTTAGCTACTCTTTGCACATCTGCCGCCGTAACTTGAGAAATTGCTGCAAGCAAAGTATCAGTATACCGATAATCACCCGTTGTAGTTACTGCTTCTCCCAATTGAGAAGCTTGGGAATTAATATCTCGATTTCCTAAAATTGCCCCAGCTTTAAATTGTGTCTTTGCTCTGTTTAATTCCTCCGCAGTAACTCCTTTATTTTGCAAAGATGTAATTACTTGGCGAATCACAGTTTCAACTTTTTGTAATCTTTGATTAGGTATAGCACTAACAGCAAGTCCATACCAACCAATTCCCGTCAAAGTAGAAACTTCCCCTTCTACACTGTTAGCTATTCCTGATTCTACTAAAGCTTCATACAATCTAGAACTGCGTCCTCCTGTTAATACAAAATCCATCACTTGCAAAGCTGCTTCATCAGGATTATCTGCTTTGGGCAAAGGATACATTATTTGTAATAAAGGCGCACTTCCCGGTTCTTTTACCAAAATAGGTGCCTTAGTTTTACTAGTTGCAGAAGAAGTATTAATCGGAGTAGGTTGCTTTTGTGCAATCTTTTTCCTTTCTGCTTCTCCCCGTCGAGGAATGTTCCCAAATAAATCTTTTACTGTTTGCAAAGTGGGTTCTGTTTTAAAGTCTCCCACAATTAATAAAATCGCATTATCAGGACTGTAAAAAGTTTCGTAATAATAGCGCACCTGCTCAAGTGTAAATTTTTCCACATCTGCCTTAGTTCCACCCACAGGTAGCCCATACATATTATTAGGAAAAGTGGCTTTAGCAACGTTACGATACAAGCGATATTCTGGGCTATTTTCGTAACCTTGCAATTCCGAAATTACTACTCTTTTTTCCCTTTCTAAATCTTGGGATTCTAACCTGGCATTTTGCATTCTATCTGCTTCCAAAGTTAGCAGTGCTGATAGTTTATCCCGTTCTACAGTACCAAAATAAGCCGTTTGATCATAACCTGTAAACGCATTAGAATCACTGCCTAAAGCACTAAACAAATGCCCAAATTGAATGGGACGATCGCTTGTCCCTTTGAATAACATATGTTCTAATTGGTGGGCAATACCGTTGACTCCCGGTTCTTCATTCCGCGACCCTACTTTATACCAAACTTGGACTGTAACTACAGGTGCGCTATGTACTTCTTTGGTCAAAACTGTTAAACCGTTTTCTAGTACAGTTTGCCGAACATTTTCGGTTAAACTAGGCGCTTGCGGGGGAGTGTTAAGTGCTAATTCAACGTTAGATTTTAAATTTTGGTTTGGCAAGTCGTAACTAATAGTAGATGGGGTAGAAGTTGCGACGCTGGAAAGCAATAATGTTGTTCCCAGACAAAGACTAAAAATTAATCCGAACAGGCGATATTTACGCCACAATGATGAAAGAGACATAGTTTATTTGGCGAAAAATACATTTTGTTGTTGGTTGAATTAAGCAATAGGCTATTTGTTAATTTGCTGGAAGTTACTTTCTGACGATATTGGGTAACAGATCAGCATTTTACCAACTTTATGCCTATTTCTTAGTTTGTCGAAACAGTGTTTCGCCTCTTAAGTAGAAATTTCCTGATTGTTTTAATGTTTCTTATTAAGCAGTTAATGGATTGGCGGGACTGAGAACTCTGATAAATTCTAAGGGTAGTCCATCAGTGTCAGCAATAAATGTCACTTCATAAACGCGATCGCCGATAATTTGCTGGGTGGGTTCTAAAAGCACTTTCAGGGGTGAGAATTGTTCCGGTTGTTGGCTCGAAACTTCGGCAATACGTTCTTTTAAAGATAATAACCAACTGGGTAAGTCGGGGGTGGAATGGGTTAAATCAAAAGATAGATGGTAGTAACCGACGTAATGTTCGTCACCAAAGGCATCTGGGGCTGGGTGAGGTTCGGGAATTTGAATTAATTCGATGCGTCCGCCTAATCCTTCCATCCAGCAAGCTAGGGTGTAACCTGTGGTGAAACGTTCGCAGACGGTAAAACCTAGCTGTTCGTAAAATGCGATCGCTCTGTGTATATTAGCAGTACGAATCGAAGCATGGTGCATAGGGCAAGAAAGGCAGAAGGCAGAAGGCAGAAGGCAGAAGGTGAAGTCACACTGGAGAAGATAAAAATTCTCCTTGTCTTTGAAAACCCCTCTGCTATTACCAATGATCGCTATTCAAACAATCGGTAATAAGGATAGCGCACCGGAACACCGGGTTCTTTTTCCAAATCGAAATTAATTACTTCCCAGCAGGGTTCCTCTTCCGGGTCTGGGCTAAAATCAACAGGTAAACCGTAAAGTCTGGGGCGAGAAGTGTCCGACTGTCCGCGCCAAGGAGTACTCCGTTCCAAATAACCACTAATCAATTCTTGATAGCGACGGGCAATAATTACTCTAGTTGCTCGATAACCTTGAGTATATAAGCGATCGAGAGCTTCGTGAATTTCAAACCTAATCCCATCAGGATGGGTGTGCTGACGATACCACTCATTATTCCACCGCCGCCATTGACGACCAGATTGCAGATGAATGAGTTCCCCATTCGTCGGATTCGCCTCAAAAGCCCCGTGACGCGGACACAAATAAGTATCTGTCAGTGTCAACGCCGGGATAACCTGACGACAGTGGGGACACTGAATTTCTGGGCCAAATATTGGATATTGCAAACCTGGGCTGATCATGAAGTGAGTAATAACATTTTTTGCGGTGGAATGGGTACCAGTGGCTCTATTATAGCTGACATGAGGTATACAGGCATTTCTTCAAGAACGATCGCAGATAGTGGAAAATATCAACCCCCTATTCCCTAATTGGTCATCCTATTGGCCTACACCCGATTTGTCAAAGGCAGCTTTTATCGCCCCCAATGCCACAGTTATGGGTTGGGTAAAAGTAGAATCGGGAGTCAGTGTTTGGTACAACGCTGTAGTTCGCGCCGATGTAGAAAAAATTTTGCTTGGTGAGTTTACCAATATTCAAGATGGGGCAATTTTACACGGCGACCCCGGACAACCAACAATTTTAGAAGATCGCGTTACCGTTGGACACAGGGCAGTAGTACATTCCGCCTATATCGAACGAGGTTGTTTAATCGGCATTGGGGCAGTAGTTTTAGATGGAGTCAGAGTCGGCGCAGGCAGTATAATTGGCGCAGGCTCTATAGTCACTAAGGATGTCCCACCTTTATCTTTAGTCGTCGGTGTCCCAGCTAAACGAGTCCGCGAAGTTTCCCCAGAACAAGCCGAGGAATTAATCGTCCACGCCCATCGTTATTATAAGTTAGCTTTGGTTCACGCTGGTATCGGTACGGATTTGGGCTTTTCTCCCCCTCTTTCAACCTAAAAATTGGTCGGGGATCTGGAAATTTTGCCCACTTGATCGCAAAATATAAATTAAAGATGAAAACTGGTTCATAAAACTTTAAAGAGGGGAAACAAATTATGGATTGGCGCGTGATTGTTGTATTAGCACCTTTGGCAGTTGCAGGCGGTTGGGCTGTGTACAATATCGGTAAATATGCCGTTGCTCAAGTGCAAGCCTTTTTGAGCAAGCAAGCCTAAGTTAGGCTGAATATCAAAGTAAATTTACTCACCGTCTCCTTTGTTAGGGGACGGTTTGTTTCATCGGAAGAGATCAAATGGGCAAAACTCCTCAAATTAATGAAATAAATCTTTATATAATTGTTTCTTCTTTTTATATTTCTCTAAGATTGCCTGACGGCAAAGTAGGCGATCGCCGATCGGTCTGAAGCTAATTTGCGATCGTATACTGTAATTCTGGCAAACCCCGCCATTTTATGATTTTTTACCACAGATATCCACAGATGCACACAGATAAACACAGATGAATTCATAGATATCTTTGGTTTTGCCACAAAGTTTTAGATAATCTCTTAACAAAACTCTACCGTGACTATCGATTCTCTCCTCCAACCTTTCCATCATTTCGGCGTTAATTTAGGTTTAGAACGCATCGAAAAATTACTCGCGAATTTAGGCAATCCTCATCACAAAGTTCCGATCGTTCACGTCGCCGGAACTAATGGTAAAGGTTCGGTTTGTGCTTATCTTTCTTCGGTACTAACTGCCGCAGGTTATTGCGTCGGTCGTTATATTTCTCCCCATTTGGTTAGTTGGAATGAACGCATTTGTATCAATGACAAACCTATTCCTTTGGCGGAGTTAGAATGGGTAATTTTACAAGTAAAGTCTGCGATTAGTTTAGATTCTGAATCTCCGACTCAGTTTGAAGTAATTACCGCCGCTGCTTGGTTATATTTCGCTCAACAAAAGGTCGATATTGCGGTGATTGAAGTGGGGTTGGGCGGTCGGTTGGATGCGACTAATGTTTGCGATCGCCCTTTAGTCACCATCATTACTTCTATTAGTCGCGAACATTGGCAGGTTTTAGGCCCGACTTTGGCAGATATCGCTGGCGAAAAGGCGGGGATTTTAAAACCTAATTGTCCGGCTGTTATTGGTCAGTTACCTTCGGAAGCAATGCAGGTTGTGAAAAAGAGAATTGAAGAGTTAAATTGTCCTTCGGTTTTCCCGGAGGCGGCTAAGGAATTGGGAACCGCAGAGACGCAGAGGACGCAGAGGAAAGAGGAAGAAAGATGGGTTGAGTATGGGGGGATTGAGTTTCCTTTGGGTTTGTTGGGTGAGTTTCAACTTTCTAATTCGGCTTTGGCGATCGCTTCTCTCCAATTCCTTCAAAAACAAGGTTGGAACATTCCTTCGGAAGCTATTGTTTCGGGAATGCGTAATGCTCAATGGCCGGGAAGGTTGCAATGGGTTAATTGGAAAGGTCATCGCATTTTAATAGATGGGGCTCATAATCCGGCAGCTGCGATCGCTCTGGGTCACTATATTAATAGTCTCAATCCTCAGTCAGTAACTTGGATTATCGGTATGCTTTCCACAAAAGATCATGCTGATGTTTTTCAAGCTTTACTCCAACCAAATGACCAATTACACCTCGTACCTGTACCCGAGCCTTCCTCTGCTAACCCTGACGATTTAGCATCTCTCGCTCAACAGCTTTGTCCCCAACTAAGTTTAATCCAAACTCATCCAGATTTGTCCGATGCTTTGGAAGTTGCTGTTCCTTCAAATCAAGGTTTAACTGTTTTATGCGGTTCTCTCTATCTACTCGGTTACTTCTTCCAACTAAGCCAAAAATCTCTCTAAAAATTCCTTTGTTAAACTCTTCCTTTTTCCCAATTCTTGTCAATTTAGCAATTTTGCCTTATATTCGTTTTAAGCATGGTTTAATGGAAATCTAAATAGTATATAAGAACGCACAGATTTCCATTATTAAAATATACACCAAAAAACAGGTTAGCGATCGCTTTTTTACTAATCTTTAAGATCGGCGATCGCAACTGCCAGCTTGGATTACACTTCTACTAATTCTGATTCCATTCCGTCGCCGCATCACTTAAAGCTTTGTCCACCGACTTTTCCCCCAACATCGCCGCTTGCAAATTATCGTAAATTAAGCGTTGCAGAACATTCACATTCTTAATTGCCGGAATTAAAACCTCTGCTTGTTTCATTTGACTAGCACTGATCACCCGCGCTCGATCGACAGTTGAAGAATTAACAGCAACAGACTTAAAATAGGGATTTGCTAACGCCTTAACAGTAGAAGGTAAAACATTTGCTTCCTTAGCAAAAGCTAATTGATTTTGGTCATTAGTAACAAACAAAGCAAACTTCAACGCGGCATCAGCTTGCTCAGTATTGCGGGGCATTACTAAATTCATCACCGCCACACTTTTCTTCCCCGTTTTCCCAGTAATTTGGGGTGCAGTAGCCGAAACTTTAGCAATTTGCGGCGCATTCTTGGCAATAGTATTGAGGAACTGAGCACCAGTTACTAAAATTGCTGTTTCTCCAGCTTGGTAAAGTTCAATTCCCTTTCTATGACCTTCAGTTAAAACTTCCTTGGGCAACAAACCTTGTTTATATAAATCTACCCAATACTGAAAAGCTGCCTTACCTTCAGGAGAATTAAACGCCGCTTTTCCCTGAGCATCTACTAACTTTACACCCATCTGCACCAAAGATTCCAACACCTCAGCAGAATCCTCCGGGACGAAAGTAATAAAAAAACCATACTTACCCGTCTTTTCCTTTACTTGTTTTGCTACTTGTGCTAACTCTGCGTAAGTAGCTGGAGGTTTACTAATACCCGCCCGTTGGTACAAATCTTTGTTATAAATAGTTATTTGAGTTGCTAAATACCAAGGAATACCAAAGCTCTTACCGTTAAAAGTGCTAGCTTGCCAAATATTTGGTAAATAAGACTGGCGCACAGCTTTTGGAATTTTACCATCTAATTCCAGCCAAGCATTACGGGCAGCTAATTGGGCAGCAAAATCCGGGTTTAAGTTTACTACATCCGGGGCAGTCTGGGCAGAAACCGCTGTTAAGATCTTGCTTTGCATATCATTCCAAGGTACATCTACCCAACGCACCTTGACACCTGCGTTTTCAGCCTCAAAACTGGCAATTAGCTTGTTAAAGTAGTCTGTAAACTGCGGCTGTAACTGCATCGTCCAGAATTCCACTTCCTGACGACTAGATGTAGCTTGCTTATTGCTCACATTGCCAGTACTACAGCTGACCATCCAACTGAGCAATAGTCCTAAAAAAGCAAACACACTTAAACGTTTCCAAGTTTGGTGTCGAATCATGTCAATCTCGATCGTACTTTCGGGACAAACGTGGTAATCGTAGACTAAATTGGGTAGCAAGTATCTAAAATTTATCTCAATCAATAATTTTTCTACTTGCGGTTGCAAATTAAACTTGACACAAAACGGACTACAACAGTGGTTAACTTCATAAGTAATCTATTTTCCAAGCGTAAACCAGGGATTGGCATTGAGTTAGGCCCAGAAAGGGTAAATATTGCTCAACTGCGGAAACAAGGACATGGTTTTAAAATCACGACCTTACATTCGGTAGAAGTGCCAGAAGGAGTTTTCCAAGAAGGAATGATTACTGACCCGCCAACAATGGCGGAAATTATTCAAACTGCTTTAGCGGAAAAAAAAATTAAGGTAACAAAAGTTGCCAGTGCTGTACCGGGAGCAGCAGGAGCAATTGTTAGAATCATACCAGTTCCTGCGGAATTGGATGATAAAGAACTCCGTAGCATGGTATTAGATCATGAGGCAGGTTTGTATTTACCTTTTCCGCGAGAAGAAGCTGATGTAGACTATCAAAAATTGGGGTTCTTTACGGATGAGGATGGGATTGAAAAAGTGCAAGTGCTGTTAGCAGCAGTACGGGAAGATGTAACTAATACTTACATTGAGACGTTTAAACAAGCTGGGTTAACTCTTGATGTTTTAGAGATTAATAGTTTTGCTCTGATTCGGACAATTCGGGAACAATTACGACAGTTTTCTCCGCAAGAAGCTGTCGTATTAGTAGATGTAGAATTTGAAAGTACAGAAATTGCGATTATTGTAGATGGGGTGCCGCAATTTTCACGTACTGTGGCGATCGGAATGTTCCAAATTCAAAGTGCGCTGAACCGAGCGATGAATTTACCTGCTACCAGAAATACTGATTTCTTGAAAAGTATGACCATTCCTTCGACTCCACCAGATAGTGTTCGCACTGGTTCTACTGGGATTAATCCGGGAATGGCAGCTATGTTGAGGGTGTTAGGAGAATTAGCTGATGAATTGCGACGCTCGATCGATTTTTATTTAAATCAGAGCAACATAGAAGTAGCACAATTACTATTAGCAGGCCCCGGTGGTGGTATTGGTCAACTAGATGAATTTTTCACATCGCGGTTGAGTTTGCCTACTGTTCAAGTAGACCCAGTAGCAGCACTATCTTTGGAAGTAGGAGATGAAATTGCTCCAGTACAACGACCTGGTTTAGGTGTGGTTTTGGGCTTAGGACTTAGGGAGGTTTAAAAATGTACAGTTTAGATGTTAATTTCTTGAAAGATCGGCCTGAGTTTGTTAAACCAGAGCAGAACAAGCAAAAGAAGAAATTTAATGTCAGCAGTAATGTGCCATTAGTTGCAGGTATCGTAGTTGGCGCTTTTCTGCCACTAGCAGTAGCTGGTTTTTGGTTCTGGCAACAATCAGAACAAAGTAGTTTAGAAACGCAAATTTCGGAAATTCAAGCCAAGTTGGATAAAGCTGCTAAAGAACAAGGAGAATTACAAAAAATTCGCCAAGAAACTAATTCATATAAAGAACAAACTCAGGCATTAGCTAGCGTGTTTGAGCAAATTAGACCTTGGTCAGCAATGGTTAAAGATATTAGCGAAAGAGTCCCTCCAGGAATTCAAATTACTTGTATTGGTCAAATTCCAGCTAGTAGCACCCCCTCTTCTACTGGCGGTTGTCAAAATGTACCAAATCCATCAACTACCTCAACAAGTTCTTCTACCACAACTACGACTAGTGCTCCAGTAGTTGTACCTCAAGACAAAGTAGAAATTACTGGGATAGCTAAGTCATTTAATAATGTGAATGACTTGATATTAACTTTGCAGCGATCGGCATTTTTAAACAACAAAGAAACTCGCTTAATTACCGCTAAATTGGTGGATAACCCCATTAAGGTAGAACGTAATCCTGGGACACAACAATCTTCGGGTAGTAATTTTCAAGTTCCAGAATTACCCAAGGTTGTACAATTTAAAGTTCAAACTAGCCTGAGTGATAAAACTGCTTCTCAATTACTGCCACAATTATACAATTTGGGTGATTTAGGATTAACTGCTCGCATTGAAACACTCAAGGAACAAGGAGTTATTAAAAAATGAGTAACGCAGATTTTGCCTTAGACGGATCGGAACAACAGACAAGTGAAAATGGTGGTTCTAGTAGTCTGTTTGGGATTCAACTAACACCACCTGTAATTGGTGCCTTAATAGGAGTTTTAGGATTAGGTGCGGCTGGTTATCTGTTCTATCAGTTTGTGATGCCAGTAATGCAAAAGAATGACGAACTCAGATCCCAACTGGCGCAAAAAGAATCAGAACTAAAAGCTCAAGAAAATTTTCCTGAGTTAATGCAAAAAGCAGTTGCCGAAAAAAATGAAGCTGAACGACAAAAAAATACAGTTGCGGCTTTATTTGGTAACGAACAAAGCATGAAAACTTTGCTGCTTGATGTGAACAAGCGCATAGAAGCTAGAAATAGCAATCTGAGGCCAGAAGATATTAAGGCGAAATTGACTAAATTTGACCCCGATCCAGGTGCGTCTGGTATTGTTAAGGATGGTTCTTTTGGTTCCCAAGCAAATAACCATATCTACCGTCAGGTATATGATGTGGAAATGCAAGGGACTTTCGATCAAACTAGAGTATCTCTGCTCGACTTAGAACGACAAAAGAATCTATTGGTGGCAAACAACTTTAAGACCTTGTTGGATAATTCTTTCCAAAAAGTAGTGGTGGATAAGCAGCAGGGTCAAATAGTTCCTGTAGGTAAACCAGTCACGAGTATTACAACTTCCTTTAAATTAAATATGCTCAGACCACTGACTACAGAAGAACAAAAGTCGGTACAACCACCACCAACAGCAGATAAAGATAAAGGAGCAACTCCTAGTCCGGGAGCAACTCCTAGTCCGTAAGTAGCTCTCTCTATTGCTTGTTTTCAATGGAGGTGCTATAAGCGTAAGTCAACGATAGCCAGATAAATAACCGGAGTCAGTCAACTTGTTAGTGTGAGGAGGCAAGGTGAAGTATAATCAGGGACTCGGTGGATTGTTATTTGGGGGAACAGCGGTTCTCCTAGCAACACAGCCTGTATGGGCGGCTCCTACTCAAGTGACTGGAGTAAGAGTACAGCCAGTAGGTAACAGTATACAGGTAATATTGGATACGAAGGAAGGCGATCGACCCCAAATATTTACGGTCAATCGCCAAAATGTCTTTGTAGCCGACATTACCAATACCCAACTACGTTTACCTCAAGGTCAGCAGTTTAATCAGCAAAACCCCGCACCAGGAATTGCTGCGGTTACGGTAACTCAATTAGCTCCTAATAGCATCCGTTTACAAGTTGTCGGGGCAAATGCCACTCCTACAGGAGAAGTTACTGCAAAACAAAGCGAAGGTATCACTTTTAATTTAAATCTGGGGGGCGGTAGTGCAGCAGCAGCACCTAGAACACCAAATGTCACTCCTGCTCCCAATAATTCTCCGGTAACTGCTCAGTTACCAGCTAATCAAACACCCTTAGTTCCTACTCCAACAATTACTTATGAGGGTGGTCCAGCACCAGCAGCGGGAGTAGTACAACCTGTGAGTCCCGCCCCACCTTTCCTACCTAGAGCAGTTGCACCTCCAGTGGGAGATATTGCGGTTTCGGAAGTCAATTCTGCTGCCAGCACGATCGATTTGGGAACAGCGGAAAGAGTGCCACGATTGTTATTACGTGATGCTCCCGCAAGAGAAGTATTATCTTTATTAGCCCGTGCTGCTAATCGCAACGTTGTATTTTTGACTACTCAAACAGGGACACCAGGACAACAGGGACAACAACAACCAGGACAACAAGGTGCTGCTGCGACTTCTCTAGATGCCCCAATTTCTCTAGATATTGAAAACGAACCGCTCCAAGATGTATTTAACTATGTATTGCGGATTACAGGGCTACAAGCTAACCGTAATGGAAATACCATTTTTGTTGGAACTAATTTACCGGAAGCCGCTAGTAATATTATTGTGCGAAGTCTGCGTTTGAACCAGGTTCCAGCTGCAACTGCGGCTAACTTCTTAACTGCCCAAGGTGCGGAAACTCAATTACCGATCGAACGAGTACAAATTAATACGATCGGTGAAGGTGCAGCCGCTAGGACAGTAGAAATTAGAGAACCGGATATTAAAGTACTTCGGGCACAAAGAGGTGTTGGACCGTTAGTTCTTTCCGGTTTGTCTGTACTGACTAACGAGCGATTAAACTCGATTACCTTGGTAGGCGACCCCCGAAAAGTAGAAATTGCTACAGCTTTCTTAAGTCAACTGGATGCGCGTCGTCGTCAAGTTGCAGTTAACGTCAAAATTATTGATGTTAACTTAAATAACTCCGATTTTGCTGGTGCTAGCTTCTCCTTTGGTGTGGGCAACACTTTCTTTACCTTTGATAATGGAGCGGCAGCCATTGGTTTTGGGCCCTATAGACCACCAACAATAGACCAGAGTGCGGGTAGTCAGTTTAACCCTCCAGTAATTGGGGATCAGGATCTCTACCCACCAAATACATTTAGTGACCCAGCGCCTTTCTTAGATGCTCAACAAAATGCTCCTTATAGTAGGAATTCTGGATCTCCCCTGACTACAGGAAGGCCAGACTTTCCGGGCTACTTACCCCGTGCCCCATTCGGTACGAACAACAACCCTCTACAACCAGGGGTTGTATCAATTGATCCAACAACGGGACGACCAACAGTGGGATTACCACAGCTGTTTCAATTCCCCTCTCAGTTCTTAGGATATTTGCGGGCGCAAATTGTCAGTGGCAATGCCAAAATTTTGACAGACCCAACTTTAGTGATTCAAGAGGGCGAAACTGCTAAAGTTAGTCTGGGTCAAGAAGTGATTTCCAACCAGCAAGTTCAAACTCAACCGGGTAGTCCTCCTACCACAACTGTTACTACAGAAAAAGAAACAGCTGGTCTAAACCTATCGGTACAGATAGAAAGGATTGACGATAATGGTTTTGTTACCTTAATCGTTAATCCCAGTATTAGTGCTCCTGCTAGTCAGGTACAGATTGGTTCTGGTGTAAATTCGACTACAATTACTTTGCTCAACAGAAGAGATGTGTCAAGTGGAAGAGTTCGTCTGCGAGATGCACAAACCCTGATTTTGTCCGGTATTATTCAGGATGCAGACAGAACTACGGTAAGAAAAGTGCCGCTTTTGGGTGATATTCCGATTTTAGGGGCGCTCTTTAGAAGCACAACCCGGCAAAATAATCGAAATGAAGTGATTGTGATGCTGACTCCTCAGATTGTTGATGATTCAGGTAATGCGCCGTTTGGTTATCGTTACCGACCTAGCCCAGAGGTACAGCAATTGCTGCGGCAACGTGGTTTTACTCCGCCGAGTAATAACCCACAACCTTAAGTTGGGTAAAGGCGATCGAACGAAAAATGGGAAAGTTTGAAAAAATTAATTTTTGCCGTCTTCATCTTCTCCCATTTTCAGTGAATTAGCTTCTAATCTTTACTCAGTGGGAGTTTCAGGACTTTTACTACTTTGAGTTGGGCGGGAAAAATTAGCCGAAAATCTTAGATTTTGCTTAAAAAAGTCCTGAAATCCATATATCTTAAAGGTTTCACCATTCCATATTCAGCTTGTACACCTTAGAATAAGGCAGTGAAACATTGGGTAGATGGGCATTTCAGCGTTTTGTTTGTTGAACCCCTCTCTCGTTGCTGAGTGAATAGGAATTTTTACTTAAACCTAAATTCATTCAGGAGCCCCATGCCAAAGGGAATGGATGGGGTGAAAAGTCACCAAATGCTGATTTCTAAGGAGTTCAAGCAAGAACATGAACAAAGGTGAATTAGTTGACGTAATAGCTGAAAAAGCTAATGTAACCAAGAAGCAAGCAGATGCTGTGCTGACGGCAGCTTTGGATGCGATCGTGGAAGCGGTTTCTTCTGGTGATAAGGTAACGCTGGTGGGTTTTGGCTCTTTTGAACCACGGCAACGGAAAGCTCGTGAAGGCCGAAATCCGAAAACTGGCGATAAAATGGAAATTCCAGAAACCAGAGTTCCGGCTTTTTCTCCAGGCAAATTGTTTAAGGAAAAGGTCGCGCCTCAATAATCGTCACAAGGACAGGTTCTTTGTTCAATCGACCACTGCATGGGGGGAATATTGCCTGGGCAGCTGCACTCTCCGGCTGTTCCCCTGATGCGATTTTAGATTTTTCCGCCAGTATCAATCCTTTAGGCCCGCCTGAGTCAGCGATTGCGGCGATTAAGTCGCACTTACCAAACCTGAAAGCTTATCCTGACCCGGATTATCATCAGCTAAGGGCATCTTTGTCGGAGGTGCATCAAGTACCACCTGACTGGATTCTTCCGGGTAATGGTTCAGCAGAATTACTGACTTGGGCTGGCTGGGATTTGTCCCAGTTCGATCGGACTTTCCTAATTACGCCTGCTTTTAATGATTACTGGCGGGCTTTTAAGACTTTTAATGCCAGTGTTGTGGAGTTACCTTTACTGAGTGCAGCAAAAGAGGTGGTCAGTCTGGAGTTTCTAGATTGGAGAAAACCAAATTTTTCGTTGCTCAACAGTGGGTTGCTGTTGAATAATCCTCACAATCCGACGGGTAAATTGTTTTTAAAAGAAACTATTCTGCCTTTATTGGAAATGTTTGCTTTAGTGGTGGTGGATGAAGCTTTTATGGATTTTCTACCGCCAGACCGAGAGCAAAGTTTAATTTCTGTGGTGCGTGAGTTTCCGAATTTAGTGATTTTGCGAAGTTTGACTAAATTTTATAGTTTACCTGGTCTGCGATTAGGATATGCGATCGCACACCCCGATCGATTGAAACGCTGGCAAGCTAGACGCGATCCTTGGCCTGTCAATGTTTTAGCGGCGGCAGCGGCTGAAGCTGCGATCGCAGATAAAATTTTTCAACAGCAAACTTGGAATTGGTTACAAATAGCTGGCATTAAATTATTTCAAGGTTTAGCCGATCTTCCCGGTTTAAAACCTTACGAGAGTGCAGCTAATTTCTTGTTAGTAAAATCAGCGGTGTCTAGTTGTTTACTGCAAGAAAAGTTACTTAGGGAAAGTCAAATTTTGATTCGTGATTGTCTGAGTTTTCCTGAATTAGGCGATCGCTTTTTTCGCGTAGCAGTACGTTCTCCAACAGAGAATCAACGTCTGATTAATGGATTAGCAAAAATTCTATTATGACGCAGAAGGCAGAAGAGGTAGGGAGGTAGGGAGAGTTGAAGAGATAGTTAGTTAGTTAAATTATTTTCCCCCATCTCCCCATCTCCCC
>NZ_JADEWG010000263.1 GCF_015207735.1 [Phormidium] sp. LEGE 05292
CATCTCCCCATCTCCCCATCTCCCCTGACTTCAATCCAAGTTTCCAAAGAGGGAGTTGCGGAACCTAAAACTAGGGGACAGTTGACTAATTCTGCACGCCATTTGGCGACGTTACGGGCATGATAGGTGGGGGTTCTGGAGGTTTGTTTGAAGCTGCTGTCGTGTTCTTCGTCGAGGATGATTAAACTCAGTTTGGGTAGGGGGGCGAAGACGGCGGAACGAGTACCAATGACTACTTGAGGTTCGCCAGCTAACATTTGTCGCCAGGTGTCGTAACGTTCGCCTTCGGAAAGGGCGCTGTGATAGACGCAGACTTTGCTGCCGAAACGGGCGCGGAATCGATCGGTTAATTGTGGTGTTAATCCGATTTCTGGAACTAAAACTAAGGCGGATTTTCCTTGTTCTAAAATAGGGGCGATCGCTTGCAAGTATACCTCGGTTTTCCCGGAACCTGTCACGCCATGTAATAAGACTTGGGCGAATCCTGGTAAATTGTCGATCGTCTTCAAAGCTGCTGCTTGTTCGGAGGTTAAAACTTTGGCGGTGTCGGGTGCTTGTTCTGGTTCTTGGAGCGATCGCAAAATTTCCCGATTCTGAATTGTAATGTAACCTTTTTGTTCGAGTGCTTTTAGGGTTGTCGCGCTAGTTTTAGAAAGCTGCAATAAATCATTCAGCCACAATTCTCCACCCTGACGCTGCAATAGGCTCAATATTTCCGCTTGACGGGGTGTGAGATCGAGCAAATCGATCTCTGCGATTAGGGTGACTGCTTGTTTTTGTTTTGGTTGGGCGTGTCTGGGTGTTTCTAAATAACTTTCTACCCAACCTCGTTTAAGTAATTCTCGCAGTCCTTGTTTTCCGCCTTTGACTTTGGACTGAAGATATTGCCAAGTGTAGTCTCCGGTTTTAGCATTTTGCAATAGTTCTAAAATTTGTCGAGCTGATAGGTTGAGGAAGGTTGTTGCGCCTGGGGGAATAGCTTCGGGGCGCAGGCGAATGCGTCTTTGCGATCGCGTCAGTAATCCCGGCGGTAGGGCTGCCCTCACTACTTGCATCAAGGGTGTGTAATAATACGTAGATACCTTTTTCAGTAATTCCCAGTAATTAGTAGGAAAAAACCCGGAGGTTACGACTTCCTCTACATCCCGTATTTTCTCAGTTGCTATATTTCCTGGTGGGTGTTCTAGTAACCGAATGGCGATCGCACCCAAAACCTGTGTCCCAAATGGCACGCTCAAAATATCCCCAGGTTTTACTTCTAAATCCCCAGGCAACCTGTAAGTGTACAACTTTTGGTTTTGTGATTCTTCCTGGGTTGCTGGAGAATCTACCAATACCTCTACCCATCTATTTCTCGGCATGGTAGTTTCATAAGTTGCTTTTGGTTCGGCTAATATCGGGGAAAACTGCCAACGGGAACTAGACATACTGTTACACACCCAATAGTTCGTTGCTGGGGGCGATCGATACCTGACTCGTTTATTGTACCGGGCTAAAGCTGATTTTGATGGCTAGAAACTTATTTTAAGTCCGAATAAACGGCAAATTCAGCAATCAATTTAGCTCATCAATATAATTTACTGATTTTCGCTGTTTCTTAAAGTTATCCACCTAATCACAGGTTTTTTTAATAGATAATAACCTTTCACGGCAATTTTCTAATTTTTCATTAAAAAATGTAAAATACTTTCTTTCTTTGGCAAGACAGTAATTTTACACCCATTGATAGAGAGCAAAGCTCCATGTTACATGAGATGCTGTGATCGCAATCGAAAATATTTACAAAGTTTTGTTGAGCAGTTCACCAATGTAGTTACAGAGACACATTCGTAACAAGTGTTACCAAGGTTAATCGGAATCCTAAAGCATTCACGTTGTTATTTTGTAGCTAGGAAAACAATGAAAAAAAACACTTGCGGTAGTCTAATAAAGTATTCCTCAACTTGCACTCTATTCCCCAAGGGAAAAGTCCAGAACCTGGCAAAATTAAATTGACCAGACTAAAATGATCGTAAAGACAAAAATCTTAAATTTTTCTAAAGAAATCTGAACAGTTTCATTCATCATCAGGGGGCGATTTGTGTAGGTATATGAATGGAATGTATTAAAGGAAACGCTGGTTCTAAGGCAGTGAGTTTAACAAAATTACAAAAAGAGCTTGCTTATGAATATCACCGAGTTAGATTTGTCAGAAACCCAACCATTAACAGTAAGTAATAATGTCGGTATTGATGTAGAACCTGATATCAATATCGAACCTTCGGAAGTGGATTTGGTTAATAGTGAAGCTGAAGTTTCCACCGCAGAGGAAACAAGTGCAATTGAGGAAATAGAGTCTTATGCAAGATCGGGTTATCATAAGATGAACTCGGATGATTCAGTAGGTGCTTTCTTTAAGGAAATGGCACGGTATCCTCTACTAAAACCAAAAGAGGAAGTGGATTTAGCGAAGCGAGTGCAATTCCTAGTAACTGTAGAAGAAATACAAAGAAGTTTACAGGAAGAATTAGGTAAGCACCCAACGGGAGCAGAGATAGCAGCAAAGTTGGGATTAACAGAACGTCAGTTAGAGCAGCGTTTGTATCAAGGAAAAGTAGCGAAACGGAAAATGATTCGCTCGAATCTGCGATTAGTAGTGTCGATCGCCAAGCGGTATTTAAATCGAGGAGTACAATTCTTGGATTTAATACAAGAAGGTGCAATGGGGTTAAACCGAGCTACAGAAAAGTTCGATCCTGATAAAGGTTATAAGTTTTCGACTTATGCTTACTGGTGGATTCGCCAAGCGATTACCAGAGCGATCGCCAATGATGCGCGGACTGTTCGTTTACCAATTCACATTGTAGAAAAACTGAATAAACTGAAAAAAATTCAACGGGAACTCAAGCAACAATTGCGAAGAAACCCTACAGAAGCAGAAATAGCTAAAGCTTTAGATATTTCCCTGGAGCATTTGCATCAGTTACAACAGTTACGGAGGCGATCGCTTTCTTTAAACCACAGAGTTGGCAGAGAAGAAGATACAGAATTGGTAGATTTGTTAGAAGATAATGATACCCAATCTCCTGAAGAACAAATGAATGATACTATGTTGCGTCAGGAAATTTGGACAGTATTAGGAGATGTTCTCACACCGAGAGAAAAAGATGTAATTTCCCTACGTTATGGTTTAACAACCAGTGAACCTTGCACTTTAGAAGAAGTGGGTAATTTGTACAATTTATCCCGCGAACGAGTGCGTCAAATTCAAAGTAAAGCTATGCGGAAATTACGCCGCCCTCAAATTGCTCAACGTCTCAAAAGTTGGTTGAAATAGAAGGCAGAGGGCAGAAGGCAGAAGGCAGAAGGTAAGAAAGGAGAAAGGTGAAAATCTTTCTTTTATCTCCTACCTTCTTCTTTTTAGTACTCTCTGCTAAAATACTTTTTGGTTAATCAATGACCAAAAAAAGGCAGAAAAATTATTTGCCTTTGCTAAAAAGAGGTTTTAAGCCCCTAAAATTTATTTTTGGGTATTCCTTCTGCCTTCTGCCCTCTGCCTTCTGCCTTCTGCCTTCTTAACTATGACTAATTTGATTTTGCGATCGACAACTCCCCAAGATGTGCCAACTTTATTTCATCTAATAAAAGGTTTGGCGGAATACGAAAAGTTATCTCATGCAGTTACGGGGAATATTGCAGATTTAGAATCTCACTTATTTGGGGAACGCATTTATGCCGAAGCTATATTAGCTGAATTAGATAGAAAAGCAGTAGGTTTTGCTTTGTTTTTTCCTAATTATTCAACCTTTTTAACTAAACCAGGAATATATTTAGAAGATATATTTGTGTTACCAGAATACCGCCACCAAGGTATTGGGAAAGCATTACTTATTCATGTAGCTAAATTAGCAGTAGAACGGAATTGTGGACGTTTAGAATGGAGCGTATTAGATTGGAATGCACCTGCGATCGGCTTTTATCAACGTATGGGTGCAGATGTGTTACCAGACTGGCGAATTTGTCGTGTCACAGGTGAGAACCTTTCTAAATTAGCAGCTAACAGTTGACTAGATCGGGGTTTTTACTGATCCCCTGATTCCCAACTTTACTAGTGTTCAGATCCCGACTTCTTGAAGAAGTCGCGGATCTACATTTAGCCTAAGAGTTTTTACTGAAGTTTCAGGAGAAATTCCGGATCGAAAACTGGAAGTTTAGTAGTAAAGATCAACTACTTGATTGAGAAAGCCAAAGTAGCTTTCAGTTTAGCCATGAAATTTAAGCATCTCACCGTTTTGATAATTTTACTAGCTGCGGGAGTTACATCATATTTCTATATTTCCTTTTTAAACACTCAAAAACGAGTGGATAAATTGCTGGAAACTAGAGAATGCCCCGGATGTGACTTGAAAAATGCTAATTTACAGGGAGCTGACTTAAGCGGTGTAAACTTGGAAAGAGCTAACCTGGAAAGTGCTAACTTAGAAGGCGCAAAACTGGGAAATGCTAACTTAAAAAGAGCTAACTTAACCAAAGCTAATTTAGAACGTGCTGACTTAGGTTGTGTTGGTATTAGTTTGAGGCTAAAAGCTAATAATGATGGCGGTTCTGTAGGTTTTAAATTAGGAACCACGCCAACAAATGACGATCCGCGCAATGCTAATTTAGGTTTCAATCTTAAAGCAAGCGATCGCGCAGCCGCCCTCAGTTTAAATGTGTTGGGATGTGCTAACCTTGAGGGAGCTAACTTTAAAGAAGCTAAATTGCCTGATGGCAAACTTCACCCTTAAATAAACCCAAAAAAATCGCTGCTTTAACGCTATAAGTGGGAACAATAGAATTAAACGATTTGATTAACTATTTAGTTAATTTATTGTTATGTTTTCTAAAGCAAAGTTTCCTCTGCTGATTTTACTATTTTTGTTGTTTGTCTTGTTGGGCGATCGCATTCCATTCAAACCCGTCAGTAATGCCAGCTTACAAACTCGAACCACACTCAACAACTTTATGCTAGGCTTGTTTCCCAAAAAACAACCAACTAATCCTTACGAACGCACCGAAAAAGCCATTGAAAAACAGGAACAAGGAGCACAGTAATTGCAGAAAGGCAGAAGGCTTTAATGCAGAAGAGGTGGGGAGGTAGGGAGAGTTGAAGAGATAATTTAGTTAAATTATTTTCCCCCCATCTCCCCAC
>NZ_JADEWG010000264.1 GCF_015207735.1 [Phormidium] sp. LEGE 05292
CTGCTCCCCTGCTCCCCTGCCCCAAAATTTGATACCCTAGCTTAAATAACATCTTGGGAACGAGTACGAGCGTGGACATTCAAATTGGGCGAGGTAAAGCTGCTCGCCGAGCATACGGTATTGATGAAATCGCACTAGTGCCAGGGCCTAGAACTTTAGACCCCAGCTTGGCAGACACTCGCTGGCGCATAGGCGGTATTGAGCGAGAAATCCCAATTATTGCCAGTGCGATGGATGGTGTAGTCGATGTACGCATGGCAGTAGAGTTATCACAATTGGGTGCCTTAGGTGTTCTTAACTTAGAGGGCATCCAAACTCGCTATGAAAATCCAGAGCCAATTTTAGATCGAATTGCTTCAGTGGGTAAAGAAGAGTTTGTTCCCCTGATGCAGGAACTTTATGCAACACCTATTAAACCAGAGCTAATTGAGCGACGCATCCAAGAAATTAAACAAAAAGGTGGTATTGCCGCCGTTAGCGCCACCCCCGCCGGAGCCAGTAAATATGGTTTAGTAGTTGCCAATGCGGGAGCAGACTTATTTTTTGTTCAAGCTACTGTCGTTTCAACTTCTCACTTATCCCCAGAGTCAGTAACGCCTTTAGACTTACCGCAGTTTTGTAAAGAAATGCCCATTCCAGTAATTTTGGGTAACTGTGTCACTTACGAAGTTGCCCTCAATTTAATGAAAGCGGGCGCTGCTGCGGTATTAGTAGGTATTGGGCCTGGTGCAGCTTGTACTTCTAGGGGTGTGTTGGGTGTGGGAATACCTCAAGCAACTGCCGTAGCTGATTGTGCTGCTGCCAGAGATGATTATTATCAGGAAACTGGCAATTATGTGGCAGTGATTGCTGATGGTGGTTTAATTACTGGTGGTGATATTTGTAAGTGTATTGCTTGTGGTGCGGATGGAGTAATGATTGGTTCTCCTTTCGCTAGAGCCAAAGAAGCGCCTGGACGTGGTTATCACTGGGGTATGGCTACTCCTAGCCCTGTTTTACCTCGTGGCACTCGGATTCGGGTCGGTTCTACAGGCACATTAAAACAAATTCTTCGCGGGCCAGCTGCGCTTGATGATGGTACTCACAACCTGTTAGGAGCCTTGCAGACCAGTATGGGTACTCTAGGAGCCAAAAACATCAAAGAAATGCAACAAGTCGAGGTGGTAATTGCTCCCTCTCTCTTAACCGAGGGTAAAGTATATCAAAAAGCTCAACAATTGGGTATGGGTAAGTAGTTTTACTCTGAAAATTTAAAGTGAGGAAATTTTCAGCAACCTCTCCAAACTTACCCTAAAAATGATTCTGTGGCCTACAATAGAGAAAGCGGAGACGCATGTTTCCGTTCACTCCTCACACCACACTCCGCCCGGACTAATGTTCGGGCGGTTCCTTTTTTCCCATAGTAATTTTTTACAATCAAAAACTTTCGATTTTCCTAGCCACTCAGAGTTTATCTACCTATGGATAAGAGAACAAAGCTTTTCGGTGTGGTAGAATGCCGAAAGAAATAAAGACAATGTTATGTAAGGAATTTAGGGCATGTCAGCAGCCGCACAAGTTACAGACTCTACTTTTGACGTAGAAGTAGTTGAGAGTGATGTTCCTGTTTTAGTTGACTTTTGGGCTCCTTGGTGTGGGCCTTGCCGTATGGTCGCACCCGTGGTAGATGAAATCGCCGAGCAGTACGCAGGTCAAGTAAAAGTCGTTAAGGTCAATACTGATGAGAATCCCAATGTTGCTACCAAATATGGGATTCGTAGCATTCCGACGCTAATGATCTTCAAAGGCGGTCAGCGCGTTGATATGGTGGTTGGTGCAGTTCCCAAGACTACTTTAGCCCAGACTTTGGAAAAGTACATACGCCCAGACGAAAAGTAACGCTATGCGGAATTTAAAACTCTCAGATTTAAATTTCTGAAAATCTAGAGACTAATCAGTTCAAGTATATTGAATGGTTTAAATCTTTCCGCTGCGATCGACTCATTAGGTGTGATAAGTTCCAAAGAAGCTGAAAAGTTGACTTAGAAGACTGGGAAAGCTGCATAGTTTACTGCTTGTTTAATATAGCGTCTTCGATCGCTGGGATTTAAGACGCTTTTAGCATTTGATGGAAAAGAATATTGTAATAACCCGAACTGGGGTGAAGTTGTGGAGATTTACTGCGACTAAAGGCTACATTCGGGACAGGAAAATCGGTACAATAGAATACCCGATGCGATAATTATGACTATTACACCCTCGTTCAATACAAATGAGTCTTTGCCAGGAGAGTTGGCAGAGTTAATCAATCGGCTACCTACGCATAAATATAAGAAATGGATTGAACAATCATTGGCTACCTTATTACGAATGGGTAGTGGTGAGATCGATCGCCTGGACTGGAAAATTTTAACTGCTTCGTTACTAGATATGGAACGAGGCTTCCAAACTTTTTATCCTTACCGACATATTCGCAAAGTTACCTTTTTTGGTTCGGCTCGGTTGCCATCAGATACACCAGAGTACCAAATGGCTGTAGACTTTGGTCGTCGCGTCACCGAGTTAGGATTCATGTTGATGACTGGTGGCGGCGGCGGGATTATGCAGGCGGGAAATGAAGGTGCAGGGAAAGACAAGTCTTTTGGTTTAAATATTCAGCTGCCTTTTGAACAGTCAGCTAATCACTTTATCGATGGAGATCCCAAGCTAATTCACTTTAAATATTTTTTCACGCGCAAGCTGTTTTTATTACGAGAAAGTGATGCGATCGGGGTTTTTCCTGGTGGTTTTGGGACTCAAGACGAGGCTTTTGAATGTCTGACCCTTTGCCAAACTGGTAGATATGGCCCTGTTCCGTTAATATTGATCGATCGTCCAGGTGGTGATTATTGGACAGACTGGGATGCTTATGTGGACAAGCATTTAGTTAAACGTGGATTAGTCAATCCCGAAGATCGCAGCGTCTATACCATTACAGACGATTTAGATGTAGCTTGTGAAGCGATTACCAGTTTCTATCGAGTTTATCACTCAAGTCGTTACGTTGGGGAACAATTCGTCATTCGCCTCAAGTCCGAACTAAAAGACTCAGATGTTGAATGGTTAAATGAGAATTTCTCAGACATTCTGGTGAAAGGAAAAATTCAAAAAACCTCAGCTTTCCCACAAGAAACAGGTGATGAAAGCTTTGATTTACCTCGTCTAGCGATGTATTTTAATCAACGCGACTTGGGAAGACTTTATCAGATGATTTCGGCTATTAACCGCATGAATCCTACTTCTCCAGAGTCGGAACATCCCGAACGTAAGTAAAAACTAGGGAAGAGAACAGTAAACAGTAGAAAGTTTTGAGTTGTAGGGGCGGGTTTTCGATATGTTAACCCCATAAAACCCACCCTTGTCGAGTGCTACACTGAAACTGGTAATGCCCACCAGTCTTAAAAATCAACAGCAGCGTGAAACTGGCAAGCAAGTCATTTAGCTCAACCCAGATCCGCAGCCCGCTAACTAAAAAACCCGTTTTCTCGGCGGAGTTTTGTAGGTGGAAGATCACATAAACCTCTTCCTTAGCTGTAATAGAATCTGGCTTGAACAAGCAAGAAACTACCGCAGTAATCTTACCAAGGCAAAAGAACAGCCTGAGTGAATATGACCCCATTCCCACCCCAGGAGCCAAAAGTTGCGATCCGTCCCCTACAACGTCGGGACTTAGAAGCGATAAGTGCCATAATCCTAAGCATCGCTGAAGCGAACGCAGACGCTAACGCCAACGAAAAAATTCTCATGCAATCTCCAGAGGCAAATGACCTCGACAGTCTGAATGAGACAAAACAGCATCTAGAACGCCTCAACCAGTGCTACGGGCTATGGAAATTTTTCAGCCTGTTTCCTAACCCATTACGCTATGAATTATGTGCTTATGTTGCTCAGGAAGAACAACAAGTTAGGGGCATGATTCAAGTCAAACCTTTTAATCGTACCCGTAGCACATGGCGAGTAGAAAGGGTAATAGTCGATCGCCAAACGAATAGCCAAACACGCAGCCTAGCAGCAGGTTCCCTACTGCTACGCCACTGCTTTGAAACGATCTGGGAAGCACGTACCTGGTTGCTAGAAGTCAACATCAACGACAAACATACCCTAGCTCTATATCGACAAAATGGATTTCAACCATTAGCGCAGTTAACCGCCTGGGAAATTTCACCATCATTATTAACGGAACTGCAAGAACGAGAGCCAGATTTACCCAACTTGCTGCCAGTGAGTAACGCCGACGCGCAACTGCTCTATCAATTAGATACAGCAGCAATGCCACCATTAGTGCGACAAGTATTCGATCGCCACGTTCAAGATTTTAAAACAGGTTTCTTCAGCGCCCTAATCGAAGGAATGCGCCAATGGTTTAGTAAAACCGAAGTAGTCAGCGGTTACGTATTTGAACCTCAGAGGAAAGCAGCGATCGGCTATTTTCAACTCCAACTCAGTCGGACAGGGAAAGCACCCCACAAAGCTGAAATGACAGTTCACCCAGCTTATACCTGGCTGTATCCAGAACTGCTCTCCCAAATGGCACGCATCGTCCAAGACTTCCCCGCCCAACCCTTACAATTAACTTCCGCTGACTACCAACCAGAACGCGAAGAATTTTTAGAACAGATTGGCGCACAAAGAATCGCCCATACTCTATTAATGTCTCGTTCCGTTTGGCACAAATTGCGCGAATCTAAATTTGCCTTAGAAGGATTGCAATTATCAGAAATGTTGCAAGGCTTACAACGATCGCGTCAACCAGTACCCGGACGAATGTCTTGGTTAAAATCTCCTCACCAACTAGCCACTCCAGAATCAACCCCCTCTCATACTTCCTCTGGAGAAATAGTCAACTACGATGGTGAAGGAGAGCAGGGGAGCAGAGGCGCAGGGGAGCAAGGGAGCAGAGGAGATGGGGAGATGGGGAAATAGGGGACAAG
>NZ_JADEWG010000265.1 GCF_015207735.1 [Phormidium] sp. LEGE 05292
GTCCCCAGTACCCAGTCCCCAATAAAGACAAGGAGGAGTGTAATGCCAACTATAGAGGAGAACTACCAGACTTGGAATCAGACTTATGATTGGTCTGAGGGTGGGGCTGAATGGTCGAGAAACTGGGGTAATATTCCCATTCAGTGGTATGCAGTGCTAATGCCCAGACTTTATCCGTTTGTACCAGCTGGACGAATTTTGGAAATTGCCCCAGGTGCAGGACGGTGGACAGAATTTCTGAAAGACCTGTGTCAGGAGTTAACTTTAGTCGATTTATCTGATAAATGTATTCAAATTTGCCAAGAAAAGTTTCAGAAATATAGCCATATTCGCTATTTTGTCAATGATGGTTCTTCTTTGGCAATGATTGAGGATAACTCAATTGATTTTGCTTTTAGCTTTGATTCTTTAGTTCATGCTGACCAACCGACTTTAGCTGCTTATCTGCAACAACTTGCAGCTAAATTAACAGAAACCGGATTTGGTTGGATTCATCATTCTAATATGGGTGAGTACTCGAATCTGCAAAAAGATGAGTTTACTGGTTGGCGATCGCTCGATGTCAGCGCCCAGAGTTTTCGGACTGCTGCGGAAGTGGCAGGTTTACGAGTGATTTGTCAAGAAGTTTTTAATTGGCGCAGTGAAAAATTTACAGATTGTATTTCTATCTTTACATCCTCGCTGTCGTCTTACGCCCATGCTTACAAAATTATCCGCAATCCTGACTTTGCTGCTCAACGTAATTATTTGAAACAATTGGCAGATATTTATGGAGCATTGCATAATGAAAACATGATTAAGTAAGTAATAAAATAAAAAAGCTTTAAACCATTTTTGGCTTTTGGAAGAAACAAATTCTTCCCTTTTCTTCTGGAAACCTCTGCCCTCCGCCTTTCTGCCGTGATTTTAGTCTGAGCAAGCATTACTCTACTAATCAGTACACTTCTCCAAGATCAGCAAAGCTTTTGTGCATTATAAATGAGGCATTTTGACCAAACCCAAAACAGAGGACAAAGGTACAAGGGGACAAAGGGACTCTTGGGAAGTTCATACTCTGTGTTGGCGGGTTTAGTGAATATAGACAATCTTTCGGCAAAATCCGCCCCTAAAAATGCAAAATTCACAACTTTCCCTGTTCTCTGTTCTGATTGTTAGCCTGCATTAATGAAGACCTATGGAAGCATCCTTTGAAATTACCCTGTTGATGGTCATTACGATCGTTGCAGGCATAAGTGCCCAGGTGCTGGCGGAATTTTTGAAAGTTCCCAGCATCGTCTTCTTACTGGTATTTGGCATTTTGTTAGGGCCAAATGGATTGGGTGTGTTGCATCCAAACTTGCTGGGTACTGGTTTAGAGGTAATTGTGGCACTCTCGGTAGCTGTGATTTTGTTTGAAGGTGGATTAAACCTGGAATTACGGGAACTGGGAAGGGTTTCTGGTAGCTTGCGGAATTTGGTGACAATAGGAACGCTAATTACTTTAATTGGCGGTGGGATGGCGGCGCATTGGTTGGGTGAGTTTCCTTGGTCGATCGCTTTCCTTTATGCTTCTTTGGTGGTAGTAACTGGGCCAACGGTGGTTAGTCCACTGCTGAAACAGGTGAAGGTCGATCGGCAAGTAGCTACCCTCCTCGAAGGAGAAGGGGTTTTAATTGACCCTGTAGGCGCAATTCTGGCAGTGGTGGTTTTAGATACCATCCTCAACCCAAATGCTAACCCGCTTTTAGCTCTCAGTGGTCTATTCTTGCGCTTGGGTATTGGGGGAATTATCGGCGCTAGTGGTGGTTGGTTGCTGGGTTGGATTCTCAAACGCGCAAATTTTATTTCTGAAGAACTGAAAAATTTAGTAGTTTTAGCGGGTTTGTGGGGTTTATTTACGCTGGCGCAAACGATCCGCAGCGAATCAGGATTAATGACTACTGTAGTTGCCGGAATTATCCTGAGAGCATCTTCAGTTCCCGAAGAACGTTTGATTCGACGTTTTAAAGGACAGTTAACTATTTTAAGCGTTTCTGTTTTATTTATTCTGCTTTCAGCTGATTTGTCGATCGCCAGTTTGTTCGTTTTGGGTTGGGGTAGCGTCTTTACCATTTTGGTATTAATGTTTGTGGTACGCCCAATTAGTATTGCTGTTTGTACTTGGAATAGCGACTTAAATTGGCGACAAAAACTTTTTGTTAGTTGGATTGCACCCAGAGGAATTGTTTCGGCTTCGGTTGCTTCTTTATTTGCAATTTTGTTAACCCAAAGGGGATTTAACGGGGGAGATTCTATCAAGGCGCTGGTTTTCCTAACAATTATTATGACTGTATTTTTTCAAGGATTAACCGCAGGATTGATGGCTCAATTACTAAAAATTACTTCTACAGAAGCAACTGGAGTCGTGATTGTCGGTTCTCATGCTTTGGGAAGGTTGATTGCGCGAATATTCCAAGAACGAGGTGAATCAGCAGTTTTGATTGATACCGATCCAGAAGCTTGTAAGTTAGCAGAACAGGAGAATTTGCGAGTTTTCTTAAGTAGTGCTTTAGATATGGAGGTTTTGGAAAAAGCTGGATTAGCTAGTGCAGGAACCTTTATTTCTATGACTAATAACGGGGAAGTAAATTTGGTGTTGGCGCAAAGAGCAACTGAAGAGTTTTCCCCACCGAGAGTTTTGGCGGTATTTCCTCGCGATCCTCAATTAAGTAACGACAACAAAAACCATCATAATAAAATTCAACAAGCTTTTGTGCCTCATTTACAAATTAAAAATTGGAATGAATATCTAAATGATGGCAAAGTTAAGTTAGGAGAAACTGAATTAAAAGAAGAAGGTTTTGCTTTTCAACAAGCACATTTGCAAGCGTTAATTAATTCTGGGGAAGTTGTACCTTTGTTAATGGAAAGAGATGAACGTTTGATTATAGTTCCGGCGACGGAAGAATGGGAGATTGGCGATCGCATTATCTATCTATTACACGATTTGCGACCAAATTTACTCAAGCGGTTATCTGGTGCTAGTCCTTCTTCTCCTTTAACATTAGAAAAATTACCGCAAGTTGAAGAAGTGCCCATTCCTTATCCAGTAAGAGAACCTTCTTTAGAAAAAGCTTAAATTTAAAACCAAAAAGAGGGCGATAAGGAGCTACTAAACTGCTACGCATTTAAATTTAATATTTAGGCTGATGGGGAGAGGGATTAATAGTTTTTGCCTAACACCAAAAATCTAATATTTAGATGCCCTTTAGTTGAGGATACAAGAATAAGTGATGACAAATGACAAATTAAACTAAATATTTTGTCCAAAGTGGTAAAATTTCGGGAGAACCATACCACAGTCCCGGTGATTTAGGAGAATGTCTAACGCCTTCAATAGTTAGATTTTCTGCATTGTCTAAATGTGCAACTTCGATTGGTGTAATTCCATCTCCCCAAGTTTCACCGTTACCACAGGTTATTTGATAACTGTTAAAAGCTAACCAACTCCCTTTTTTGCGTGCTCCAAAAATAGATTTTCCGGCAACACAAACATAACGAATGTAGGGATAAAATGCGCCAGGATAGTTAACTTTGACAAAATCTAAATTACGTTTTGTCCAACGTTCTAAACTAACATGGGGAGTTCCTAAAGTTATGAGTGTGGCAACATAAGAATGAGCACCCCAAACCTGATCTGATTCGATCTCATCTCCATGAATAGTGTATGGTTTTTCTCCGATGTAAATTCGGGAAATCCAACCGCCTGCTGAGTGTCCAATTAAGTTAATTTGACAGGCGTTGTGCTGCTTTAATGTTTGTTTGACGGTGCGATCGAGTATTCGCAAAATTGGCATCATCGATCGACCTCCCACCGTTGGCAACCAGTCTCTTTTTCGTAGTGGTACTGTTACCGTAGGAAAACCAAGTGCTTGCAAGCTTTTCTCTAAGGGGATGTAAGCAGTTGCACCTTCTAGATATCCAGGTAAAATAACAGTAGGTAAGGGCATTTTAGTTCTAATAGCTCGAATTTCAGAGTTTTACTCACAAAAATTTTTCGGCAATTATTCTACAATAACTGATAATTTAACTCATAGTAAAATTTTATGCCTGCTAGATTAATTCAATCCTAGTATTTTTACTGATTTTTTTTGGCTAATCAGGATACATTATGTGGAAAACCCTTAGTTAGCTTAGATTAGAACAGTAAACAGTTAGTCAAAAGTTTGTCAATTATCGTGCAAACAGGCACTCTCTACGGAATTAGTGTAGGCCCAGGAGATCCCGAATTAATTACCCTGAAAGGATTGCATTTACTGAAAAGTGTACCAGTTGTGGCTTTTCCTGCTGGAATTGGGGGCAAACGGGGAATAGCGCAGCGCATAGTTTCCCAATGGCTACAATCCAATCAAGTGCAGTTAGCTTTGCAATTTCCCTATGTCCAGGATGAGGCGGTTTTAAATTCTGCATGGCAACTGGCAGCGCGGCAGGTGTGGGAATATTTGCAACGGGGTGAGGATGTTGCTTTTGTCTGTGAGGGAGATATTAGTTTCTACAGCACTTTTACTTATTTGGCGGCAACTTTGCAGCAGCAACATCCAGAAGTAAAGGTGCAGACAGTGCCAGGAGTTGCTTCGCCAATGGCAGCAGCGGCGGCTTTAGGGCTACCTTTAACTATACGAGATCAGCGGTTGGTGATTTTACCTGCTCTTTATCAGGTAGAAGAGTTAGAAGCGGTTTTAAACTGGGCAGATGTGGTGGTATTGATGAAGGTGAGTTCGGTTTATCCGCAGGTTTGGCAAATTTTACAGCAAAGAGATTTGTTGCAGTATAGTTATGTGGTAGAACGAGCAACTACAACTGAACAAGTAGTATATTGTGATTTGCGCGATCGCTCTGACTTAAAATTGCACTATTTTTCTTTGCTAATCGTCAAGGTGACTGGGGACTAGGTACTGGGAGGAAGTGGGG
>NZ_JADEWG010000266.1 GCF_015207735.1 [Phormidium] sp. LEGE 05292
TGCTCCGGGGAATTTCAGATATTAGACCCACAAATTATCCATCAAAGGTTTTTAGTTTTAGTCGCTATCCATTAGGGACTAGCTGAACCAAGTCAATCTCATCCCTGATATCAATACCACGCTTGCGGTTAAAGTATTGTTTGAGAGTGCCGTCTTCATTAAAAAACTCAGGGTATTTTTGATGATGGGAGTCGATATCATCTCGATATTTCTTCATAGCTGATTGAACAACAGAACCCCTTGAACCAGTCAATTCTGAGAGCAAACTTTGAGTAATAATCCATCGTTGTTTAGGCTCGTTCGCTACTTCGGAATTATAGATTTTGATAGCATTAATCGCTCTTCTGACCATCTCTTCCGCTCTACCAGGATAAGTAGAATATTTAGGATTATTGAGTAATTCCTCCGTTGAGATATTTTCTAAGCTGTCCTCTTCTAAGCGTCTAATTTTCCCAGTGATGGTGTTAGCGTAGGTTTTGATAGCCCTCTGCATAAATTCAGCCAAATCTAAGCCTGAATGTGCGATCGCCAATCCTAAAATTTCCCTAGTTTCCTCATCGAGTCCCAAAGCATCAACGACAGCAGTTTCCAACATTTGAGTAGTCAAATTAGGTAGTGGTGATGTTTCTAAAGTTTCCGTTTTTCCTGACTGCGTTGATTGCTGAATGCCAAACTTAGGTAAACCTTGCCAGTATTCCCTTCTAGCATCATCGCCTGTGACATTCCATCGGTCGGTATTTTCGGTTAAGTACCATAAAGCTAAATGCTCAAAGCGTTCTACTCTGCCAAATCCTGTGTTAGTGAAGTAATACCCTTTTGGTTTTACTTTTGTTGCTGGCACTATAGGAAATTTAGCTTCAATTTCTTTGCGAACAATGCCTAAAGGACGCTTAAGGGTGATTCCGGCTTCAATAATTTGATTTACTGTGTCGATAGTCAGTTGCTTAATCTGGGCTTCATTGGTAATGCCATCAAGGTTTTGAGCTAATTGCTGACCCAATTTTACCCAATCAATTTTAGGTTTAGTTGCCATATCAGTTAGTCTCTTGGTATATCTATAGATTAGTGGGTTTATAGTACTTTATCAATACCACTACTCAATAGATAAATAGGTTTAATATATTAATCTTAATGTATTCAAGGAAGTTATCATAAGCATTAATTCATGGACGTTTAGCTTATTCCTTGCTTACTTTAAAAGCAGAGTAAATCAGAGTAAGGAAGATGAGTAGACAGCTAAAGCATCCTGATGAATTGACTAATGAGTTTATCGAGTGGCGAGTAAAGGAACTACTCCCCAAATTTGAAGCTCTAGCGCCGTATAATCGCAGCAACAGAGAGAAAGGAGTAAAATCTTTATGTTTGATAGGTTGGAAAGATTTAGCCACCAAGGAAGCAGCATTACTTAAAGCTAACTACCCAGATGATAAGCCAGAAGCCGAAAGGGAATATGGGGCTTGTTTACGCCAAATTACAGCATTGAAAAAAGAGCTAAAGAAAGCTGCTAAAACTGAACTGCTAGACCAGGCTAATTACAATCCAGTTTGCACAATAATTACTCACTTTGGTAATGCTTTAAGTTTCCTATTCAGTCCCTACAAAGAAAAGCAAAATGTCCGGTATCGAGAACAAGTTAAAGCTCGTTCAAAGGCTGAAAATAGGATATATTTAGGCTTATCGCCCTACTTAATTAAAGCCAAGGAAGTGCTTACACAAGTAGCTAATGGAGCTACTTTGTTTGATGTGGAATGGCGCGATGTTTCCTGTGCGATCGCTCTAGCAACTGGACGCAGAATGGCTGAAGTCCACTTATCAGCAAAGTTTAGAAAAATAGGGGATTATGAGTTAGGTTTTACAGGTCAATTGAAGGGGAAAAGCAGGAAACTTGATGGACAGAAGTTGAGAGATTTTGAGTTTACAGTTCCTACTCTGCTATCAGCTGATTTGGTATTAGCTGGTATGGAATTTTTAGAGAAGCATGATAAACGATTTGATGCCACAGAAGACCCGGAGAGAGTTAACAGACGTTGGTCAAAAGTGTTAAATGAGCGTGCCAAAGATTGGGCAATTATAGAGGATATGACCTACCACAAATTTAGAGGAGCATACCTGAAAGCTTGCATAGCTAACTCAGGCGTTGACCCTTTCGATTATTTGGACTATGCCCGTTCTATACTTGGTGATAATGATGAAGCTACAATTAAGGCATACCAACGGTTTGAGATTAAGCAAGGTAGTATTACCAAACTATAAGCAATAAGAGGCACTGAAGGAGTGCAAATTGTTAGTACAGAAGCACTCGCCGATTTATTTAGTTTGTTTGCTGATTCAGTGGAGTGTATTTTACTAAATGCTTGTTACTCGGAGGTACAAGCGAAAGCGATTACGCAGCATATTAATTATGTAATTGGTACACATTTTGAAACAGCCAAATCAGGCTGTGGGAAAATCCGTGAGAAGTCGTGCCGCGTCAAGGGCGGTGCCATCGTACCAAAGGCAAATCGTGTTCTTTGCTGACTGTAGTTAAGCGCTGAAACCTCCATCAATCATCAGGTTTGCGCCTGTAATGTAACCCGCTTCAGGACTCGCTAGATAAGCGACCATGCCTGCCACCTCTTCAACAGTGCCGTAGCGGGCGATTGCGATTTGCTTCGTAAGCATTTCAGCAAATTCCCCAGTCGGAGGATTCATTTCCGTCGCGATCGGTCCTGGCTGCACATTGTTGATCGTAATGCCTTGCGGTCCGAGATCCCGCGACAGCCCTTGTACCAAACCTTGTAAAGCGGATTTGCTCATCGCATATACACCACCTCCTGCAAAGGGCATCCGTTCGGCGTTGGTGCTGCCAATGTTAATGATGCGTCCACCAGCTTGCATGTGCTTGGCTGCGGCTTGCGTTGCGACAAAGACAGCACGCACATTAACGGCAAGAGTGCGATCGAAGTCCTCGAGTTTGAAATCATTTAACGGAGCGATTGCTAGCACACCAGCACTATTAACCAGGATATCAATGCCACCTAATTGATCCACCGTTTGCTCAACCGCAGCGACTACCGCACTAGCATCAGCACTGTCAGCTTGGATGGCAACAGCCCGGACACCTAACGCCTGTGCTGCCTGTGCAACTTCATTGGCTCGCTCGGGTGAACTGCTATAGGTGAAAGCAACATCAGCGCCTTCACTGGCTAAACGCTTAACGATCGCTGCCCCAATACCGCGACTGCCACCCGTGATTAGTGCGCGTTTGTTCTTAAGTGTGTGATTCATATTCAATGCTTGATGTAAGAACGTTGGTTTCCGGTTCAATGGTTGGTAATACTCTGGTTGCTACAAAAAGCGTGTGAGGACTACCCGCCAACATACTATCCATTAAATGGCAAATATCTTAACAAAGATGGCAAAATAACTTAATAATTTTCTGGCTGGAAAGCGTTGCTCTGCCGTTAAATGAGTAAAGAAAAAGTAGGATTAGGCCAGAATTGGTGACAAAAGTTCCCCAAAAAAGCCAAAAAAACAGCAGATGTCATGTATAGGAGAAAAAGGGAGCGTAAACAAGAGAAAAATCTAAGCCCCCAGCAATACCCCTTTCTACGTCTTTGGATATAAATTTATTTAATGAAAAGATCTTAAATTGAATAATTAATTCAGATAAAAACTTATGGCAACTGAGCAAGAACTTCAATCTCTTTTTAATACCTTAGATGGAGATAAAAACGGCAAAGTCTCCATTCATGAGCTTTTTTTAAGCCCTGGTTTAAGTGCAATCATCTCGGCTGAAACAGGTATGAGTAGTCCCCAAGAATTGCTAGCTACGCATGGAGATGAAGACGGTAGTATCACCTTTGAAGAGTTAAAGGAAGTAGTTAAGAAAGCAAATAATTTAACCTAGCTGTCGCGCTCGCCATTCCCACCAGTTAACCAGGTACTCTACAAATCCATTGTGCGATCGCTCCCACCAGTTTCTTCAGTTTCAGGTTGCACGACAACCTTCTTTTTGAGCGTAGGCTTAGGCTTATCAGTGGTAGTAGGCGGCGAACTTCTTGCTCGATCGACGTTACTCACTTCCTCCGCTTTAGCCCGCTTCTGCTGTTTCTTCAATTCCAGTACTTCTGCCTTCAAAGCCTTACCAGGTTTGAAATGTGGTGGTATTTCTTCAGTTGGTATCCCATTCAAAGATTCAAATCCAAACATATCCCTGCCTGGGATGAACCGTGCTTTTATCTCCACAAAATAACGCTTACCTTGCTCCTCCTTCTGAAGTTTTGGATTGAATCGGAATGGCGGTACTAGCGCATCTTTCCAAATTAATGGAAGATGCTGCGCTTTCATGAATCGAACTTTCCGTGCCGAGTCTAACGGTTTAATTCTGGCTTTAATCTCCTCATTAAAATTCCGAAAAACTGAAATGCACGGCGTTCTACACACTGGAATAAATTGCCACAGTCCACAAAGTTTAAACTCAAAATCTTGTGCAGTGAATACATCCTTATCAGATGAATTATCCTCACCATTTATAGGTGCGAATCCTACAAGCGAGAATCCTAATATGTGTGTTTTATCCCGCCCCGGAAAATGCAACGCTTGGGGATATACCGTTAGCCTTAATTCCTTTGACCCGTTTTCTCCTAATTCCAGTTTGAGTGCATCCCAAGCTCTCATCCCTTTGTTATGAGGCGCGTATTTCAAGGGGTACTCCTTCCCTTGAATCTTGACAAATGCTCTGTTGATTTCGGAGTCAAACCTGACTTTCCCTGGTAAAATCCCAATAGCTTGAAATAATTTGGGCTTCTGTTCGCTAGGGGTGTGGTCAAAAGTAGTTGGTGGGTGCGATCGCTAATCTTAAGAGGAGGTAAAATTTGAGACAATAATCATGAGGATAAGATTGAATCAAAGGGTAGTCAGGCTGAGCAATGCTCAGCCTGACTA
>NZ_JADEWG010000267.1 GCF_015207735.1 [Phormidium] sp. LEGE 05292
TTCTGTTTCTTGACTTTCTTCTACTATAACTCCTGGTAGGTTTAGCAACTTAGTCAGTAATCTATTCTTCATCTCTTTGATGCTTAACACTTCCCTAATAATTTAGCACAGTAAGTACGGAAGAACCGATTTCTACCAGCAAGCACTGACAATTAATCAAACAATCGGTAAACTGGTGGATGCGGCAAATCTACACAATGACATTGGCGGAATCTATTACACTTTAGGTCAATATGACCAAGCTTTATCAGCCTACAAAAAAGGTTTAAAAATTATTCAACTACTGGGTGCGCGTCCGTCAGAAAGTGCTACTTTAAACAATATTGGATTAGTTTACGACCGCTTGGGTCAGTATACTCAAGCTTTAAATTTTTATCAGCAATCTTTAATTATTAAACAAGAAATTGGCGAGCGCGCTGGGGCAGCGAATACTCTGACTAATATCGGCATAGTTTATGATAGACAAGCTAACTATTCTCAAGCATTGGAATATTTGCAAAAATCTTTAGCTATTAGACAAAGTATCGGCGATCGCTCTGGCGAAGCAATTACTTTTAACAGTATAGCGGTAGTTTATCAAAATAATGGTCAATATCAAAAAGCCTGGGAGACTTATCAACGTGCCTTAGCTATTCAAAGAGAAATAGGCGATCGACCAGCCGAAAGATTAACTCTGAGTAACATTGCTTTCTTGCTAGAGAAACAAAATCAACCAGAACTAGCTATAGTCTTTTACAAACAATCAGTTAATATCACAGAATCCATTAGGGAAAACCTTAAACCATTATCACGCGAACAACAAGAATCTTATACTCAAACTGTTGCAGATACTTACCGTTCATTAGCTAATTTATTACTCTCACAAGGACGAATTTTAGAAGCTCAACAAACCTTAGAACTGCTGAAAGTTCAAGAATTGCGGGAGTTCACGGAAAATAGTAGAGCCGGAGGAGAAACCAATGGTAGTCAGTTAAACCCAACTGAAGAAAAAATTATCCAAACTTATGGCAGTTTAATTGCTTTTGGACAGCAAGTTGATGAATGCCAGAAAAATCGCTGTAGCCAACTGGGCGAACTATTAGATAAACGTGATGCTTTAACCCAACAATACAATCAAGCTGTGGAGAGTTTAGTAAAACAAATTCGCTCGCTTCAGACTCAAGATGAAGCCATCCTTAATCCCAAAGATTTAGGTCGTAAAGCTAGAGAAATTGTGGAAGCACAGCCAGGAACAGTACTGATTTATCCTTTGGTATTAAAAGAAAAAATCTGGCTATTATGGGCAGCCCCAGGTGGAATTGTTAAAAGCTTAGAAATTCCAGTCAAGCAAGAAGAATTGGGGAAAACTGTCTTAAAATTTCGCCTACTGCTGCAAACTCCTAATTCTAATATTGCCGAAGTTAAGGCTACGGGAAAACAACTTTACAATTGGTTAATTAAACCTCTAAAATCTGAACTGAAAACTAACCCAGTAAAAAATTTAGTCTTTTCCCTCGATCGCGTAACCCGCTACATTCCCATGAGTGCATTGTTTGACGGACAAAAATATTTAATAGAGAACTATACAATCTCTACTATATTGTCTGCCGAATTAACCGATGTGCGCGATCGTCTACCTGTTGGTAGAGAAAATATCTCAGTTTTAGCACTTGGTTTATCTGAGCCGATTTTAAATTTTAATCCTTTACCAAATGTGAAAGATGAAATCAGTAGAATCGTGCGGCAAAAAAACAATGATTCTCAAGGGATTTATCCCGGTCAGGCGTTTTTAAACCGAGAATTTAATTTTCGGACGCTGCGAGATAATTTGTTAGGTAAAAAGATTTTACATCTGGCTACTCATGGAGCATTTGTAGTCGGACACCCCAAGGATTCTTATTTGTTGCTAGGTACAGGTGAAAAATTAACAATTCCTGAGATTGAAACTTTGCAAGATTTGGTAGACGTTCATTTAGTGGTGTTATCAGCTTGCGAAAGCGCATTAGGTGGGCCAGATTCTGAGGGAGTAGAGATTGCCGGAATTAGTTATTATTTTCTCAGTCGTGGTGCCAAAGCTGTGATTGCTTCTTTATGGCAAGTTAGCGATCGCAGTACCAGCGAATTGATGCAAGAGTTTTACACTAATTTAGCCAAGGGAAAAAAGTCTGCGCCTATCTCAAAAACTGCGGCTCTACAGCAAGCACAACTTAGCCTTTTGTATCACAAAGGTTTTGTTCATCCTTATTACTGGGCACCGTTTATTTTAATTGGCAATAGTCTTTAATCCTACAATCAGTAGACCAAAAAGTTTTGCGCTCGCTCATCGTTACCCCATCAGTTTCCCGAATTCTCCAATTAGTTACCCCAATTGACAAAAGCAGCAATTCACCAGTTTCAAAGTCTGCCTCTTCCCAAAGTCCCATCAACAAAAGGCGGCGCAGTCGGCTGTAATCTACAGACTGATTAAATTCCTGTTCCTGATTCTCACTACTCATTTACTACCCGCAAAATTAAAGTTTAATTGTTAGTCAATCCCTGATTTCCCAAAACATTAAGAAAATATTAAACTAAAATTAGGGTGCTGTCTTAACTGAACAACACAAAACAGTAAAAGATTTGCTCACCTAAACAAAGGAACTCAACAGATGACATGGCTTAAATATGCAGTTGACTCTAACAATAGCTTAGTGGAAATTGCTGATGTCCCTAGCGGTAAATCTAAATTATTCTGCCCCTATTGTGCTGGTCAATTAATAGCCAGGAAAGGAAAACTTAAGCAACATCACTTCGCTCATGCCGAGGAAACTTGTTATCCAGTAGCGACAAAAAAGGAATTACCTACTTTACCACTGTACGACAATTTTCATATCAAATTATCAGGAACCACACTACAACTATTACAAAAACTCTGGCAATCTTTCGGGGTTTATGATTGGGGAATTCCTAATTTACCAGAACTGAAACCGTTAATTAAAGCCAAGGTACTACAGAAAAATGTTTACCTTCAACCACCAGCTTATGAGTTTACTTCATTAGGTAAAATTCCAATAGGTGCTTTACCATTGCATGAATTTAATCAAGTCCAAGAACCATTATTGTTAGCCAAATTAGCTGAACTTTCACGTCAAGCAGAATTAGCCAAGGTGATTAAATCGTTAAATTTAGCAGAAAGGTTAGTTGATTTGCGGTTATATCGTGCTCAGTTGGCTAGTATTTTATTACATAATTTGTACTATCTGCAAATTGAAGCCGATGGATTAATTTTGCATAAGATTGGAGTGACTAAGCGATCAATTACCCAACGAATACCCGAAATTGAAAGAGATTTACGTTGTCATTACCAGAATATTAAGGTTAGTTTACTGGGCTTGTGGTCACATCGGGGAAATGTTGAATTGTATTTTAAGCATCGGTATAAATCTTTTAATTATCGGATTGGTAGTTTAACTGAATACTATTTGTTTAGCGATATATCGATTGCTGATGCGGTGTTGGATGATTTGAATCAAATGCAACCAAAAGTGTTTAATCCAGAGGAAAAAAATATTTTGGCAGAAGCTAATATTTATCGACAACAACAGACAGAAACCGTTTTATTAGGTGTAAACTAGTTCCCATTAGTCAATGCCTTTAAATATGTTTTCAGACGATCGCACTCAAAAAGCTATATCACACACGGCACTAATTGTTGCCGCCAAAAGAGCAATTGAAAACCAGAGAAGCGATCGCTTATTTGAAGACCCTTTTGCAGCTCTCTTAGCAGCAGATGAAATTCCTATTTTGTTAGAAAGGTGGCAAAAAGTAGGCGATAATTTAGCTCAAATCACAGCCAAACGTACCCGATTTATTGCCGTGCGTACTCGCTTTTACGATGACTTTTTGATGTCGGCGCAATTGGGAGTATCACAGGTGGTAATTTTGGGTGCAGGTATGGATGCTAGAGCATTTCGCTTGCCTTGGCACAACGGAACTCGTGTTTATGAAATCGATCGCCCGGAAGTTTTGCAATATAAAGATTCAATTCTTCAAGATGTACCTGCTAAGTGTTTTCGCACTGTAATTAAGGCTGATTTAACAGATAATTGGGTTGATACTTTATTAAGTCAGGGATTTTGTGTTACTCATCCCTCTATTTGGTTATTGGAAGGGGTGTTAATGTATTTGCCCCAAATCGCTGTGTTTAAACTGTTGCAAAAAATTTCTGAGCTTAGTGTTGATGGTAGTTTTTTGGGCGCTGATTTTGTCAGTGTGAAGTCAGTTGAAGTTGGAGAAAAAGCTAGACAAAGTGATCGCGGACGAGTTTTACGACATTGGCAGTTTGGGTGCGATCGACCGGAAGATTTATTGCTCAACTATGGCTGGGATGCTACTGTCATTCAGCCAGGAGAAAATGGTGCTAATTTTGGGCGTTATAGTGAGCATCAACCATCACGAGATATCCCAGGTACAAGACAGGTTTTTTTAGTCACAGCTAAGAAAAATTCTCCGGTCATATTCAGACAAAACCATGAAATGAAAGTCTTCAGTCGTTAGCGTAGCCTGCACGTAGCGTGTATTGCTGCATGAATTACTAATGTCTACAACTTAATATTTTGCTCAATTCTAATTTTCACAACAATAGCACCCACACCAGACAAAAACGAGTAATTTCCTCTGTTAATTAATGCTAGTTGGAGAGACACTTAATAATTAAAACTCAGTTGTCTTACTCACCTGTTTCAGTTGAGGAAATATCAGTTTTCTAGTTGTTGAGTGCTGTTGTTAGTTAACACAATAGATATTAGACGAAACAGCTTTTTTCCTCCGGCTCTCCCGTACCTGTGGGGATAAGTAAATCTTATTTAAATAAACAAGCTAACAGCTTTTCTCGCAAAGATTCAAAGCTTTTAAAGCCATAGCTTTGTCGAATAATGAGCTTAATTCTATTATTAA
>NZ_JADEWG010000268.1 GCF_015207735.1 [Phormidium] sp. LEGE 05292
CTCCCCATCTCCCCATCTCCCCTGCCTCTTTAGGGATAGAAAGTTAATTGAGGTAAGCCTAAAGTTTCTTCCCAACCCATCATGATATTTAAGCACTGAACGGCTTGTCCGGCTTGACCTTTCATTAAATTATCGATCGCAGACAACACAATGACCCGCCCGGTGCGCGAATCGACTTCTAAACCGATATAACAAAGATTAGTACCACAAGCCCATTTAGTTTGGGGATAAGTGCCACTGGGTAAAACTTTCACCCAAGGGGCGTTGCGGTAAAAGGCATTGTAAATGGTGATTAAATCTTTGTGTTGTAGCCCCGGATCGCGCATGGTGGCGTACACTGTGGCTAGGATGCCCCGCACCATTGGAATTAAGTGGGGTGTAAATTGGATTGTAACTTCGCTTCCGGCTAAATCGCTGCAAATTTGTTCAATTTCGGGTGTATGACGGTGACGGGCAACTCCATAAGCACCTATAGAACTATCTGCTTCCGCTAATAACATATTAACTTTTGCTTGTCTTCCACCACCGGAAGTCCCAGATTTAGCATCAATAATAGCGGTTTCTGGCAAAATTAAACCTTGTTTGAGCAGGGGTGCTAATGCTAATAAACTAGCTGTAGGATAGCAACCGGGACAGCCGATTAGTTCGGCTTGAGCGATGCGATCGCGATACAGTTCTGGTAAGCCATAAACAGTTTTCGAGACGATTTCTTGATCTTCGCGATCGCCACCATACCAAGATGTATAAGTACTAACATCAAAAAAACGGTAATCTGCCGAAAGATCTAGTACTTTGCACCCTTTTGCCAATAAGGTTGGTGCCATTTTATAAGCTAACCCATTGGGCAAAGAAAGAAAAACTACTTGACAACGAGTTGCAATTTCTTCTAAGTCGATTGCTTCAATCTTCAAATCCACAAACGGACTCAAATGTGGGTATAAATCTGAAAAAGGTTTCCCAGCACTACTTTCACCGCCCAGGTAAACTACTTCTACCCCTGGATGCTCCTTAAGGAGTCTGACTAATTGCACACCACCATAACCTGATGCGCCGACAATACCAACGGGCACGCGCCCCATATTACCCATGCTCCTTGACCTTTATGCGTTTTTAGTTTAATTCAGTTACAACTTTTGCTGCATTGTAGTACTAAAACCCCTTTTTGGCAGAAGTAAGCGATTTTAAATTTTAAATTTTAGATTTTAGATTTTAGATTTTGCCCCACTGCTCCGATAACCCCCCTGCCTCTGTGCCTCTTCAACTGCCTGGTATTTTAGACAAAAGAACGGGGTAAAATTAAAGAGGAAAAACTTTACGAAATTTTACGGTATTAGTGCAAGAAACTCCTATCCAACCTTTTAATTTTGACTCAATTGACACCGCTTTAGCAGAGATTAAAGCAGGCAGAGCGGTGGTGGTAGTAGATGACGAAAGTCGGGAAAATGAAGGTGATTTAATTTGTGCGGCGCAGTTTGCCACGCCTGATTTAATTAATTTTATGGCAGTGAATGCCAGAGGGTTAATTTGTTTGGCGATGACAGGGGAACGTTTGGATGAACTGGATTTGCCATTGATGGTCAGCAAAAATACTGACAATAACCAAACTGCTTTCACTGTGAGTATTGATGCTGGCTCTCATTTAGGTGTTACTACTGGAATTTCCGCTGACGATCGCGCTCGCACAATTCAAGTAGCAATTAATCCAGCTACTCAATCAAAAGATTTACGTCGCCCTGGTCATATTTTCCCGATTCGGGCTAGAGTTGGCGGCGTGCTCAAACGGGCTGGTCATACCGAAGCAGCGGTAGATTTAGCTAGATTAGGCGGACTTTATCCATCTGGGGTAATTTGCGAAATTCAAAACCCTGATGGTTCAATGGCTAGATTGCCGGAGTTAATTGAATATGCAAAAAAACACAATCTGAAGATTATTTCGATCGCTGATTTAATTAGTTATCGATTGCAGCACGATCGCTTTATTTGTCGAGAAACAGTCGCTAAATTACCCACAGAATTTGGTAATTTTGAAATCTACGCTTACCGCAATATCTTAGACAATTCCGAGCACGTTGCCATTGTTAAAGGCGATCCAACTCATTTTTCTGAACAACCAGTAATGGTGCGGATGCACTCGGAATGTTTGACTGGTGATGCTTTAGGGTCACTGCGTTGTGATTGTCGAATGCAGCTACAAGCAGCTTTAAAAATGATTGAAAATGCTGGTAGCGGTGTGGTAGTTTATTTGCGTCAAGAAGGCAGAGGAATTGGTTTAATTAACAAGTTAAAAGCCTATTCTTTGCAAGATTTGGGTTTAGATACTGTGGAAGCAAACGAAAGGTTAGGTTTTCCTGCTGACTTGCGAAATTACGGGGTTGGAGCGCAAATGCTCAATGATTTGGGGGTGAAAAAAATTCGCCTAATTACTAATAACCCGCGCAAAATTGCGGGGTTGAAAGGTTACGGATTAGAAGTGGCGGAAAGAGTTCCATTATTAATTGAAGCCAATTCTTATAATTCTACCTATCTGGCTACAAAAGCCGAAAAGTTAGGTCATTTGCTCCTGCAAACCTATTTAGTAACAGTAGCCATTCAATGGCGAGGCGAGTTTTCCATCCAAGAACGTTATGAACGGTTGGAGAAGTTGCGTCATTTGGTCAGCCTTCATGATTTACTTTTGCAAGAAGAAGCTAGACCTGTAACGATCGCCTTATTCGGCAATCCTTCACTAACTGTTCATTTGGGTTTCGATCAACCTAAATTAGCAGCACTAGACTGGTATCAACAACCAAGTCATCCTTACGTGGAAGCGATCGCCAAAATTCTTGATACTATAGCTTCTTCGCCCGATCTACAACGTCTAGATTTTCTAGTTTCTTCAGGTGGCGATCCCCTGACTAGTTTGCAAGTAAATCTCGATCGTCAAAGCTTCTCTCTAAATCAGTTACCTTCCTCAATCTGCAATAATTTGGAAACCCAAAAAATCTATAGTTTTATTGCTGATACTTCTAGTTGAACACAGGACTTGAGAAGTAAAGAAGTTCAGGAGTTTAGTTGTGGAAAACTCCTGAACTTTTTAGTTTTTGTCTAAGTGTTGTTTCAGTATTAGTGTAAAGTTACCGTAAATTTGCTGAGGGAAGTCTTAAAGATTAAGTAAAGTATATCCTGTCAACCGAAGCTTTTGGGAATATTAGCTGTATAAACAAGAATAAGTTAACACTGATAAGGCGAATTGAGAAAAGCTGAGATTTGCAGAATAAATCACAAATCTACTGCTGTAGATTAATGAGTAGATGGAACTTAAGGGAAATTTACTCTGATTTAATAGCTTCAGCTTGCTAACTTCATAAATGTAATTCCCCAGGTAATTTGCTGAAATTACCTAAATTTTTTAACCAAAAATTTAGTAAATCCAACCATCAGGCTATGAGTTTGCAAAACATTTTAAATCAAGGCATCGACAATGTGAGGCAAGGGGATTACCCAGCAGCGATCGACAAGTTTAATGAGGTGCTTAATCTCGACTCCAATTATGCTGCTTATTATAACCGAGGTCAAGCTTATTATTGCTTGGGAGAGTATAAAACAGCAATCATTGATTTTAATTATGCTTTGCAACTCAAACCAGATTTTGCCAATGGTTACTTGAGCCGAGGTTTGGTATATTTTGATTTAGAAGCACTAGAGGAAGCGATCGCAGATTTTAGCCAAGCAATCAATTTAAATCCCCTACTAACTATTGCTTATATTAGTCGCGGTTTATCTCAAGTTTACTTAGGAGAAATTGCAGAGGCAATTGCAGATTACGATCGAGCTTTAAAAATTAACCCTCATGCAGTAGAAGCTTATAATAATCGGGGAATGGCGCGTTGTTATTTGGGTGATTTTTCGGGTGCGATCGCAGATTTTGACCAAGCAATACAACTAGATCCTAATTTTGTAGAAGCCTATAATAATCGAGGCAATGTGCGTCTGCAATTAGGCGATCGTGCTGGAGCAATGGCGGATTTACAAAAGGCTATAGACTTAGATTCTGATTCAGCCACACTTTATTATAATCGAGCTTTAATTCAGCATAAAAATGGCGATCGATCGGGAGCAATAGCTGATTTTAATCAATCATTAAATATTAATTTGGCTGATGCTGAAGCTTACAATAATCGCGGCAATATTTTCACTTTAAAGGGAGATTATCAAGCAGCAATTGAAAACTATACTCAAGCCATCAAAATCAATCCCCAAAAAGCAAATGCCTACTATAATCGAGGTTTAGCATATTATTATGAAGGAAATTTCCCTCAAGCAATTGCCGATTTTAACCAAGCGATTACTTACAAACCTGATTATGCAGCAGCTTACAATAATCGGGGATTAGCTTATCGCGTGCAAGGAAATATTCAAAAAGCACTAGAAGATTTTAATCAAGCGATAAAACAAAATCCTCAATTAGCTGAAGCTTATGTTAGCAGAGGTTTAGTTCGTTCTGATTTAGGAGATAAACAAGGAGCAATTAAAGATTTTAATCAAGCTTTAGAACTTAATCCGAATGATGCCAGAACTTATAATAATCGGGGATTTATACATTATAGATTAGGTGATTCTCGCCAAGCAATTGCCGACTTTAATCAAGCTTTAAAACTCGATCCCAAATTAAATTCAGCTTACATTAATCGGGGATTAGCTCGATTTGCGATCGGTGACAAATTAGGCGCATTAGAAGACGTGGATCAGGCATTGCGAACAGCTTAATTTGAAGGCAGAAGGCAGAAGGCAGAAGGCAGAAGGTAAGAAAGGCAGAAGGCTCCAAGGAAAAATTTCACCTTGTCCCCTTGTCCCCTTGTCTCC
>NZ_JADEWG010000269.1 GCF_015207735.1 [Phormidium] sp. LEGE 05292
TTCTGTTTCTTGACTTTCTTCTACTATAACTCCTGGTAGGTTTAGCAACTTAGTCAGTAATCTATTCTTCATCTCTTTGATGCTTAACACTTCCCTAATAATTTAGCACAGTAAGTACGGAAGAACCAAAAAAGCAAGCCAACTCGCAGTTCTCAAAGAAAACGTCTGGATAGCAAAACAAAGCGGAGTCAGATTAAGACGATGCGAGGAAAAGTGATTGATGAAAATAATTAAAGCATTTGCAAAGGAACAGGTTTAGGAGGACGTGGAAACGCAGCATCCAAAGTATTTAGTTCGTCTGTACTCAATTTCAAATCCAATGCTGCATAATTCTGTTGTATATGATTGATTTGACTAGATTTGGGAATTACAATTACATCCTCCTGATGCAACAACCAAGCTAAAGCTACTTGCGCCGCCGTAACTCCACGTTCCTGCGCTATTGCATTCAGTGTCTGGTTATTCAACAACCGACCTTGCTCAATGGGAGAATAAGCCATGATTGGGATATTGCGTTCCTGACACCAGGGTAATAAGTTCCATTCTATTCCCCGGCGTGCCAGATTATAGAGGACTTGATTAGTAACAATTCCGTTTCCCCCCTTCAACTGACTAACTTCCTGCATATCCTCCACATCAAAATTACTCACTCCATAACTGCGAATTTTGCCTGCTTGTTGCAGAGTTTGAAATGCTTCGAGGGTTTCTGCTAACGGTATAGAACCGCGCCAATGGAGTAGGTAAAGGTCAAGGTAGTCTGTTTTTAATCTTTTAAGACTTCTTTCACAGGCAGCAATTGTCCCTTGTTTCGAGGCATTATGAGGATAAACTTTACTAACCAAAAACACGGATGCACGACGATTCGTTATTACCTGTGAAATCACTTCTTCTGCGCCTCCTTCTCCATACATTTCTGCCGTATCAATTAAAGATAAACCCAAATCCAACCCATAACGTAAGGCATCAATTTCACTTTGGCGATTTCTTGTATTTTCTCCCATCTGCCATGTACCCATGCCCAGAACCGGAATTAATTGTCCAGAGGGTAACTTAAGATTTCGCATGACTGTTTCCATCCTTTAGACATCTTCAATAATTCCTAAAAACCAGGCATAAACCCTTGTATTATCATAGTCAAAATTTAATTTTTCTTCTTCCTAATGACTAATTTCCAATGATAGATGCCACACTCGAAATTAATCTCTAAAGTTAAAAAAACTTTTCGTTATTAGGAAGGAATTGAAATATAGCTATGTCCTTGAAATTAAATGTTCCCACTCTTAGCAATTCACAAGAGGCACAAAAACTGACCGAGGCTATTGCTACAGTAGATCCCACTGCCAAGGTAGAAGTAGATGTAGAATCTAAAACTGTTACTGTAGATTCACCTGATTCTAATACACCAGTTGCTTCTGAAGAGTCTATTAAACGCCCACGAGTAGCAATGGAACGAAAATGTACGCTAAGGCTGTAAACCTTACCCACAGAGGATTTCAGGCTTCATAAGCTGAAAATTCGGCGACATCGCGCAGCGGACGCATTTCCCCGCGGAGTACGGCTTCAGGTAAAGAAAAGTGGTAACGCCCCAGCATATTGATATGTTTGTATTTCAGAGGGGACAATCTGGTGATATCTTCAGGGTTGACAAAAGCTTGAGTAACTCGGAGATGATTAAGTGCTGCATCGGAGTACAAAGTATTCCATAAGACGATGGCGTTAACAACTAACCCCAACGCACTCAACTGATCTTCTTGACCCTCCCGATAACGCTGGCGCAATTCGCCACGCTGCCCATGAAACACAGCCCGCGCCAAAGAATGACGACTTTCACCGCGATTGAGTTGAATTAAAATGCGGCGACGGTAAGCCTCATCATCAATGTAAGCCAACAAATACAGAGTTTTCGCAACTCGCCCCAATTCGGCAATGGCCTTGGACAAACTGGAGGGATTTTTCCCCCCCTGTAAAGCATACATCAGATCCGAAGCACTAACGGTCCCTAACTTCAAAGAGCCAGCCACTCTGAGTAAATCCTCCCAATTTTGGGCAATTAACTCGGTATTAATCCGATTTTTAGCTAATCCATCTAAAACCCCATAATTAGCCGTAGCATCTATCCGCCAAAATCTAGCTTCCCCAATATCTGCCAATCGCGGACTGAACTGATAGCCGAGCAGCCAAAACAATCCAAAGACAATATCGGAATAACCTGCTGTATCAGTCATAATTTCCGTAGGACGCAAGCTAGTCTGTTGTTCCAACAATCCCTCAAGCAAAAACAGAGAATCGCGCAATGTCCCCGGAATCAAGATACTGTGAAAACCAGTAAACTGGTCAGAAGTAAAATTGTAATAAGTGATGCCCCGTCCCACGCCAAAATACTTAGGATTAGGGCCTGCATTAATCGTTCTGACCGGAACTTGAAAGCGCAATCCATCAGCAGAAGCTACCTCTCCGCCACCCCAGCTTTGTGCTAGAGGAATATTAGTCTGGGCATCAACTAAGCGTGCATTAGCTTTGATAATAGTTTCCTGGCGCAGATAATTGTGCTTGACCCAAGAGAGTCGGTCTTTAGTCAAAGCCGGAACATCGGCACGCACCAAAGGTTCCAAGCCAATATTACAAGCTTCTGCCAACAGCACGGCACAAATGCTAGTGGGCAAATCTTGCACTCTAGCCGTTGCCTCACTGATATGAGTAAACTCGGAAGCAAATCCAGTTAAAGCTTGCACCTCTAACAATAATTCTGGTAAGTCTACTCTAGGTAGTAAATTCTCCACTTGCTGTCGCAAGAGTTTCAAACTTGATGGTTCCTCAATTTTTTCCAAACCAGTCAGCACCAAAGTTTCCTTCCCATCGACCAAATTTATCCGCACTGCCGCATTATCAGAAAAATTGGCTGTGGTGCGTTGATAAGCTTCACCCAGTTGTGCTGCTAAATTCTCTAATTCTTTCAGAGGTGTGGGCTCTCGCTCTAATAACCGACACACTTGAGGTTTAGCGGCAATCCAAGCCTCACCCTGCAATAATTGCGACCCTGGATTGCCCCAACGACGGGAAGGGAAAACGAACAAGTCCCGCCGCCGCAAGGCAGCACGCAAAGCTTGCAGCACGCAAAAAGTAAAAGCTTGACGATTAAATTGGCCGTTTTCGTCTACCAACCAGCGCCACCAGCTGGGACTGGTGACTATCTGCAAAGGTGCACTATCCCAGTCAGGCTTTCTCACCCCTTCGATTGACTTGAGAAAATGCCACGCTTGCAAAACTGGTTGTCCCGCTTTAGTCGCCTGGAATTCTATCGTCTTCAATAGGTGCGGTAAAAATCGTCGGACTTGCCGCCATCGTTGTCGCATTAACTCATAGTAATTGTTATCATACTCTGGTCGCGCCAGTTCGTTGACTGTTTGTATGGCTTTGGCCAGCTCCTCTGGGTCGAACAGATCGAATACTGTGGGCCGCACCACTGGATCACTATAATCGGGGTCGAGCAAGACTTGACAAGCCGCAGATAACAATAGCGCGGCAGCATCTAAGTCTTTTAAAGTTCGCAGCCGCTCTTTAATGCCCTGGCGTTGCGAGAAAGCCAATAGTTCTCTCACCAGCGAATCTAACAGATCGATGGCATCATCCATCGCCACTACCTGCCAAACATAAGCAAATGCCAGTAAAGTCGCAATCCGGCGTGGCTCAGGCATTCTGGCAATAGCTTGTGCTTTAGAACCAGCCCCCGTGCGAGCTAACAACTGCAATCTAGCAGTGGGAATCTTAGTGAAATTCAGTTCGTTAAGCCCCAAAGCCCGGATGGAAACCAACCTCTGGAGCGCCGCTACTAATCCTGATGCACTAATGCGGGTGGGTGACTTTCGCAATTGCTCAAAAGGAGTTTGGCGGGAGTTTTCCCCCACCACGAGTAATTTTTCTAGGTTAACTCGTTGTTGTGGGTGAGCTAGCCGGAACAAAGCTTGCTCCAAACGCTGATTAGCTCGTTCTCTAATCCGCGCAATCAAGCGAGTCAGAGTAGTCACCCCAGGCAGTAGAATTTTGCGTTCTACCAACCGGGCAGTGGTTAAGTCAAACAGTACGCTAGGACGTTCGGCACTCAACCAAGCTCGTTGATACAGCCAGCGCACCAGCCGCCAGTATTCCGGTGGGTCGTGGAAATCCCGATACCCGTAGAGGCGTTGAATTTCCCCCGCATGTTCTCTGTGAGTAGTGGTTCGTTCCAGATAATGGGATAAACACTGAATATCTTTAATTTCCAGTTGCTGGGCTAGATAATTGACCACTCCGGGTGGTACGTCAGTTGGGTTAACCAAAAAAGTGCCTAAAAACCTCACCGTGCATAGTTGTAAAGCAAAACCCAGCCGATTATGTGCGCCCCGGCGACGGTTAACTAGCTGCCGCTCTCTGTCATCGAGATAGAAATAACGTTCCAACTGGGTGGGGGTGGGTTCGTCTGCATAGCGTCCGTAACACTTTTGCTGTGCGATAGTGAGAAATTCAACCGGCAAGGCCGCCTCCCTTGTCAGCATAAGCTGTTCCGCAATTGGGGCAAAACTTGTACGCGAATGATGCAATCGGAGCATGGCAGTTGTGGCAATCGCAACTCAATTGCCTGCCACAAAACAGGCAGTGTTTGGCCCAGAAATAGCGAAGCTGACACCAGCCGCAAAGTAGCGAGTGAAACTCTTACTAGATAAGGATTTCAGCCATTTTTTACTTCCGACACACTCTCTTCTAGAGCCAACACTCAGTTAACCACGGCAGAGTATAGCCACTACTCTTCCGACAATAGTCCGTCAGCTC
>NZ_JADEWG010000027.1 GCF_015207735.1 [Phormidium] sp. LEGE 05292
CTCCCCCCCTTATTAAGGGGGGGTTGGGGGGGGATCGTCCAACGTACAGAACGAGGGTATTGAGTAACGCCGTGAAGTGGGCCTGTTTGTAATATTTTCTGCCCGATTAAAGCATTTAAAACTGCTGATTTTCCCCGACTAACTAAACCAAAAGCAGCAATACAAATTACGCCTTGATCTAACTTTTCTAAAGTGCTGTTTAAAACTTCAATTTCTGGACGCAACATTGCCCGCACTTTTGCCGAATGTCCCGAAAGGGCACGACGAATGCTGGAACGAGCACGGTTAAAGTGAGTGTCTTGGCGACTTCGCGCTGGGGAAGGTTCAGTTTCAGGGAATGGCGTGTTACTCAAGGTTAAATCGGGAAAAATGGCTTACAGTTCTATTTTGACTAATATTTAATTAATTGCGTATTTTACACTATATTTATGGTTGATTGATGGAAGCAACGAAATATGACGGTTAATTGGAGAGAACATATAGTTACGACACCAAACATACTGCGTGGTAAACCGAGAATTAAAGGTACTAGAATTCCGGTAAGTTTGATTTTGGGTTATTTTGCAGCTAGCCAAAGTCAGGATGAAATTATGCAAGAGTTTCCTGATTTATCAAAAGAACAAATAGCAGCTTGTTTAGATTATGCCCGTGATTTGTCAGAGTTTGAGACAGTATAAACAACTTCTGTTTCAGATAATTAAAAAGGTACGATCGCTATTTCTACACTAACTAGTTTTTGATATTGTCACACAAATGGCGATCGCGAAGCGTGCCGTCAGGCTTATCGCTCTTTTCCACCTCTACATTCGTTCGCAAATAATCTCCTACCCAATTACAAGCATACTCCAACTCATTGAGATTCTCTATCTTTTTTAAATCCCAAATAATCACAGTGCTATCATCTCCACCAGAAACTAAAAATTTACCATCAGGAGTAAAAGCTAAACTAATCACCATTCCCTGATGTCCCGGCAAAGTTCTTAACAATTTTCCCTGAAGATCCCATAACTTTACTGTATTATCAACTCCCGCAGTAGCAATAGTTTGTCCATCTGGACTAAAAGCAACTCTAGTTAACCCTTGACTTTGCCCTGGAATAGTTTTTAAGAGTTTGCCATTCCCCGTCCAAAGTTTCAAAATGTCATCCCGACTGGTGGAGGCGATGATATTTTTTTGCGGACTCCAAGCAATTCCCCAAACAGCACCTTCATGGGAAAGCGTTGCTACTAGATTACCATTTGTTTGCCAAATTTTTACCTTACCATCTGCACTTGCGGAGGCGAGAAATTGACCATCAAAATTAAAGGCTAACTTCCAAATTCTTTCAGAATGAGCGATAAAACTGTGCAGTAATTTGCCATCAAAGTTCCACAATTTAATCGTTCGATCGTCTCCCGCAGAAGCAATAATTTTGCGATTTGAACTCAAGGCAACTGCATAAACGCTGGCTTGATGTCCTCTAAAAGTTTTTAACAGTTTTAGCGGCAAATTTTTTCCCTGACTTAAATGCCAAAGTTGAATATTACCATTATTGTTACCTGTCACTATCATCTGATTGTTTGGGCTAAAAACTACACCCTGAAAAGTATATTCTTTTGGTTTGAGTGTTTGCCAAAGTATACCATCAGTCCCCCATAATTTCAGGCTGTCATCACCACTCACTGAAGCAATTAACTTACCATTTGGACTAGTCGCAATATCCCAAATAGTATCTTGATGTCCGTAGAGAGGTCTTAAAAGATATTGATTGCGTTCCCAGAGTTTTACTGTACCATCATCACTGGCAGAAGCAGCTAATAAACCATCTGAACTTAAAGCTAAATCTCGAATTACAGCCTGATGTCCTTGTAATTTTCTCTTTAAAGTACCGTCAGTTTTCCAAATTGTAACCGTGTTATTTTTGTCGCCAGTGGCAATAATTTCTCCCTGACAATCAACCCCGATCGTACTATAGTTACTTTCCAATGTTCTTACTAAACTGCCGTCTAGCTTCCAGAGTTTAGCAGTGCGATCGGAACTAACAGAAACTAATAAGTTACTTTGCTGACAAAATGCCACATCCCAAACCGAATTTTGATGTCCTTTGAGGGTTTTTAGTAACTTACCATCAATTGTCCAAAGCTTAATTGTGTTGTCAACTCCCGCCGAAGCAACAATCTGGCTATTAGGACTAAAGGCAATATTCCAAACACTTTTTTGATGACCTGTTAAAGTCTTCCATAATTTGCCATCAATTGTCCATAATTTTATAGTTTTATCACTACTGCTAGAAGCAATAAATTTACCATTGGGACTAAATGCTACTCCCCAAATAGAAACTTGATGACCTTGGATAGTTTGGATTAATCTACCATCAATACTCCACAGTCTAATCTTTCCATCTAAACTACCAGAAACAATCAAGCGACTGTCAGGATTAAACGCCACCCGATGAACAGTTGCGGTATGTTTTAAAGTATGTAAAAGTGTGCCATCTCGCCGCCAAAGTTTAACAGTTTTATCATTACTTGCTGTAGCAATTAAGCGATCGTTAGGACTAATATCAACGCTCAAAACACTACCCTGATGTCCGATTAAACGGTTAAACTCATTATTTCCATAAACTGTTTGTCTTAAGGCTATTTCTACATTTTTAGCAGTTTCAGGATCGACATCTCCTAAGTCTTGGAGGCGGCGTTTGGCTTTAATCGCTTCGATCATTGCATCTAATTGACGATGGGACGCAAATAAGCCTTCTGAGGATGAAGTTAACGCTCTTATTTCGCTAATTCTGGCTTGTCGATATTGCCAAAATGCAATTAATCCTAAAGCGGAAGCGAGGAAAAAAGCACTACTCACTAACATTAAAAATAACCTTTGTAACCGGGCGATTTTTTGTTCTTGTTGTAATCGTTTTTGTTCTTCAATTAATTGAGTTTCAATTGCTTTAGTGCGTTCGGCTTCTATTTTTCTCTGGGTTTCTTGGTGATCGATTTCTAGAGATGCAGCCAGGAAATGATAGTCTAAATCGCTCAAACTTTTTCCCTGCGCCCAAAGTTGAGCATCTTTTAAAGCTTGTCCTCTTAATAAACGCGAGGTATCAGTTTTTTGGGAAGCAATCCAGGCATCGAATGTTTGGGAATAAGGACGTAGTTTTTTTAATTCCTTTTCCACCCAATCTTGATTAAAAACTCTTTGATAAATTAGATTTTTGACTTGGAACAATCCATATTTTCTTTCGATTAAGCCTGATAACAAAAGTTCTTCTTGTTCCCGACTGTCATCAGCAGGAACTTGAATACTTTGGAGGATTTGTTGGTAAATTGCTAGCAATCTTCCGGCGCGTTGTTCGTTGCGAAGTATGCGATCGCGGATCGTTTTTAAATGCTCTGGTTCATCTTGACTTTGCCAATTTTGAATGATGCAGAATTTTACCAAAGTCTCCACCCAAAATCCCTCAGTCCCTGGCAAAATTTCCAGAGAATCGCTTACTGAATCTTTGCTTAAATTCAAGACTAAATTACACAATTTATGAGTTAAAAATGGCTGTCCATTTGTCCAAGTTAAAATTTCTTTGAGGATACTTCCTGAGTTTCTAAATTTTCCGGTTAATCCCTTAGCTAAAGGTTGAGCTTCTTCTAATGTAAATCCATTAATTTCTATAGCTTTACCAATATTAAAAGGAGTACGATTTCTATCAGTAATCAAATCACTGGGAGTCGCCACGCCAAATATCGCCCAAGTCAGGTTTTTGTAGGCAGGATTAATTGCCCTTTGGTTATAACAAAAACGAATTAAAGCGAAAAAATCATCTATAGGAAAATCTAAGCTAAGAATACTGTCTATTTCATCAATAAAAATTACTAGCTGTGAGTGGGAAAATTGTTCTAATAAAATCTCTTCTATAAAATTACCTAATTGCTGCACTAATGATAAATTTTCTTGCTCTTTCCACCAACTTTTAAAATTAACTTTTAAGCTCAAATTGAAACCGCGCCATAAATCTGCAATTATTCCTTTATACCACTGAGCCGGGGTAATCGTTTCGCTACCAATACGAGTCATATCTACAGTAGCACATAACACACTTTCTTGTTGTAATTTATGTCTAGTCCGAACTAATAGTGAAGATTTACCCATTTGTCGGGAGTTCAAAACATAACAAAATTCCCCATTTTTTAAGGCTTTATATAATTCCGAGTCTGCTTTTCTAATTACATAACAATGTGCTTCAACGGCTAGACTTCCGCCAACTTGATAAAGATAATTTGTCATGAGAGTATCGCTGATATTTGGCTATTTATTTAGTGATTAGTAAATTTCATCCCACTTCCTCTTCAGGGGGTAAATAATTGCTAATGCGATCGCCTTCATTTCTTCTAGATTCACGCAAAGCTTGACTAGCTTCATAAATTATTTGATTTATCTCACATTTTCGGCTAGGAATCTTACTAGCAATGCCTAAACTAACTGTAACTATAGAATTTTGAAAACCATCCATGCTTTGAGCTTCAAAAGGAATTACCAATGATTTTACTCGCTGTCGGATTTTCTCAGCTATTTGCCAGATAATTGTCAGATCTGTTCCTGGTAACAGCACAGCAAATTCTTGACGCTGATAACGAGCGATTAAAGCGTTAGGAAGATCCACTATATAACGGATAGTATCAGCAACTTGTTGTAAGCATAAATTGGCAGTTTTATAACCATAAATTTTTTCATAATAATCGAAATAATCTACAGCACACAAAATTAATGAGAGAGTTTCCTGAGCGGCTGATTGTTGCCATACTTTTTCCAGTTGTTGCTCAAAATAACTATGATTTATTAACTGAGTTACATCATCTAAAGATACACTTAACCCTTGTTTTTGTGCCTGTTTTGGTAAGCGATCGCTCAACGAACTAACTTGTAAAAGTTGTTCCTGAAAATATAGCCGATATAATTCACAACTAATTGTTGCTTCAGAACCTTTCAACTTAATTATACCTATGCTTTCTAATTTATAGGCAGCGATCGCTTCTAAAGGTTCCCTAAATCCATTAATTATTTGCTTTAAAACTTCTTCTAGTTCTGGATTTTCGCGAATCGTGTTTAACTGACTGAGCAAATGTTGGTGATAAATTCCTTCTAGTTTAGGTGCTACTGTTAAAAATTCCTCGATATTTTCCCATTTATTTCTTTGATTAACCAAATTATAAAGAGCTAAATTAATTAAATATGGATGTCCACCTACGATCGCCATTAGTTGTTTAGCATTTTTACCATCTTTCCAATCTAATCCGTAAATTGCTGCTAATTTTTGCACTTGTTCTAGAGTAAATTCTGGCAACTGAAGTGACAATCCAATATTAAAAGGTGATTGATTGACATTTAAAGATACATAAACTTCTGTGGAATGAATCACCACTAATCGCAATTTTTGCCAAATTTCTGTTTGCTTTGCTTCTTCATGCCACGACCGCAATAAAGACAAAAAATTTCTCGCAATTTCAGGATGCTCGAAAACTCGATTTACTTCATTTAAAACTAATACTACAGGAGCATTAATTTGCTCTAACAAATAACCTTGAAAATACAAAGTACTGCTAACTTTACTACCTATATCCTCATCCCAATATTCATCTAGCATCGGTTCTAGTTGTAATTGGCGACTGACATTGGCACAAAACCAGCGCAAAAATTTATACAAGGAAGTAAAGATTTCCTCATCAGCTTGCTGAAAATCTATTTTTGCAGTTAGATAATATAGATTAACAGCGCGATCGATCAACCGGATCATCAGCGAACTTTTCCCCATTTTTCTGGGTGCTTTAATCCGAATGAAACTCCCTGGTTTAGTGATTTCCGAGTAAGCTAGCTCTTCAAGTGGAGGACGTTCAATATAAAACGCAGAATTCAGTGGTAATGGATCGTTGGGAAATCTTAAAGACATAATAATAGTCCATAGTGTTTTCCTTTACATTACCATCTGGACTAGTTTTTTTAGCTCAGTCAAAGTTAATTTTCATTACTTAGAAGTACGCATAATTGCGTAATATTAATTAGACAAATGAAATTAACCAAGTTTTTCTTCCGCACAAACTTGTAACTGAGGCGAACTCGGAATTAATGTACTCACAACTTGCTGCACAAAAGATTGCAGGAAAACCACTCTTTGATTCTGTTGAAAAACGCTTTGCAATTTCTCTTTCAACCTTTCAATACTGAAAGCATTTTCCCCAGTATCAAAACTAATTTCTTGCTCTTGGAAATACTCAATTAAACTCAATCCAGCGATTCTTGTTAAGTACGCAGCACTAATTCCCTGTACAACTCCCCCAGCAACAAAAGTAATTGCATGAGTTTTGAGAAATGAGGTAATTGTTTGGGTGGAAATTTCCACTAATCCCAATTTCAGCATTGTACTTCCCATAGTTACGGCTACAGTTTGCGCTTGTTCCAGTGATAATTTTTGCTGATAAATATTCGCTAAATCTAACACCATTTGAACGTTAATTGCGCCTGTAGCGACTAGATCTAATGCTGGTACAGGGTTAGCAAAAGCAGCAGCAGCGGAAATCCATTGATATTGTTCGATTATTGGCACAGATCGATCGCGCCTCACCCCATTTAAAAATTCCTTTGCTTCCCCTTTCAAAGCAACAGCTTCTCGCCAAGTTGTCGCCCAAACTAATTGTTGACTTTGTTGCGTTAAAATCACATTCAAACGTTCAGTTAAAGCTGCAATTTCTGGAACAGATTCTTCCAACCATTCTTGCACTGTTCCATCAGTTTGATACTGACGTACTTTAATCGCATTTGGATTAGCAGCAATAGCAATTACATCTTCTTTTTCCAAGATTCCCTGCAATCTTTGCCGAATTTGTTGTAAAACAATTTCCCGATCTTCTGGTAAATATTGATCTTGCTTATTAAAAATCAGCATCAACCGTTGATTAGCTGCTTTTAATTGCTGCAACCTTTGAAATTCTGAATTAGTTAAATCACCATTAACAACAAATAATAAAACATCAGCATTGCTAGTAGTTTTCCCAGCTTCTTTTTCAATTTCATCAGCAACAAATAAAGCAGGTATTTCCTGCAAACTTACAGTTTTTGTGATTTGAGGAAGCCAATTCTTTGTTAATAATTCCTGTAAAGTAGTTTTACCAACTGCTTTTCCACCAGTTACCGCCAAGCTTAACTCTTGTCTGTCTAATTTAGCTGTTACTTCGGCAATTTTTAGTCGTAGTTTGGCTATTAAATCCCCATTAACTGCTTCTACTTCTAATTTATCGATTACTTTTTCGGCTTGAGCGATCGCCTTTTCCACAGTCGCCCTTTCCACCAGCGACACATCAAAATCTACCTGGGTGTTTTTCGCCTTCTTTTGTCTGAGTAAGAATACGCCACCTAGAGCGATCGCACTCCATACAGCATACTCCCCCAACTGCCCCAACGTATCATCCACACCTTGCCACAGCCAAAGCAAAAATGAAAGCCCTACTCCGCCAATTAAAATCGGTTTCCGTAAATTCACTGTCATAATTTTATTTGTATAACTAGTTTCTAGGATAAAGCAAAACCTTTTAAATATTTAGTCTTTCAAGGTTCGCAATCCTTAATTTCCATCTGATTGTGCTTGTATTGGAATTATGTCGCCAAGAAACTCCTCGAATTTAAGCGGCTGTTGTTCCTCTGTTTCTTTACCAAAAACTTTTTGTAAAATTAAGTCCCAAGCGTTACGATACTGTGCGGAACGAGGTTTTCGCTGTCGCTTTTGACTTTCCACTAGATGGATTTCACTACCGTAGCTAATGAACACTTCCACTGGAAAAACATAGAACAGATCGAGCTTCTCTACATATACTAGGGCAAAGTCAAAGTCAGATTGCTTGTAAGCTTCTCGAAGCATGAGCCTTCGATTTGTTTTAGTACGACGGTTATCTACAACAAAATTACCTGATGACTCGTCAAACCAAGCATACTTGACTTGGATTTTAATCAGGGTTCCTTCTATGTCGAAGACGATATCATAAGGAAGTCGATCGCCAACAGGTTTTAAAACTCCCCAGCCACGCTTAAGAGCATGAAGAATAGCTGCTTGCTCTGCTATGTCTCCTTTCAGCTTCGTATCCACAATCTAATCTTTCAGAACCAATGCTTATCAGCATAAAGCAAAACCCCTAAAACATAACAGTTTTAGGGGTTTTGCTTTTTTAATTTGGTGGCGGGAAGTGGATTTGAACCACTGACCTTCGGGTTATGCTTACCACTACAGCTTTCACTGCCTGGACTTCCAGTTTGGGGTCTGGACTCTCCCTTTACCCTCAGCCTAACTGTTAGGGTACCTCCCATCGAGTCTCTACACCTTCTCCATTTCTGGAGCTTGGCTCGGGATTACCACGCTAAAGGCTTCCCCGAATTTGAGAGGCGATCGCAAACAAGTTTCCTTGCTTACAGCCCATAACAAAACTAACTTTCAAGCGTTTAGTTAATTTTGCTTTGCGAGCCCGACGAGCTACCAGACTGCTCTATCCCGCGTCGCTTTTCTTTCACTCTGACTAGTATAAACATAAACTAGATCAAATTGCAACTATAAAAGCGATAATTCTCCCATTACTTCCAGACGCTTGTAAGTACCCAAGTTCAGATAAGTTTCTGACAAGGATTCTGCCACCGTCGGAGTAATCCAGCCCATTTGCCGCAACAGGTGAATAGCCACAGCACGTTTAGCACGTTGAGCACCATCTGTTACCTTAATAGCTAAACCCATGCCTTCACCCACACGACCAATGCACTGAATTCCTTCAGCGCCAGCCTTACTAACTAATTCGCCTTGAGTAAGCTTCATCAATTCCGTATCAAATTCGCCAGGGCCAGCCACCATATTCGGGTGACTAGTCATAGCCCTGACAATGCGTTCCATATCCAAATTGTTTCCAGAGGACAATTGAGCATACAAAGATGCCATTTGACCTAATTGCATCAAATAGGTAGGAGCGCCACAATCATCATGAGCTTGAATAAACTCCTCTCCCGGCATTCGCAGCAGTTCAGCGATTTTGCTCAAAATTAGCTGTTGTACCGGATGATTGCGCTGTAAATAACTAACAAGCGACCAACTGCGCTGCTGACAAACAGCTAGCATTCCCGCGTGTTTCCCAGAGCAATTGTATTCCAGTGGACTTTGCCTACCTTCTGGAATTGGACACTGAAGCGCGGATGGATCGATATCACAGCGCCAAAGGACATTAAAAACTTGTCGTACCTGTTCAATATTCCCTTGGTGGGAACTACAGATAATTGCCAAGTCTCGGTCTGTTAAACTGTAACGTTCTAAAGTGCCTGTAGTAGTGACTGCCAGTGCTTGGAAAGGCTTGAGAGATGAACGAGCAAAGGTAGCAGTTTCGGAATTACCTGCTACAGAAAGCACGCGCCCTTTGTCGTCACAAACTGCGGCTTGGACGCGATGTGCTGATTCAATAATGCCTTCCCGCAGCAGCCTAACTTCTAGTTCTGCGGTTTGAGTTCTTTTTCCCCTTGTCATGGGTAAGACTTTATCACTGAGGGGGACGATTCGGGAATTTTGGACTTTTGATTTTAGATTTTAGATTAATTCCCAATATTAATTTACAACTAATTAGGAGCCAGTAAGTTAAAGAAAAACCCAAATTAGGCTACCTAAACAGAAAATCAAAGCTAGCAATGCAAAAGTTTTGTTAAGTCGCTGGAGTATTGGTTGGACTTGGTAGGTGACAATTAAGCGATCGCGCATGATAATCTCTGGCGGCTTATTCCAGCATTGCCCATCGTACCAGCCCGATTCTTCGTAAAAAACGGTACTATTTGTCAAGCGATCGCGCACGTAACACCAGCCCAAATACAACCGCAACAGCACCAAAACCATAAACAAACTAGCTATTGCTCCACCACAGAGCATAAATTGACCCACAGCTTTTTGGGGAGGAAAACTCGCCGCTGCTACTGGCCCTGCGAGAAGCCAACTCCAACCCCAAATCCAAGCCATCTTTCGCGAATAACTGCCCCACTCAAGAGTGGCCCAGCTAAAAAACCAGGAATTTTTTAGTTCCTGGTACTCATTGATGGGTTGCTGTTCAGATGGTACCGGGCACACAGAAACAGAAGACTCCATCATCATTGCTCATCCACTCTTAGTTGTTAAAGCTTGCGTCAAATCTAGCTCGTTAAGACATTTGACAATTCAATTGAGTAGTGTAAATCATCAACTATCTTGTTCTTGGGTCACATTAATTAGTTCTGCGTGACTCCAGAATGCTTCCAGATTATAAAACTCTCGTTCTTTCGGCATCAAGATATGGACGATCGCATCACCATAATCCAGTAGAATCCAGTTGGCTTCTGCTTGTCCCTCAATTCTCAGAGGCCGACGTTGCCATTTTTCTTCTACCTGGCCTTGAATTGCTTGGCTTATTGCCCGCACTTGGACTCTAGAAAAGCCTGTGACTAAGACAAAATAATCAGCTAAATAGGATACATCTGACACCCGCAATACAACCACGTCAGATCCTTTGCGGTCTAATGCTGCCTCTACAATAGTGGCAAGCATTTCTCGATCTGCTGCTGCCTTATTAGCATCAATATTTGCCACTGCGGTGGTCAAGGTGGAATTTACATTTGGGAAATTCTCGGACATTCAACTCCTTAACGCTATGCAATATTTTCTTCAATGATTCCTATCTGAACAAAATCCTCAGCTTTCGGAATTCATTAACTAAATGGGTTTTCTATAGTTTAGCGTTCATAATGAAAAATCAATTTTGCCTTTTTGCCTCTAATGATAACCTGCCTTTGACAGTCATGCTATCAAGAGGGGCAGCTGTTCAATATTGTTGGTTTCTTTGGTTTCTGGCGATTCCCATCAACCAGTCACAGGTTAATATAGTTTGCTTGTGAATGAAAATAACTGCTAAAAACAGGCTACAACTGAGTCAGTTCATACTTAGTCTGCCCAAAGTATGATTCACGATCGCTTGTAATATTTCTTCATTAAACACCAAAAATCCATCTCCAGGGACAATCGCACTAAAAATACGTCGATCAGAGATGGTTTGGCTTTTTTTATTTAGATTATTCCGACCGTAAAACTAAGACTTTAATTAGGTAAAGGTTTAACTTTGGAAATTGGCTGAGGCATTAAAGAGGTAAAGAGTTCCTCATAGCGATTCAACGCTTGTTCAGAAGAGTAAAAATCGATCGCGTGTTGTCTACCTTGTCTACCCAATTTTTCTGCTTTTTCTGGATTGTCGTATAGTTTTGCGATCGCAGAAGCTAAAGCTGTTGGATCTTCGGGAGGCACTACTACACCGCCACCACTTTGCTGCACTGCCTTAGCCGCAGTTCCAGTAGCAGGTACCGAAGCCACGATTGGGCGGCCACTAGCTAATATTACAGGAATTTTAGAAGGTAAATTAAAGGCAATTACATTGTGTTTTTGGGTAACTAAACTTACATCAGCCGCCGCTAACATTTCTGGCAACTTTTCTCTAGGTTGAAATGGGATGAGCTTAACGTTATATGCTCCATACATTTGGCAATAATCACCTACCCGTGCCAGAGCTTTTTCTTCACCTACAATCACAAATACAATATCTGGGTTATCTCTTAGACAAGCTGCTGCTTTAATTACAGTTGGTAAATCTTGAGTCAACGCAATGTTACCCGAATAAAGCACCACAAATTTCCCATCAAGTTGGTGAGCTTTACGGAAAGCATTGTTTTCCTTGGGAAACGGGCGAATAAAATTAACATCCACCCAATTGGGAATCAAGTCTATTTTATCTCTTGGCACACCTTTACCAACCAAGTTTTCCACAAACCCATCGGCAATTACACTAATTCTAGTTGCAGCGCGGTTAGCAAATTTTTCTAAAGCTTCAAAAGCACGAATCACAAATTTATTTTTTAGCAATCCTACATGAACAGCAGCTTCATGTTGAATATCTTGAACATTCAATACCACAGGACAGTTATGCAGCCACCCGGCTAAAGTAGCCGATAAGGAAACAGGTAGTGGTGGTACTGTGGTCAAAATTACATCTGGTCTTGGCCCAATTAAGGCAGGAAGAAAGCTGGTTAATACAAAACTACCGTCTAATAGTAATCTATCTAGCAAACTTGGTTTGGGACGAATCCAAACATAACTGCGCTCAATCTTAACGCCGTTTCTTTCTTCGCATTTATAAAATTTCCCTCTATAGCCTGGATAAATGCGTCGCTCTGGATAGTTCGGCATTCCAGTGATCACGCGAACTTCATGACCACGTTTAACTAAGCCTTCTGCCAGTTCAGTCATCAAAGGCGCTATGCCGATCGGCTCTGGGTAATAGTTGTAGGAATAGATTAGGATACGCATATTAAAAGTTTATGGAATTTGCTAGAGGAAGGGGAAGATAGTTTGTAATTTGCTTAGATAGATTTTTGTCATGTGCCGAAGTCGCATCAATTAATCTGAGTGTTTCTGATACTGAGCGGTTTTTTGCATTGGTTGCTTTGCAGTACATACTTAGATCAAATGTTGCTTACTCAAAATTAGCACGCTCGATAGTAGTAATACATCCCTGGTAGGTTTGGTGAGTAATGATGCCCTTTTGTTTGGATAGTATTAAACAAGTTACCCATTGCTCACACCTTAACTTAAGATACCCATTAATCGTCAAGTATTTATCGCTCGCGTCAACAAAAATTTTCTACACTAACTTGGCTTGACGAATTCAGTTTTTTTAGTCCCAGATGCGCTCTCTCAAAAGTAAAGAATACACCTTTGACCTATGTTGCTTAGAAAAAAAATCTCCTTTTATTTTGAAGACATTGAAACTCCAACAGGTAGATCCCTTAATTTAATTATTACAGGTTTAGTTTTATTATCATCAGTAATTTTCGTCATTGAGACCTTTAGTATTTCTCAGGAAATACGTAACTTACTCAGTTATGTAGATTCCGTAATTTTACTGACATTTGCTTTGGAATACTTATTGCGGTTGTGGTGTGCTGAGAATAAATATCAATTTATATTCAGTCTTTACTCTGTAATTGATTTAATTGCTATTCTACCTGTTTTTATTGGATGGATAGACATTAGCTTTATCCGCCTATTTCGTTGGTTGAGAATTCTACGCTTGTTAAGATTTTTAGACCCCAAAAACTTACCTGGAAATTTAACTACAGAAGATAGTTTAATTCTTACTCGGATTATTTTTACTTTATTTGCTATTGTTTTTGTTTACTCTGGCTTAATCTATCAAGTAGAACATCCTGTAAATCCGGGAGTGTTCCGAAATTTTTTAGATGCCGCTTATTTTTCTGTAGTAACTATGACAACTGTTGGCTTTGGCGATGTGACACCTATTTCACAAGAAGGTAGATTTTTGACGATTATGATGATTTTTACCGGAATTGCGCTGATTCCCTGGCAGGTAGGAGATTTGATTAAGCGCGTAGTTAAGTCGGCTAATGAAATAGAAATCCCTTGTCACAATTGCGGTTTATTGTTGCATGATCCTGATGCTAACTTCTGTAAAATTTGCGGAACTAAATTGGAAAAGGGTGTGGAGAATTAGAAACAATAATTTTAGTATTTTACGATATCGGTAAAGTTAGAGTAATGATCGGTTAAGAGCGATCGCACTTTTATTTAACTTGACAAATTTATCCAGTTCTCTACCGTAATTCCCGTTACTCTCAACATATCAGAATCATGTGAACCCAGAATTAATCCTCTTGTAATTGCCGTCGCTGCTATCAATATATCTCCATCTGGTAACGGCATCCCCCATTTAGTTAAGTCTGCATGAGTTTTCAGGACATTGAAATTGTAATTGTTTGGTATTGTTTTAAGACTCACATAGCTTATGTCTTCGTCAATCTGCTTAATTTGCTCGCTATTCAAAGATGTCTTGTTCTTTAATTTATGAAATGATTTTATATCTTTAAGAATTGCCTTAATTGTATTAACATCATTACGATCGCGAAAGTTATATAGTTTCATTAATGCCATGATACCTACTTGATAGTGGGCATGAACCCTTGTATCCCAGAATATTTTAGAATCAGAATAAATTTTTAAGTTTTCAAGATAGTCTAATTATTGTTTTATTTGTCGGTATAGTATTATATGGAAGTATGCTTTTTCAAGATTATCAGCCACTTCATCCATCATTATTTCCAATAACGCGATTTTAGTAGCGCGTGTCCTGCTGGCTTTTTATTAAATTTACCTCCGACCATTTATCCACTCTAACGTCTGGTAAACAGCTCATCTTAGGTAAAACAGAACTTATAGAGTAGTATTGACTACCCTACTGTAAAACTTACCTATCCTCTTCTCGGAAAATCTGCATAAAAAATGGCAGGCAAGATGCCTGCCCTACAAATATTACAGGCATCTTGCCTGCTAAATCTTGTTGCTTAAATTACTAACCCAACAATGCTTTAGCCTTAGCTAACACATTGTCAACGCTAAAGCCAAACTTCTCCAGACAAACACCACCTGGGGCGGAAGCACCGAAGCGATCGATACTAACTGTATCGCCTTCCATACCTACGTATTTATGCCAACCGAAACTAGCGCCAGCTTCTACAGACAAACGCTTGGTGACTGCTTTTGGGAGCACAGATTCTTTGTAAGCGGCATCTTGTGCTTCAAATAACTCCCAAGAAGGTAGAGAAACAACTCGAACTGTCTTACCTTCAGCGGTGAGTTTTTCAGCAGCGGTAACACAGAGGCTGAGTTCTGAACCTGTACCAATCAGAATTAAATCTGGTGTGCCTTCACAATCAACTACGATGTAACCACCCTTAGTCACGCCTTCGATCGAAGTACCTGCTAAGTTGGGGACGTTTTGACGGGTGAATGCTAACAGGGTAGGCTCATCTTTCTTCGCTTTTTCGATCGCTACTTTATAAGCACCAGAAGTTTCGTTACCATCAGCAGGGCGAATCACTGTTAAGTTAGGAATTGCCCGTAAAGAAGCGAGAGTTTCGATCGGTTGGTGAGTTGGGCCATCTTCACCTTGTCCAATTGAATCGTGAGTCATTACCCAAATCACACCAGCATCAGACAGCGCAGATAAGCGAATCGCCGCCCGCATATAATCTGTAAAGATCAAGAAGGTAGCGCCGTAGGGAATTAATCCTGAATGATGCAACGCCATCCCATTACAAATAGCGCCCATACCATGTTCCCGCACCCCAAAGTGGATGTTGCGGTTTTCGTAATGCCCTTTCTGAAATTCGCCAATGCCTTTAAGTTCAGTCAGGTTCGAGTGAGTCAAGTCAGCAGAACCACCAATTAACTCAGGTAAAACTGCTCCTAATTTGTTGAGGCAGGTTTCAGAATGCTTCCGGGTAGGTAAGCCTTTATCTTCAGGGGTGTAAGTTGGTAATACTTTATCCCAACCATCGGGCAATGTAGCACTCAGGAAACGTTCAAATTCAGCTGCTTCTTGGGCATACTTAGCTTTGTATTCACCAAAAGCTTGGTTCCACTCTTCTTCGTAACCTGCACCGCGTTCTACTGCTTTGCGCGTATGCTTGAGTACGTCTTCTGGGATGTCGAAGGGTTCGTATTGCCAACCCAAATTGTCACGGGTCAATTTTACTTCGTCTGTACCCAAAGCTGCGCCGTGAACGCCTGCGGTATTTTGCTTGTTGGGCGAACCGTAACCGATCGTGGTTGTCACCTTAATCATGGTTGGTTTGTCGGTGACAGCTTTGGCTTCTTCAATTGCTTTAGCAATACCTTCTAAATCGGTGTTACCGTTTTCGACGTGGAGGACGTGCCAACCGTAAGCTTCAAACCGTTTGGAAACATCTTCGGTGAATGCTACATCTGTAGAACCATCGATCGAGATGTGGTTGTCGTCGTACAGAGCAATTAGTTTACCTAATCCCAAGTGTCCTGCGAAAGAACAAGCTTCGCCGGAAACGCCTTCCATGTTGCAACCATCACCAAGAATTACGTATGTATAATGGTCAACAATTTTGGCATCGGGTTTGTTGAATTTGGCGGCGAGGTGGGCTTCAGCGATCGCTAACCCAACGCCATTGGCAATTCCTTGTCCCAGAGGTCCGGTGGTCACTTCTACGCCTGGGGTAACAAAGTTTTCAGGGTGTCCGGGAGTTTTGGAACCCCACTGACGGAATTGCTTGATATCCTCAATGGAAACGCTATCGTACCCCATGAGGTAAAGCAGGGCGTACTGTAACATGGAGCCGTGACCTGCCGAGAGGACAAAGCGATCGCGGTTAAACCACTTCGGATTTTTTGGGTTATACCGCATAAAGCGATCCCAGAGCACAAATGCCATCGGCGCAGCGCCCATTGGCAGTCCTGGATGACCAGAGTTAGCTTTTTGTACCGCATCTACTGCTAGAAAGCGGATAGCGTTAATACAAAGTTCCTCTAGGGATTGAGTTGCAACAGCCATAATCTTTTCTTCTTAACGACGATCGGAAACTTGGTAGGTGTACTAAAATTTTGGCGCTCTGGATCGCTCCAAAAGATTATTACCCATCATCCCATTTGCGGGATCGATGGGCAAGTATTTTTGCCTAGTAATTTGGTAATTGGCAAACGGTAATTGGTTTGATTCCCTCTACCTTAATAATTACCTAACAATTACCCTGTATGGGCGAGTGTAGGAGAAAAATCTGTAATCACAGCACTAGGGGCGGGTGAGAGTAAAAAAACCTATGGTCATAGCAGAAGAATTAACAGCTTTCACCCGCCCGACAGCAAAACCCGCCTTTAAGAACCTACGTACTTTTTAAAGGCTAACGTGACGTTATGACCCCCAAACCCAAAAGAGTTGGAGAGGGCAACATCCACGTTTTGAGCGCGACTTTGATTCGGGACATAATCCAAATCGCATTCGGGATCGGGGTTTTCTAAATTGATCGTGGGTGGAACCTGATCGTTAGCTACTGCCATTACTGTTGCTACAGCTTCAATGCCACCGGAACCGCCCAGCAAATGACCTGTCATCGATTTAGTGGAACTAATCGCTACTTGATAAGCGCTTTCGCCCAAAGCTGTTTTAATCGCTTTTGTTTCGTTGGAATCATTCGCGGGTGTACTGGTGCCGTGAGCGTTAATGTAGCTAATTTGAGCCGGAGTTAAACCAGCATCTTTTAAGCATAGCTGGATTGCTCTAGCTGCTCCTTCTCCTCCTGGTACTGGGGAAGTCATGTGGTACGCATCACAAGTCATCCCATAGCCAACTATTTCGGCGTAAATTTTGGCTCCCCGGCTGAGGGCGTGTTCTAGTTCTTCTAAGATCAGGATGCCTGTACCTTCGCCCATGACGAAGCCATCGCGATCGCGATCGAACGGACGAGAAGCATGAGCCGGGTCGTTATTTCTGGTGGATAATGCCCTCGCTGAGGCAAACCCCGCAAATGACAACGGCGTAACAGCTGCTTCTGTCCCACCACAAATCATCGCTTGGGCATAACCCCGTTGCACTAAGCGAAACGCATCTCCGATCGAATTAGAACCAGCAGCACAAGCAGTTACAGAGCAAGAGTTTGGCCCTTTTGCCCCAGTATGAATTGCCGTTAACCCCGCAGCCATGTTAGCAATCATCATCGGAATCATAAACGGGCTACAGCGATCTGGGCCACGATTTAAGAGGATTGTTTGTTGATCTTCCAATACTTTCAGACCACCAATCCCTGTACCGATGATTACCCCCACCTGTTCTGCGTTCAGTTCGTTAATGACAAACTGCGCGTCTGCTAAAGCCTGCTTGCTTGCAGAAACTGCAAACTGGGCAAACCTATCCATGCGTTTGGCTTCTTTACGATCCATATACTCGTGGGGGTCAAATCCTTTTACCTCGCCAGCGATTTTGCAATCATGCTTAGACGCATCGAATAAAGTGACTTCCCCAATGCCGTTGCGTCCGCTCAATAACCCTTCCCAATACTCAGTTAAGGTATTGCCGATCGGTGTAATCGCTCCCAGGCCAGTAACAACAACGCGCTTTCGCTCAAAATCTGTCATGATTCATCTATTAACTTGGGTTTCCCTACCCAGAACGCAGAACAAAATAAACAACCGATAATCTGTGAGTCTTTGGGAAAATATATTGGCGCGATCGCGCTACGCATTGCGAAAGCGATCGCTTTTCTCCCGCAAAAAGCCTCTACAAAAGGTTATGCCGATGTAGCAACTTTGTCGTTGATGTAGTCCACCGCTTCTTGCACTGTCAGAATCTTTTCTGCGGCTTCGTCGGGAATTTCAATATCAAACTCTTCTTCTAATGCCATAACTAATTCCACTGTATCCAGGGAATCTGCTCCTAAATCATTAGCAAAGTTTGATTGTGGGTTTATTGTGTCGGCTTCAACGCTTAATTGCTCTGCGACAATTTTTTTTACTTTCTCGAAAATTTCCGTTTGGCTCATAGCTCTTCCTTATCGCGGTTGCTAGAACTGTCTTTCCAATCAAGATTGTTCTAAGCATTTTTTAATCTTATCTGATATGGTGATCCCTCTATCATGTCAATTAGCCAATTTTCTGAGTGACACCCAAAATATTTTGGTGTGCTCAATCTTTATCTTGGCTGAGGCTGACAGGGGGACATAGGGATACGGGGACGCGGAGAAATTTTTAGATTGAGATAGCAGTAATGAAAATTTTCATGTTTAGCAAACTCCTGTAACTTCTCAAAACCCCTCAAAGCGCCATCATTAGGATAGGAACTACTATCCAGTTCTTACTTATTTCACCAAGAATACTTGACAAATGACTCTTAAATATGCTTACTTCCCTGGTTGTGTTGCTCAAGGTGCTTGCCGGGAATTATACCAATCAACAGCGGCTCTAACTAAAGCTTTAGGCATTGAATTAGTTGAGCTAAAAAAAGCCTCTTGCTGTGGTTCGGGTACTTTTAAAGAAGAATCTCGCTTATTGGAAGATACTGTCAATGCCCGGAATATTGCTTTAGCAGAGCAGTTAAACTTACCTTTGCTCACCCATTGCAGCACTTGCCAAGGTGTAATCGGTCATGTGGATGAGCGATTAAAAGAAGCCCAACAAAATAATCCAGCTTACATCGAAGAAATTAACGGCCTTTTGCAAAAAGAAGGTTGTTCACCTTATCACGGTAATACAACGGTTAAACATCTTCTTTGGGCATTAGTCGGAGATTTTGGATTAGAAGAACTGCAAAAGCGAGTGGTTCTAAAATTGAGCAATCTTAAGTGCGCTGCTTTTTATGGATGCTACCTACTCAGGGCGCAAAAGTCTATCCCTTTTGACGATCCTTACCAGCCGGAATCAATGGAAAATGTATTTCGGGCTTTAGGGGCAACTCCTGTTTATTACCGGGGTAGAACTCAATGTTGTGGTTGGCCTCTTTCTAGTTATGCTACTACCGAATCTTTTCAAATGGCTGGTAAACAAATTCAAGATGCCATTGCCTCTGGTGCAGATTGTTTGGTAACTCCTTGTCCTTTGTGTCACTTAAATTTGGATTCCCGTCAACCAGAAGTGGAAAAGGTAATTGAACAAAAGTTAGGTTTGCCAGTACTACATTTGCCGCAGTTGGTTGCTTTAGCTTTGGGTGTGGAACCGAAAGAATTGGGTTTAGATAGACATATTGTTTCTACTCGTCCCATATTGGAAAAGTTAGGCTGGTAAAACTTTGGGTTTGTAGTAGCGACTTTAGTCGTACATTACGAATAAAAGGACTTCAGTCCTCACAATGAACCAAGTTTACTGCTAACGGATGGATGTTAGTTTGCTCAAGTCAAAAATATAGAATAAACCCTGAGTATTTGAGCAATTAATTGCAAATAATCAGGGTTTAAAAGTAGAGTTATGAATTTACTTCTAATGTTTCACTAGCTGAAATTATGATCCGGAAATTTGAGGTTGTTCGGTGGTCAGATTGACTTTGAAAACCTTGCGGCGTAGTTCTTCAGCTTTGGGTAGAGTTAGAGTCAAAATACCATTCTTAAACTCAGCTTTGACTTGTTCGTTTTCTACGGGAACTGGAAGTTGTACTATGCGTTGAAACTTACCATAACGGAGTTCAGAATGATATAAACCTTTGTCTTCTGCCCGTTTTTCAGAGTGATGTTCACCGGAAATAGATATGGCTTCTCTCGTAACTTCTATGTTCAAATCTTTGGCTTCTACACCGGGAATTTCTGCTCGTAAGATTAGCTGATTTTCTTCATCTTTGAGTTCGATCGCTGGTGTCCAATTGGTATTTCCGGGTTGGTTATTAATTTCCAGAAGTTCATCAAACATCCGATCCATTTGACGACGGAGAGATTCCATTTCAGAGAATGGTTGCCAACGTACTAATCTCATAGATAACGCTCCTTTTGTCAACTCCTAGAGAAATTGCGTTAAATATTTTTTAAATTGAGGTTAAAGAGCTAGGTTCAACTTTTGTGGTTGATATTCTAGGCATCTCTAACTTACAAATATATAGTCGCTCAAGTCGGGGAAATTGTCAGGTCGGGAAACCCTACCAAGTTAGTACCTTTTTCCGATAATGTGGGTTATTTTTCACTATTATGACGTTGGATTTGTTTAAAGAATTGATACATTTCTGGTAAGCGACTGTAGATAGCAGAAGCTTTAAGAAAAATTTTGTGAGAAACAGCTGGAACACCGGAAACAATTGCCCCAGGTTCTACATCGTTATGAATGCCTGATTTAGCAGTTGCGATCGCCCCATTCCCGATCTGGGCTTGATTAGCAACTCCTACTTGTCCAGCTAATAAAACGTTATTGCCAACTTTTACTCCTCCAGCTAATCCTACTTGTGCTGCTAAAGCGCAATTAGAACCTATTTGGCAACCATGACCAATTTGTACTAAGTTGTCAATTTTTGTATTTTGGGCAATGCGAGTTTCTCCCACAGCTGGACGATCGATCGTACTATTACAGCCAACTTCTACTCCATCTTCTAATACAGTGCAGCCAGATTGTTCCATTTTGAACCAGCCAGATTTAGTGGGGACAAAACCGAACCCTTCAGCACCTATTACTGCGCCACTATGAATTACACAATTTGCGCCGATTATAGTACGTTCATGAATCGTACAATTGGCGTGTAAAACTGTGCGCTCGCCAATTTCTGTCCGAGGATAAATCACTACATTGGGATGAATACAAACTTCATTACCAAGTTTTACACCAGCTTGAATTACCACATTTGGGCCAACATAAATATCTCTACCAATCTGCACTGAGGGATGAATTACCGCTGAAGGATGAATCCCGACATCAGGACGAAAAGGTTTGTAAAATAAGGCGATCGCTTTAGCAAATAATAATCTAGGTTCAGGATCGGCTAGCCAAGCAATTCCTCTTTCTATTGCTTGTTCCTGTAACTGTACATCTGGTGGCAAAATTACGGCGCTAGCGGTAGTTTTGTTTACCATTGCCGTAAACTTTCCCCCTTCTATATAACTCAAAGTTCCTGTAGGTGCTTCATCAATTGGGGCTAGACCAGTAATTTCTGGATCGAGTTCGACATTTGATGTCAAGCTATGGAAAGGGACATCTAGTTTTTGGACAATTTCGCTGAATTTCATGGTCTTTCAATGTTGATTGAACCGCTTCCGGCGTAGAGAACACAGAGAAATAGGAAAGGTGAAAGGCAATAATTCCTAACTTCCCATTGCTTGACCAGCTAACCAAGCGGTTGTCCATGCACTCTGAAAATTAAATCCGCCAGTTACTCCATCAATATCTAGAATTTCCCCGGCAAAGTAAAGCCCCGGACAACACTTACTTTCCATAGTCTTAAAATTTACTTCTTTTAAGTTCACGCCGCCGCAAGTAACAAATTCTTCCTTGAAAACTCCTTTCCCTCTAATCTGATATTGACCTTGAGTAATTTCCAGCATTAATTCATTGAGGGTTTTATTGGAAAGTCCCGCCCATCGGTCTTCAACGGAAATATCCACACGGGCAATTAAATATTCCCACAACCTTCTGGGGAGGAGAAGGGGACAAGTGGTGCAAATTTGCCTTTGTGGTAATTGGGATCTGACTGCTAACAATTGTTTGCGTAAAAATTCGGGGTTGGAATCAGGAAGCCAATTAATTAGTAAAGTCGCTTGGTAGTGATTTTCGTGTAAAATTCGCGCACCCCAAGCCGAAAGTTTTAAAATTGCTGGGCCACTTAAACCCCAGTGAGTAATTAAAATTGCGCCCGGTTGTTCAAATTGGGTTTTGCCTGCTATTTGTAAGCGCAATTTGACTTTTTCGACACTGACTCCGGCTAATTCTGTTAATTGTCGATCGGGAATATTAAAGGTAAATAAAGATGGTACTGGTGGTGCGATTTGATGACCTAATGCTTTGGCAATTTGGTAGCCTGTGGGGTTGCTACCGGAAGCTAGGAGAAGACGATCGCAAATAATCACCTCACCACCTTTCAACCCCACTTCAAATTTGCCTAATTCTCCAGAAGTTTGCTCAACGGAGGAGACTTTAACCTTTGTCCGCAGTTCTATTCCTAAAGTTTTTGCTGTTTTGAGTAAGCAGTTTGCGATCGTTGCTGAATCATCAGTTACCGGAAACATTCTTCCATCTGACTCAGTTTTGAGTTCCACACCTTGCGCCGCTAACCAAGCAACCATATCCCTTGGCTGAAATCGACTGAAAGCGCCCCGTAAAGCTTTGCCGCCTCTAGGATAATACTGCACTAATTCGGCAGGTTCAAAGCAAGCATGAGTCACGTTACATCTTCCCCCACCAGAAATCCGCACTTTTGTCAAGGGTTCATGACTTGCTTCTAAAATAGTAATTTCTGAATCAGGATGAGTTTGGGCGCAGGCGATCGCACCGAAAAATCCTGCCGCCCCACCACCGATAACTACAATTTTTATTGGTTTTACACTCAAGTTAATCAACTACTCATCGTAGGGTTCAAAGTCTTCTTTTCCTGCGCCACAAACAGGGCAAACCCAATCTTCAGGGATATCTGCAAAGGCTGTACCTGGATCTATACCTCCATCTGGGTCGCCTTGTTCTGGATCGTAGATATAACCGCAGACAGTACATATATATTTTTCCATGTTTGCTTTTCCCTAACGAGGTTTTACCAGACTGTTTCTTGTAAATAGCTAAGTATGCCTGTAATTACACAAAACAGAATTAATACCCAAATTATGCCACCTGGAAGAAAACTGAGGATACCCAAGCCTCTGAGTATCCAAACAACTAAGGTTATGCCGAGAATCAAGCTAAAAATCGAGATAAATCTCCAATTCCCAGGATTCGGTGTTCTAGTCACGATGTTTTTTCCCAAATTCGTATTCATTATGCCACAGTGATTTCTCAACTGTACTTATTGCTCTGTTTGTTTGTTACACTGCTGGATGCCTGAGTATGGGGATAAATACATAGAGAAAGGAGAAAAATCTTGGTGTTCTCCAAGTTTTCCCAGAGAAATATTTTAGATTTAAACTACTGAATTTGACGATAAATTGAGTAATTTACCCATATCATTAATCTTGAAGTCAAAAATTTTGCAAATCTTTATTCTAACTTTGCAGTTTCTTCAACTGATATGGGTATTTTGGTAAATAGGCGGGGAAGAACACCTAAACTTTTAGGGAACTTCTAGCCCTGGACTGTATTCCCTATTAGTAATTAAGTTGCTTAAGCGATTATGACTACACTTTGTATATCTGAACCTACTGTGAGTGTAAAAAACGTGGTGTGGAATCAACAACAACAGAAAGCTTTACTGTCTGGGGAAGTTTTGCTGGAAACTAGAAATCACTCAGCTTGGGGTGGTGCTTGTACAGCTTCGATATACTTGCCTTGTCAGCGATCGCACGCTTGGCAACAATTAACTGATTATCCCCGTTGGGTACATTACTTCCCTGACTTAATCCGCAGCGAAGTCATCCATAGAGGAGATAGTCTCAAAAACAAGCGTCTGTATCAAATTGCCCGCAAAGCTTTTTTAATGTTTTCTGCGGAAGTAGAAATCTACCTAAAAGTAATAGAAGTGGTACACCAGCAAATTCAATTCCGTATGGAAAAAGGCAGTTTTAATGACTTTACTGCTGATTTAAAACTACAAGATTGGAGTAATGGTACTTTGCTGACCTATACTGTACAAGCAACCCCTACTATTCCTGTACCTTCACTTTTTATTCAGCAAGCTATGCTCTTAGATTTACCAGCTAATATGCGAAAAATGCGTCAAGTTATTTGTTCTGCTACTTAAAACTGGTTCTAACTGTTCTCTCCTCACACTAATTCCGTTTATTTAAACTTAAAAATGAAAATACGGAAGAGTTAAACCAATAACTCTTCCGTAAAAATGTTTATTTTAATTTCCTTATGAACTTGAAGCAGTTAGTTCTGCTAAACGTTGCTGTTGATCTTGAGAAATACAAGCTTGAATTGCGTCTTCAATATCACCTTCCAAAAAGCTGTTAAGAGAAAAGTTTTGGTTCAGGCGATGATCTGTCACCCGATTATCTTTGTAATTGTAGGTACGAATTTTTTCGGAACGGGAACCAGTACCGACTTGTTTTAAGCGCATCGATCGCTCTTCTTCTTGTTGTTCCCGCAACTTCATTTCATAAAGCCGAGCCCGCAAAATTTGCATCGCCCGTTCTTTGTTTTGTAGCTGGCTACGTTCTTGAGTACAGAAAATCCGAATTCCTGTAGGTTTGTGGAACAAGTCAACCGCCGTTTCCACCTTGTTCACGTTTTGTCCACCAGCACCACCAGACCTCGCTGTAGAAAGTTCAATATCCTTCGGATCGATATGTACTTCTACATCATCCACTTCTGGCATTACCGCAACAGTAGCTGTAGAAGTGTGAACCCTCCCACCAGCTTCGGTTACAGGTACTCTTTGGACTCGGTGAACTCCAGCTTCAAATTTCAGCTTGCTGTAAACTTGTTCGCCCTGAATTTCTAAAACGGCTTCTTTAAAACCGCCCATTTCTGCTAGGGACTCACTGAGCATTTTTACTTGCCAGCCTTGACCTTCCGCGTAGCGCGAATACATCCGCAACAAGTCACCAGCCCAAATACTAGCTTCATCGCCACCTGTTCCCGCCCGAATTTCTAACATAATGTTTTTCTCATCGTTAGGATCGCGGGGAAGAAGTAGGATCGTTAGCCTGGTTTCTAGTTGTTCAATTTTCTCTTCTAGTTCTTTTACTTCCAATGCAGCGATTTCTTGTAATTCTGGATCGCCGTTGGCTTCTTTAAGAACTTGTTTAGCACCGACTAACTCTTCTTGAGCAGTTTTCCAATCCTCATAAGTGTTCACGACTTCTTCCAAAGAAGAACGTGCTTTAGCCACTTTTTGATATTCTCTAGGATCGCTCGCTACATCGGGATCTGCCAGTCGTCGGTTTAGTTCGTTGAAAGTTTGTTCAACAGAGTTAAGTTTATCGAGCAGGTAAGATTCAGCCATAGTCAGTTGCCAGTTGTTGTCAGTTGTTAGTGAATTAAAGGTTTAAAGGTAGGTTGTCAGTAGAAGAGACTACAAACAACGGACTACCGACAATATGACTATCCTGCTACTTTTTCTTTTTGCCGCCTGTTTGTGCTTGTCCTTGGTCGCCTTCCAACATTCCATATTTACGGAGGAAGCGTTCGACTCGTCCTTCAGTGTCGATAATCTTTTGTGTACCAGTGTAGTAAGGATGGTTCCCTGACCATACATCAACGTGGAGTTCTGGTTTAGTAGAACCAACGGTCATGACTACTTGACCGTTACAGTAAACTTTAGCTTCTGGATACCAAGTAGGGTGAATATCAGGTTTTGCCATTTTGCTTTTTCCTCAAGATTTTGTGCTCAAGTGGTTTTTGTTATTTGTCATTTGTCATTTGTCATTTGTCATTTGTTTGTTTATTCACCAATGACGAATGACCAATGACCAATAACTATTTTAACGTTTGGAGTACTGAGGTGCTTTGCGAGCTTTGTGTAAGCCGTATTTCTTCCGTTCTTTAGCTCTGGGGTCGCGGGTGAGATACCCTTCGGTTTTTAAGGGTTTACGGTTGTCTGGGTCTAGTTGACAGAGGGCTCTAGCTACGCCTAAACGGATAGCATCAGCTTGTCCTGCTACGCCGCCACCTTCAGCTTTAACGATGACATCGTAATCGTTTTCTAGTCCCAAGGTTTCTAGGGGTGCTTTGGCGACAATCAGGAAAGCTGGGTTGAATTGGAGATATAAGTCTCCTGGTTTGCCGTTGATGGTCATTTGACCGCTACCAGGTACTAGACGGACTCTGGCGATCGCAGATTTGCGCCGACCCGTTCCCCAGTACATAACGCGATCGGTACTAACGGGGCGATCGCTTTGTTCTACTGCCTGCATTATCCTTCTCCTCCGGGAATGGTATTGATTTTAACTTCTTGGGGTTTTTGGGCTTGGTGGGGATGCTCAGAGCCTTTATAAACTTTTAGCTTGGTAAATAAGCTTCTACCTAACGAGTTTTTCGGCAACATTCCCTTTACAGCTTGTTCGATAATTCTCTCAGGAATACGTTGTTGTAATTGGGCAAAAGATTCGGTTTTCATACCACCTGGTCTACCAGAGTGGCGGTGGTAAGTTTTTTGGCTACGTTTTTTGCCTGTTACTTGAACTTTTTCAGCGTTAACTACAATTACAAAGCCACCTGTATCTAGGTGTGGTGTATATTGTGGAAGGTTTTTGCCTCTAAGAATTACAGCTATTTCGCTGGCTAGTCTTCCCAAACGTTGGTCAGCAGCATCAATCAGATACCACTTGCGATCGGCATTTTGTGGGGGTAAGTAGGTTTTGTTCATCTTTGCTTATGATTGACCTCTAAAATTGAAATGTTGGTTGCCAGAACATAAATTTAGGTTGGTTATCAAACCAAACTTCTGGGGGAAAGGGAAATTCGGGATAACCAACGCGCAACAAACACAGTCCCTTAGCGGGTGCTGAGTATTTCACTTCTTCACGACGTTGGTTGACCCAAAGTTGGGTAAATTCTTCTGGCGATCGCTCACCTTTACCCACCTGTACCAATAATCCCACCAGTAATCGCACCATCCCATATAGAAATCCATTTGCCTGAATTTCTATATGGATGAATGAGCCTTGGCGATCCGTGCTACTGCACACGCTGGCGCGAGCGCATTTTGCTTCTTGAACTTCTACCCAAGAGTGAGCGCGACCGGAGTTAGAACGATGGAAAGCTGTCAAATCGTGCTTTCCAATCAAGGGATCGAGAGCGGCTTGCATCTGGGTTGCGTCTAGTGGCGCATAATAATAATGCCAAGCCAAGGGTCGTACAAACAAGTTTGGTTGGCTGTCTGTATATATGGTGTACCGATAACGTCGCCAACTAGCTGAAAAGCGAGCGTGCCATCTAGAATTTACCTCAGCAGAGGCCAGTACTAATATATCTTTAGGCAGTTGTGTATTGAGAACTTTTGCCCATTTTTCAGGAGGAATGGAACCTGTAGTTTCAAAGTGAGCTACTTGAGCAGCTGCATGGACACCTGCATCGGTTCTTCCGGCACCATGAAGGGTGACTGATCGATGTTCGATCGACAAGAGTACTTTTTCGATCTCTTCTTGTACCGTGCGCTGTCCAACTTGTCTTTGCCAACCGTGAAAATGAGTGCCCAGGTATTGAATCACCAAGGCAACTCGCCGTGATGATTTTAGATTTTTGCTTGCCGATTCTGGATTGGTCATAGTAAATCTAAAATCTCAAATCGGCTCACACTAGCTCAATAATTGCCATTTCTGCGTTGTCGCCACGACGGTTTATGGTTCGCAGGATGCGAGTATAGCCACCTTGACGATTACTGTAGCGTTCTCCGACTTGTTCAAATAAAGCGTGAACTAATTGTTTGTCGTAAAGGTAGCCCATTGCTTGACGACGGGCAGATAGGGAACCATCTTTGGCTAAAGTGATGATCCGATCGGCTTCCGATCGGATGGCTTTAGCTCTAGTAACGGTAGTTTCAATCCGACCATGACGTAACAATTGGGTTGTCAGTGCTCTTAAGAGCGCTTTTCGCTGGTCAGCTGGCTTACTTAGTTGTGGGATACGACGACCGTGACGCATAACATTTCCTTGTCTATCTTGAAAAAGTTTTGAGTTTTGAGTTTTGAATTTTGAGTTTTGAATTAAATTAATAACTTAAAACTCATAACTCATAACTTAAAACTATTTATTAAGCGTTGGGTTTGGCAGATTTCTCTTTAGGCAAAGTGATCCCTAAGCGTTTTTGTAAAGCTTCGATCACTTCTTCGGCTGATTTCTGACCAAAGTTTTTGATTTCCAGTAAGTCTTCCTGGGTGTAATCCAGTAGGTCTGCTACTGAGTTAATTTGTGCCCGTTTTAAACAGTTATATGCCCGAACTGAGAGGTGCAATTCTTCGATCGGAATTTGGCTGGTCGGGTCTTGTTCGTCTGATGGTTCTGGTCCGATCGCATGAGTACTAATATCAGTTAGCGGTTGGAATAAATCCACCAACAGATTCGCCGCTTGCGACAGTGCCTCTTGGGGACTAATGCTGCCATTAGTCCAAATTTCCATCAATAGACGGTCTTTTTCTTGGGAACCATCAGCACGCACTTCTTCAACGCTGTAGTTTACCTTACGAACTGGCATAAATACTGCGTCGATTTGGAGGAAATCCAAAGCGGCGGATTCGTCATGTCCCCGGTCTACGGAACGATAACCCTTTCCGGTTTCCATCCGAAACTCGATTTCTAATTTGGCTCCTGGTGCCAGTGTTGCGACATATTGACTGGGGTCTACTACCTCCACATCAGAAGGTAAGTCAAATTGCGATGCAATCACTGTTCCGGGGCCTGTGGCCACTAAGCGACCTATTTGGGGCTGGGAGACATGACTTTTGAAGACTATTTCTTTCATGTTTAATAGAATCTCCAGCACGTCTTCCCGCACTCCTGGAATTGTGGCAAACTCATGATTAACTCCGGCGATCCGGACGGCGGTGACGGCTGTTCCTGGTAAATTGGACAGTAGTACGCGCCTTAATGCGTTGCCAACAGTGGTTCCTTGACCTCTTTCCAGTGGCTCTAGGACAAATTTGCTGTATTGACCCCGATTTTTCTCAATGTTAGACTCGACACATTCAATGTGAAACTGCGCCACTTCGTCTCCCCCGTTCTTCCTAGATCCGTTGGCAGGCGGCTATTGCTGCCTACCCTTATTTACTTTTAGCTGAATGTCCAGATGCTTACCCAGCAAAATACTCACCCTTGTTAATGGTGAGAAGACCTGTATTCCTCTGCACACACTCTTTGAAAACAGTCCCTTGTCTCCTTGTCTACACGCGGCGACGCTTTGGTGGGCGACAGCCGTTGTGAGGAATGGGAGTAATATCTCGAATCAGGGTAATTTCTAATCCAGCGCCTTGAAGTGCTCTAATCGCGGTTTCCCGACCTGCGCCAGGTCCACTAACCATAACTTCGATTTGCCGCATTCCTTGATCGATCGCCCGTCTCGCCGCACCTTCAGCAGCTGTTTGAGCAGCAAAAGGAGTGCCCTTTTTCGCCCCCTTAAATCCGCTTGAACCTGCGGAAGCCCAAGAGATTACATCTCCATTCTGATCGCTGATGGTGACGATCGTATTGTTAAAAGTTGACTGAATGTAAGCTATACCATTAGGTACGTTACGCTTTTGCTTTTTCGTACCTGGTTTTCTTGTTGTTTGTCGCGCCATATCGCTCTATCGCTGGGTTTTAACTTAACTTGTTGCTTGTAATATTCTGGGATTCTGTATAGGGTGATACTACCCAAATTCTTACTTCTTAGCTGGTGCTTTCTTCTTACCAGCCACAGTTAAACGTCTACCGCGACGAGTACGAGCGTTAGTACGGGTTCTTTGTCCCCGAACTGGCAAGCCGCTACGATGACGACGACCGCGATAACTAGCAATATCAATCAGGCGCTTGATATTCATTGCTTCCCAGCGCCTGAGATCTCCTTCTACTTGATAGTTGCTTTCTACTGTGGCTCTCAGTGCTGCCACTTCAGCATCACTAAGGTCTTTCACACGAGTGTCGGGATTAATCTGGGTCTCAGCGAGAATTTCTTGAGACCTAGTTAATCCGATTCCATAAATGTAGGTCAGACCGATTTCTACCCGCTTATCACGCGGAAGGTCTACCCCGGCAATCCTAGCCACGCTTTCTTCCCCCTAATCTTTTGATGGTTGCTACAAAAGTTTTCTCGAACTAAAATGCTCTTAAATAGAGTCTGCTTTAGATTAACCTTGGCGTTGTTTGTGCTTCGGGTTGGAGCAGATCACCATAACTCTACCGCGTCTACGGATAACGCGGCATTTTTCACAAATTTTGCGAACTGATGCTCGAACTTTCATGCCTTTTTTGGGCTGGACTACAAACTAAATATTATATCATTTCCTATTTTATTTGTCAGTCAATTAACGTCTAATTAGAGTTAACTAATTACTAATCAGAAGCTAAATCAATCTATTCTTACTTTTTACGTAAGCGATATGTAATCCGACCTTTTGTTAAGTCGTAGGGAGTTAGCTCTACTTTGACGCGATCGCCTGGTAAGATTTTGATGTAATTACGGCGAATCTTCCCGGAAATATGGGCTAAAACATTAAACCCATTATCCAGGTCTACCCTGAACATGGCATTAGGTAATGATTCAGTTACGGTTCCTTCCATCTCAATTAAGTCTTGTTTAGACAATTGTTTTTTTCCTCAACTCGACAATTTATTATGATTGAAACTGCTGCCAGATTATTTTTCCAGAGCGATAGAGTCAGAACCCTAGCACATTTTAACATAACTTATCAAATTTCCTGGTCAATCCTCACCTGATGATACCAGGGATTTATTTTTGAATGGGTTGGTTAAGAACCCATTCAATTTATTAGGAAAAAATCATGGCTTTTAGCAATTCAAATCGACAGCTTTTTGCAAATCTTCTGTAACTTCTGCCATTGATTGATTACCTTGAACAGAGACAAGTAGCTGACGCTGGATATAGTAATCAATTAAGGGTGCTGTTTGTTGGCGATAAACCTGTAAGCGATGACGAATGATTTCTTCGGTATCATCTGGTCTACCACGTTTCAACAACCGCTCAACGATGATCTCATCTGGGACTTCTAGATCGATCACACGATCGCATTTTTGCTCTAATTTCTCCAGCAATTCATCCAAAAACTTTGCTTGAGACAGATTGCGAGGAAAACCGTCTAAAATCCAACCAGACTGGGTATCAGACTCAGACAACCTCTGGCCTACCATATCCAAAATAAGTTCATCTGGTACAAGTTCGCCCTTTTCCTGATATGACTTAGCTTGAGTACCCAAAGGAGTACCTAGAGCTACCTCATTGCGTAAAATTTCCCCTGTGGAAATATGGGGAACACTACATAACTCAGCCAGCTTATATGCTTGAGTTCCCTTACCAGCGCCCGGTGGTCCGAGAAAAATGAATCGCTTTACACTCACTATTCTTTCACCATTCCTTCATATCGCTGAGAAATCACATAAGTCTGGATTTGTTTCGAGGTATCTATCGCCACACCAACCAGAATCAACAGAGAAGTTGCTCCCAACCCTCTAAAAGTTCCCACAGTAGCGCTTTCCACTGCTGTAGGTACAATTGCCACCACACCCAAGAAAACCGCACCCAAAAAAGTCAAGCGATTGAGTACTCTTTCCACATATTCGCTAGTAGCTTTACCAGGGCGAATACCCGGAATACTAGAACCCATTTTCTTAAGGTTTTGTGCCAAATCTACTGGGTTAACAATCAACGAAGAGTAGAAATAGCTAAAGAAAAGAATCAATACCAAATAAGTAATCACATAAACTGGACTACTAGGATTGAGATAAGTCGCTGCTATTCTATTTAAAGTTTCATTTTGGACAAAGTTTCCCAAAGAAGCAGGTAAAAATAGTACAGCAGAGGCAAAGATAATTGGCATTACTCCGCCTTGATTCAAGCGCAAAGGCAAGTAACTGCTTTTTTCTAAATACAATTTGCGTCCTACTTGGCGGCGTGCAGAAATAATGGGAATCCGGCGACTACCTTCTTGGACAAAAACAATCCCGACAATCATCACCAAAAATACAACCAAGAGAATAATTACCTTACCGATAATTTCTCTACCACCTGTCTGAGCTAAATCAATAGTAGCGGCGAAAGACTTTGGTACAACTGCAACAATATTTAGAAAAATCAGCAAAGAAGCTCCATTACCAAGTCCACGCTCTGTAATCAGTTCGGAAACCCACATCACAAACATAGAGCCTGCGGTGAGAGCGATGACTGTTTTGGCATAGAACCAAACTCCGGCATTGCCTGCTTCTGCAAACGGGCTGACCCAAATAGAAATGCCGATACTTTGAATTACAGCCCATACTACAGCTACATAGCGTGTCCACTGGGAAATTTTCCTGCGACCTGCTTCCCCCTCATTTTTCTGGAGATTTTCTAAAGTAGGGAGGGCGGCGGTGAGTAGCTGCATAATAATCGAAGCATTAATGAAAGGCAGAATACCCAAAGCAAAAATGCCCAAAGCAACGATACCGCCTCCAGAGAAGAGATCCAACAATCCAACTAAGGGGCTGCCTTGCACTTGCGCTCTAAACGCTTCTCGATTAATTCCTGGTACTGGTAAGAAAACGCCCAATCTCACCAAAATTAACAGCCCTAGAGTGACGAGCAGCCTACCGCGAAGTCCAGCTGCTTGGGCCATTTGAGCGAATGTCTCCTGAGCCGTGGGAGCTTTTTCTCGACTGATCATAATTTCTGGTTTACCTCTTGGCGTTCACCTAGCGTGTGACGAGCATCGTAATCCTGGCAATAACTTTTAGGTTAACCTCTGGTTTTCTCTTCTACTTCACAAGTGCCGCCTGCGGCTTCTATTTTGCTGCGGGCTCCAGCTGTAAAAGCTGCGGCTTTAACTCGCAAAGGTGTGCTTAACTCTCCATCTCCCAAGAGTTTCAGTGGCCCATTGTTAGCTGTGACAATGCCAGCTGACATGAGCGAATCCAGGGTTACTTCAGTATTAGCTGGGAGGGATGCCAGTTTACTTACATTGATCGTAGTGTACTGGCGAGGATTAATTACCGTAAAGTGCTTTAACTTGGGTAAACGACGATACAGTGGTTGTTGTCCACCTTCAAATCCGGGTCTAGTGCTGCCACCAGAACGAGCTTTTTGACCGCGCATCCCTTTACCAGCGCTAGCACCTTGTCCAGCAGAAATACCCCGACCTAGACGGCGGCGGCGTTTTTTAGAGCCTTCTTTAGGCAGAGCGTCATTGAGTCTCATAGTCTTTTTTCCTTAGTTCTTTAGTCATTTGTCATTTGTCATTGGTCATTTGTTATTTGTCATTTGTCATTTGTGGAAATTTCATTTAAATACTTGAATTTCTTTCTCTTAATTCCAATGACTAATGACTAATGACCAATGACTATCCGAATATATTTTCTAGTGGAACTCCCCGGTCTTCGGCTACTTCGTTGAAGGTTCTCAGAGTTTCCAGGGCGTTAACGGTAGCTCTGGCATTATTCAGCGGGTTGCTGGAGCCTAGTTGTTTGGCAAGAATGTTGCGGACTCCGGCTAATTCCAATACTGTACGAACCGCGCCACCCGCGATTACACCTGTACCTGGGGCTGCTGGACGCATGAGAACTTTGGCTCCGCCTCCTTTGCCTTTAACTGGGTGAGGAATAGAACTGGACTTAGTGAGGGGAATATCAACTAAGTGTTTTTTGCCATCAGCAACGCCTTTTCTGACTGCGCCGATGACATCGCTGGCTTTGCCAACTCCGACTCCGACTTGACCACGTTCGTTGCCTACGACTACGATCGCACGGAAGCTAAGTTTTTTCCCACCTTTAACTACTTTGCTGACCCTACGGATTTGAATCACCCGTTCTTGCCAGGTGGTTTCTTTTTCCTTAGTACGGCTGCTTTTTTTACCGCGACCTTTCTCCGCCATAATTTTTTTCCTTGATTATTTGTCATTTGTCATTTGTCATTTGTCATTTGTCATTTGTCATTTGTGAGAAATTTCAAATACTTGAATTTCTATTGCTTAATTCCAATGACCAATGACTGATGACTAATGACAATTAAAAATCTAGTCCAGCTTCCCGGGCTGCTTCAGCCAGTGCTTTAATCCGACCATGATACAGATTACCGCCCCGATCGAAGACAACTTTTTGAATGCCTTTTTCTAGAGAACGTTGGGCGATTAATTTACCTACTTCGGTAGAAGCTGCACAGGTAGATTTGGAATCCAAGCTTTCTCTTAAGGATGGTTCCACTGTAGAAGCAGCAACTAAGGTGTGATGTTGAGTATCGTCGATGACTTGAGCATAAATATGCTCGTGGGAACGAAATACTGCCAACCGGGGACGTTCTGCTGTACCAAAAACCTTGCGGCGAATCCGGCGATGGCGATTTTCTTTTGATTCTCTGCGAGTGAGCTTCATTTCTTCCCTGCCTTACCAGCTTTACCTGCTTTGCGTCTTACTACTTCTCCGGCATAGCGAATGCCTTTGCCTTTGTAAACTTCTGGTGGGCGGACGGCACGAATTCTTGCTGCCAGATTACCCACTTGTTCTTTGTCGATGCCACTAACTGTGACGTTTACGTTGCCTTCCACTGCCATTTGGATGCCCGGTGGTGGTTCAATCTTTACTTCGTGGCTGTAGCCGACAACCAAAACTAAATTGCCTGCGTCTACTCTGGCCCGATAACCAACCCCTTGAATTTCTAAACGGCGCTGAAATCCATTGGAAACACCTTCTACCATGTTGGCGACTAAGGTGCGAGATAATCCGTGTAGCTGACGGAGAACACGGGATTCGTTTTCCCGAAGAACGTTTAAGGTTTCTCCCTCTTGTTGGACAATGATTCCTTGGGGCAAAACTCTAGATAATTCTCCTTTTGGCCCTTTGACGGCAATTTTTTGGTCTTCAATTGCCACTGTTACCTTATTAGGTAAATTAATAGGACGCTTTCCAATCCGAGACATGACAAATCTTTCCTCTGTTATTTATCACTTGCCATTTGTCATTTGTCATTTGTCATTTGTATAAGTTCTATATAACTAGTCGGGAAAGCCAATCTCAGTTAACTAATAACTAATGACCAATGACTAATGAAAATGACTACTACCAGACATAGCAAAGTACCTCTCCACCTACATTCTGGCGGCGGGCTTCTCGATCGGTCATAATTCCACTAGAAGTAGAAATGATCGCAATCCCAATTCCACCCAAAACTCTTGGTAAATCTTTACGATTCGAGTAAACTCGCAACCCTGGCTTACTAACTCTTTTGAGTGCAGTAATAATCGGTTGGCGATTTTTTCCCTTATATTTCAAAGAAATTACCAGATGTTTTTTTACGCCTTCGCCATCTTCAACAAACTCACCAATAAATCCTTCTTGTTGTAGAACTCTGGCTATTGAGCGAGTCATTCTTGTTGCGGGAACCATCGTTGTTTGATGCCGCGCTAAGTTTGCGTTGCGGATGCGCGTCAGCATATCTGCAATTGTGTCATTTACCGCCATCTTTTCCTCCTTATTGATCGCGGAAAGGCATCCCAAAAGCCTTGAGTAAGGCGCGGCCTTCTTCGTCGGTTTTGGCTGTAGTAATAATGGAGATGTCCATCCCACGAATTTGGTCGATTCTGTCGTATTCGATTTCGGGAAATATCAGTTGTTCTCTTACGCCTAAGCTGTAGTTACCACGACCATCGAAGCTTTTAGGGCTGATTCCCCGAAAGTCTCTAATCCGGGGTAGTGCTAGGTTGATTAGTCGATCGAGAAAAGCATACATTCGATCGCCCCGCAAAGTCACCATAATACCCACTGGCATTCCTTCACGGATTTTAAAGCCTGCGATCGCCTTTTTCGCTCTAGTCACCACTGGTTTTTGACCAGCAATTAAACCAATTTCAGTCAGGGAAGATTCCAGGGCTTTAGCATTTGTAGCTGCTTCTCCTAAACCTCGGTTCAGGGTCACTTTAATGATCTTCGGTACCTGATGAATATTCGTGTAATTGAATTGTTCCTTGAGTTTAGGAACAATTGTTTCTTGATAGGTGGTTTTTAGTCTTTGTGCCATTTGTTTTCCCTGTTTTTCCTGGGCTTGGTCAGGAAATTTTAGATTTTAGATTTTAGATTTTAGATTTAGGGATTTTGGATTAATTTTAGTCATTCCGACAAATCAAATAATCAATCCTGTTCATCAAGTAAATCCTTAAATCCTGATCCTGGTTATTTGTCGAGAATTTCCCCAGTTTTTTTCAACATTCGCACCTTTTTTCCAGCATCATTAAAGGTATAGCAAATGCGACTAGCGACATTTTGTTTGCTGGAATAGTGCATAACATTAGAACTGTGAATCGGTGCTTCAAAAGTAATGATGCGACCTGATTCACCTTCTTGTTGTGGTTTAACGTGCTTAGTTCTGATGTTGACACCTTGAACTACCACTTGACTTTCTTCAGGTATTGCCCGAATAATTTCTCCGACTTTGCCTTTATCTTTGCCAGAGATTACTTGCACGGTGTCGCCTTTTTTGACGTGCAATTTAGTTCGCACTTTTTGAGCTTTTTTACTTTGAGCCATTACAGCACCTCCGGGGCGAGGGAAACTATTTTGGTGTAGTTTTTGTCACGCAGTTCCCGGGCGACAGGACCGAAAACGCGAGTGCCTTTGGGGTTGCCATCGGCGTTGATGATTACGGCGGCGTTATCGTCGAAACGAATGCTCATGCCGCTTTCACGCCGCATAGCTTTTCTGGTACGGACGATAACTGCGCGAACTACATCTGATTTTTTTACTGCCATGTTGGGGATTGCGTCTTTAACGACGGCGATAATCACATCACCCACATGACCATAGCGGCTGTTTCCGGCACCTAAAACCCGGATACACATTAATCTTTTGGCACCGCTATTATCAGCAACGTTGAGGTAAGTTTGGGGTTGAATCACGGTATTACTCGCTTTAATTGTAATTGGTGATTAAAAGGGTAATTTTGTCACCGATTACTTACTGTTTAGTGGTGAGAATTTCGGCAACTTCCCAGCGTTTGGTACGGCTTAAAGGACGAGTTTCCCGGATGCGAACGCGATCGCCTTGGTTACACTTATTTTCCTCATCATGGGCTTTATATTTTTTGGTTCGCACCACGATTTTGCCGTATTTGGTGTGAGGCGAGCGGTTTTCGATCGCCACCACCACCGTTTTATCCATTTTGTTACTAACGACTAATCCGACTCTTTCTTTAACAGCCATTGCTCTCTACTCCTGTTCTGCTTCTGGTTGCCCTTGAGCAGCTGCTTTTTGACGTTCGCCTTCCAGCATTAATAATTGAGCTAAACGATGTTTAGCGTGTTTAAACTGGTGTGACTTTTCCAACCGTCCAGTTGCTTTTTGTAAGCGCAACTTGAACAATTGTTGTTTAATTTCGAGAATTTCCTTGGCTAATTCAGCGTCGGTCAAGTCTCTGGCTTCAGAAATCTTCGGTAGAGGCATCTTTACACCTGCTCCTCAGAACGCACGACAAATTTGGTTTTAATTGGCAATTTATTAGCAGCCAAACGCATAGCTTCACGGGCGGTTTCTTCAGGTACGCCTGTGATTTCAAACATGATTCTTCCGGGCTTTACTACAGCTACCCAAAACTCAGGAGCACCTTTACCAGAACCCATCCGGGTTTCTGCGGGGCGCATAGTTACGGGTTTGTCTGGGAAAATCCGAATCCAGATTTTGCCACCCCGACGGATGTAGCGGGTCATAGCACGACGGCTAGCCTCGATTTGCCGGGAGGTGATCCAAGCTGGTTCTAGGGCTTGCAGGCCAAAATCACCGAAGTTAAGGTCACTGCCCCGATAAGCCAAGCCTGTCATCCGCCCGCGTTGTTGTTTGCGGAATTTTGTTCTTTTAGGACTTAACATACTCTTTATCCTTCATTAGAACGGTCTTCAAACTGCTGGCGACGTTTATTAGGTTGGCGACGGCGGTTGTTTCCTCCTGGTGGCGGAGGGGCTTCCACTCGTTCTTGTCCAGGGATAATTTCACCTTTGAAAACCCAGACTTTTACGCCTAAGATCCCATAAATAGTTTTCGCAGTCCGGTAAGAGAAATCAATATCCGCCCGTAGGGTATGTAAGGGCACTCTACCTTCTCTTGTCCATTCAGTCCGAGCAATTTCTGCGCCGTTGAGACGACCGCTTACTTGAACTTTAATGCCTTCAATTCCGGCTCTTTGGGCCCGTTGAATGGCTTGGCGAACTACTCTGCGGAAGGAAACCCGTTTTTCTAGTTGTTGGGCGATGTATTCAGCAATTAAGTTGGCTTCAGCATCAACTCTTGTGACTTCAACAACGTTGACGCGAATTTGACGATTGTTGCCCAGGACTTCTTGAAGTCCTGTTCTCAGGTTTTCAATCCCTGTACCGCCGCGTCCAACTACTACACCAGGTCTAGCAGTACGAATTTCTAAATCGATTTGGTCGGCTTTCCGTTCAATTTTGACATCGGAAATGCCAGCTTTTTGTTCTAGATTGAGTTTTTTCTCGACATACTGGCGGATTTTATGATCTTCTTCTAAGATCTCCGGGTATCGAGATGGGCTAGCGAACCACCGAGATTGATGTTCTTGGGTGATGCCTAGACGAAAACCAACTGGATGAATTTTTTGTCCCACTGATACGTCCTCAAAGTAATTTTAGATTTTAGATTTTAGATTTTTGGGTTTTACGCATCTGTATCTAAATCTAAAAATCTTTCCTGCTAGTTATTTTTCTGATTCAGCAACGGCAACTGTGATGTGACAAGTTGGCTTGCGAATTTGGTAAGCACGTCCTTGCGCTCTAGGGCGAAACCGTTTCAGGCTGGGGCCACCATCAGCAAAGGCGTTACTGACAACTAATTTTTGGGGGTCTAAGCCTGCGTTATGCTCGGCGTTAGCAACAGCGGAACGCAATACTTTGAGGACTGGTTCACAAGCTTTGTAGGGCATAAACTCCAGAATGATTAAAGCCTCCCGATAGGAGCGCCCACGAATTTGATCGAGAACGCGACGTACTTTATACGGTGACATTCGTATGTAACGTGCGATCGCTTTTATTTCAGTGTTGTCAGCCATATTTTTCTCCATTTTTGTCATTCGTTATTTGTCACTCATCATTTATTAATCTTTTGACCAATGACTAATGACCAATGACTAATGACAAAACAAATTATCGACGAGCTTTAACATCTTTTTTGGAATGCCCTTTAAAGGTGCGAGTTGGCGCAAATTCGCCTAACTTATGTCCCACCATCTGGTCAGAAATGTAAACTGGGACGTGCTGACGACCGTTGTGCACGGCGATGGTATGACCTACCATTTGCGGCAGGATTGTAGAAGCCCTAGACCAAGTTTTGATTACTTGTTTTTCTTTTCTTTCGTTTAAGGCTTCAATTTTGCTCATCAAATGATCGGCCACGAAAGGCCCTTTTTTTAAGGATCGACCCATAGTTTTTGAGTTTTGATTTTTAAGTTTTGTTAGCGTAGCGGTGCGTAGCACGTTTTGAGTTTTGAGTTTTAAATTAGGCCGCAATTTATAACTCTTAACTCATAACTTTCTTAAGAATCCCGACCGCCACGACCGCGTTTAGACGATTTCCGGCGACGACGGACGATTAATTTGCTGCTGGGTTTCTTCGGTTTGCGAGTTTTTGCACCCAAGGTTGGTTTACCCCAAGGTGTAACTGGCCCACTTCTACCGATCGGTGCTCTGCCCTCACCACCGCCATGTGGGTGGTCTACCGGGTTCATCACACTACCTCTAACTTTGGGACGGCGACCTTTCCAACGGTTACGACCTGCTTTTCCGGTGCTGAGGTTTCTCGCGTCGAGATTACCTACTTGACCGATAGTGGCGTAGCATTCGCGGCGAATCATGCGAACTTCACCTGATGGTAGTTTCAGGGTGACGTAGTTCCCTTCTTTTGCTACGACTTGGGCGGTAGCGCCAGCAGCGCGGACGATTTGAGCGCCTTTACCTGCTACTAGTTCTACGTTGTGAACGTTCGTACCCAAAGGGATGTTACCTAAAGGCAGTGCGTTACCGATTTCAAAGGGAGCATCTGGCCCAGCAATCACTTCCGTTCCCACTGCTAAACCGTTGGGATGAATGATGTAACGCTTTTCGCCGTCTCTGTAGAACAGTAAAGCCAGCCGTGCATTACGGTTGGGGTCGTATTCTATTGCTGCTACTTTAGCGGGAATATTGTGTTTGTCACGGCGGAAGTCAACGATGCGGTAGAGGCGTTTGTGTCCACCACCACGACGACGGCTGGTGATTACGCCCCTATTGTTGCGGCCTTTTGGCCGATGATTCGATACTGTTAAGGATTTCTCTGGTTCACTCTTGGTAATTTCAGAGAAATCAGAGATGGTACATTGTCGAGTACCTGGTGTATATGGCCGATAGGAACGGGTGCCCATGTTTTTGCGTCCTCAGTTCTGGGTAAGAAGTTTTGCTCTCGTGCAAGGGGGATTAAACTTCTGGGAACAGGGTTTGTCTAACTTTTTCTACGTCGTCGGCTGCTACGGTGACGATCGCTTTTTTATATCGAGCCTTAAACCCAACAAATTTGCCGACTCGACGTTGTTTTCTTGGTGGCAAAATGGTGTTTACACTCGTCACTTTGACATCAAACAAATTCTCGATCGCTGCCTTAATTTCCGGTTTAGTCGCTTTGGGAGTAACTTCAAAAGTGTACTTGTTCTGCTCCATGAGAATAGTAGCTCTTTCAGTTACGATCGGGCGATGAACTATGTCGGCAAGGTAGCGAGGATCGTACTCACTCACTGTAGACCTCCTGTATTTTTGCCAAAGCTTGGGGTGTCGTCACTAATTTATCGGCCCACAGTAAATCGTAGACGTTCAAGCAATCAGCTGAAATTAATTTCAACTTGGCAATATTACGTGCTGATAAGTAAAGGTTTTCGTCTTTTTCAGAGACAATCAACAAAACTTTTGCTTCTGGTTCTACACCCCAACGGGTAAGTGCCGTTACTAACTCTTTGGTCTTGGGTCGAGGTAATTTTTCGGCAAAACTTTCGATTACTATCAGATCCGCATCCCGGCTCATTAAAGCTGTTCTCAGAGCCAACCGCCGTTCTTTGCGGTTCATGCTGATGTTAAATTCTCTGGGTTTTGGCCCGAAGATTACACCACCACCACGCCACAATGGAGAACGAATCGAACCTGCTCTAGCACGTCCGGTTCCTTTTTGTCGCCAAGGTTTGCGACCGCCACCACTTACTTCCGATCGAGTTTTGGTGCTGGCTGTTCCTTGCCGTGCATTGGTCATTTGCCGTACCAGTGCGCGGTGGACAATATGAGAGGCATTCTCTTCTTTAGCAACTTTCAACTCTAAAGTTGCTTGCCCAACTTCTTGCCCTTCCCAGTTTTTTACTACACAGTTAACCATATTCTTTGTCCTTTGTTATTGGTCATTTATCATTTGTCATTGGTTATTTGTTATTTGGGATAACTAATGACTAATGACTAATAACTCATTAACTATTTGCCGACCTTTTTCTCTGGTGTAATACTGAGCAAAGCACCTGGTTTACCGGGCAATGCTCCCTTGATTAAAATCAAGTTGCGTTCGGCATCGACGCTAACTACTGTTAGTTTGCGAATGGTGACTCGCTCTCCGCCTAAACGTCCTGCCATCCGCTTACCGGGATAGACTCTTCCTGGTGTTGTACCAGCACCCGTAGAACCTGGTAATCTATGGTTTTTGGAACCGTGAGCCATTGGCCCCCGTTTAAAGTTGTGGCGTTTTTGATATCCGGCAAAGCCTTTACCAATACTTGTGCCTGCAACATCCACGATTTGATCTGGGGCAAATAAATCTACTTTAATTTCTTGACCCAGTTGATATTCACTGGGATTATCCAAGCGATACTCGCGCAGGTGACGCAAGGGCGCACTGTTAGATTTAGCTAAGTGTCCTTTTTCTGGCTTGTTGATTGCCTTGGGACTGGCTTCGCCGAATCCGATTTGGATTGCAGTATAACCGTCTGTTTCTTTGGTCTTAATTTGCGTTACGGGGCATGGGCCTGCTTGGACTACGGTAACAGGAATGGCTTTTCCTGTTGAGTCAAAGATTTGGGTCATGCCTAATTTGGTGCCGAGGATTCCGATCGCCACAGTACGTGGTTTCTCCTTAATTTACGCACTACAATTCGCCAGATTCCCTTGTGGAGAACCCGTTTTTTTGACTACATTCTTCTGGTTTCAGTCGAATGTAATTGAACTGTTTCCAGATGTTCGGTCTTTGAGATGAGATGGTGTAACCGGAGCAAGTTCGCAATCAGAACATTACTGGACTTCCCAAAGCTTTACTTCTCGGAAGTCCGACTATTAGCGTAAACTTGCTATTTAAAGCTGTTTGGTATGCCAAGCACTAGCCTGGTCATTTTTCGCTGGCATTCGGACTTAAGTAGCAAACTACTCAGTTTCCTTTTGTTTAGCCAGATAAAATAATGTGGCTTGTTGGTTTACTTGACAGTACCGCCCACCTTTTGGTTACTCTTTGGCTCAAGCTGTTGGTGTTACGGCTGCCAAAGTTGACCGAGCGCATCTATCCGGTTGGCTCCATTCAAGTATTCTTGCCACTCTTAAGCGAGAGCAGAGTTACTGAAATTTTGACCACAATTGTTTACTATAGACCATATTTTAAGAATTGTCTAGATGATGGCAAAGATATTTTGCTTTTTCTATGGCAAGGAAAAGTAAGTACTATTTCTGGATTGGGTAATCAGGGACTAAAATTACTATATTTAAAGTTTCCTGAAACGATTTGGCGGTTAGCCACAGGCAGTAGAAGACGAATTTATGGCATTAATTACAACTGGTAATCAACTGATTAAAGATTTGGAAAGTTCTGGGGCGCTAGCAGTCTATGTGCCACTGGAGGGGGGGTTTGAAGGTCGCTACCAAAGGCGGATCAGGGCTGCGGGCTATACAAGCTTGAACATTTCTGCTAAGGGTTTAGGCGATCTGAGTGCCTATCTGACTGGGGTGCATGGGGTACGTCCGCCACATTTGGGGAAGAAAAGCTTAGGTTCTGGTGCGGCTGTGGGTTATGTTTACTATTTACCGCCACTTCTGAGTACTCAATTAGAACAGTTACCGCCCAAGTCTAAGGGACTGTTGCTGTGGATTATTGAGGGACAGATTTTTTCCCGTCAGGAGATTGAGTATTTAACGATGTTACCGAAGATGGAACCGCGAGTGAAGTTGGTGGTGGAGATGGGTGGCGATCGCTTTTTCCGTTGGGAACCTTTAGCAAAAACTTTAGCTGTTGCGTAAGAGTATCTAGTTGCGCTTTAGCGCCCAAGTGCAACTACGTAACAGAAGAAAGCAGGGGAGGGTTAAACTTTCCTCTGCTTTTTGGCTTTTGGGTGAATGTTGATGAGGTTAAGGTTTTGATACCTTGGAATTAGCAGTATTTAACGGAGATCGGATTTATGTTAGAGAATCGCGATTATACATTGATTATTGACAAAAGCGGTAGTATGGCTACTAAAGATCAGCCTGGTGGGAAGAGTCGCTGGGCGGCGATGGAAGAGTCTACTATAGCGATCGCCAGTAAGTGTGAAGAATTAGACCCTGATGGGCTGACAGTTTACGTATTTTCGGGAAAATTTAAGCGTTACGATAATGTAACTTCCAGCAAAGTTAGTGATATTTTCCGGGAAAATGAACCTTCGGGACGGACAGATTTAGCGGGTGTTTTACTTGATGCAACTAATGATTATTTTCGGCGGAAAGCTGCTAAACAAACTAAGGCTAATGGAGAAACGATCGTTGTAGTTACGGATGGGGAACCGGACGATCGCAAAGCAGTAATGCGAGTAATTATTGAAGCTTCCCGTCGGATGGATAAAGATGAAGAGTTAGCGATTACTTTTATTCAAGTTGGCAACGATCAACAAGCAAGAACTTTCTTGAAAGTTTTAGATGATGAGTTACAAGGCGCAGGGGCAAAATTTGACATTGTAGACACAGTTACAATTGATGATATGGAAGATATGACTTTGACGGAAGTGTTGTTGAATGCAATTGTTGATTGATAGTTTGGCTGGAAAGATTCTGCAATTTAGTGATTAGCAGTATGAGGGCTAAAGAATTATGGAATCAATAGATGATATATTGGCTCAGTTAAAATCTGAGTATCAAGAAAAGGATAATCCAGGGCAACAAAAAAAGGAACCTCTGGTGAAAAGAGAGGAGGCGATCGCACCAAAATTACCAAATTTGCCACCGCCAATAACATCAAAGCAGAAATCTTTCTCTGCTTCTTCTCCTGAAGATGGTTTACTTTCGCAAATCAAAGCTGAGTTTGCAGAACAGGACAAAGCTGAAGAACTGAAAAAACAAGAACAAATCAAAGCAGAGAAAATCAGATTAGAGAGAATCAAACAACAGCAAAGACAAGCGTTAACTAAAGAAGCTGAAGCTTGGTTAAAGAAGTTAAATCCGCGATCGGCTGAAGGTCTTTGGTTTGAAGAATTTGCCTATAGTTATTCATCCAAGTTAGAAGCCGCAATTGATTACTTACAAGCTTTAAAAGAAACTCAATCTTAATAAATAATTTTAACTGATTTCTGGTAATTTTATACACTTGATGATTGGGTTAAAACTTTGGTATCACTTTGGTGACTGAGAAATTTTCACAATTTTTTTCTAGTTCTGTCAAATTTATTTTGGGAAATTAGTATAGGCTAGATGAAGAACGAGAAAAACTTTTTCAAATTGTCTTGTATGGGCTGGAGGTTCTATGCTTGAAGAACGTGACTATACATTAATTATTGACAAAAGCGGTAGTATGTCTACCCCAGACCAACCAGGGAATAGAACTCGTTGGCAAGCTGCACAAGAGTCAACTTTAGCATTAGCCAGAAAATGTGAACAGTTCGATCCAGATGGGATTACTGTTTACTTATTTTCTGGTCGTTTTAGGCGTTACGATAATGTGACATCTGATAAAGTTGCTCAGATTTTCCAAGAAAATGACCCATCTGGAACTACTGATTTGGCAGGGGTTTTAAAAGATGCTACTGATAGTTATCTGCGCCGGAAAGCATCGGGTGATATTAAGCCAAATGGTGAGATAATTTTGGTAATTACCGATGGTGAACCGGACGATCGCAAAGCAGTCATGAGGGTAATTATAGAAGCTTCGCGCCAGATAGAGCGAGATGAGGAATTAGCGATTTCACTGATTCAAGTAGGCAAAGATCAAACAGCAACTAAGTTCCTCAAAGTTTTAGATGACGAATTGCAAAATGCAGGAGCCAAATTTGACATTGTTGATACAATCACCTTAGATGATATGGAAGGTTTCACTCTGAGTGAAGTGTTGTTAAATGCGATTAACGATTAGGTAAAATTGGTAATGGGTAATTGATAAGATTTTTTCTTGTTGATTATCCATTATTTTCGGTTCGGGACTGGAAACTGAAAGTGATTAGTTACATTTTAGTAAGTAATTAAGTCACTTTTTTTAGTTAAGAATTCTTTCCCTGTCCCTAGTTCCTAGTCCAAAAAGAGGTTATTGATATGCAAGACCGAGATTATACATTAATAATTGACAAAAGTGGCAGTATGTCTACTCCCGATCAAGTCGGTGGTAGAAGTCGTTGGGAAGCTGCTCAAGAATCAACTTTAGCATTGGCGAGAAAATGCGAACAATTTGACCCGGATGGAATTACGGTTTACTTATTTTCTAGCAGATTTAAGCGTTATGAAAATGTGACTTCTAGTAAGGTTGAGCAAATTTTTCAAGAAAATGATCCGGCTGGTACAACTAATTTAGCTGGAGTTTTGCAGGATTCTGTTAATCAGTATTTTCAGCGCAAAGCTTCTGGACAAACTAAAGCGGGTGGTGAAACAATTTTAGTAGTTACTGATGGGGAACCGGACGATCGCAAAGCTGTAATGCGAGTAATTATCGAAGCATCTCGCCAAATGGATAGAGATGAAGAGTTAGCAATTTCGATGATTCAAGTAGGTTCCGATGCTACCGCAAGTCGGTTTTTAAAAGCGTTGGATGATGATTTACAAGGTGCGGGAGCTAAGTTTGATATTTGCGATACAGTGACGATGGATGATATGGCAGATATGACTTTAGCAGAAGTGTTGCTTAATGCAATTAATGATTAGTTGTTCGTTGTAAGCACTTCAGTGCTTCTATCTGTCAAGGGTAACGACTGAAGTCGCTACAACGGAAACGACTTCAGTCGTTACAACGGACTAGGTGGTAATATATAAGGGTGACAAATATATGCTCTCCTTTACATTCTCTCAGGGAAGGTCACTGGTTTAAGTTGATTTGCGGAGCCAGTTTCCAACACCTCCCGGCTGTAAGAAACCTAACATTGGTTTACACCTTAGCAGGTGCGGATTGTATTGATGTGGCTGCCGATCCAGCTGTGATTGCTGCGGCGAAAGAGGCGCTGAAAACTGCGGTAAATTTTGGCGAAGAAGCTCAACGGCGAGGGTTTGGCTTTAGAAATTTGCCTTTGTTAATGGTTAGTTTGAATGATGGGGAAGATCCCCATTTTCGGAAGGCGGAGTTTAATGCTACTGAGTGTCCAACCCAATGTCCGCGTCCTTGTGAAAGTATTTGTCCGGCGCAAGCAATTGTGTTCGATCGCCTTAATAATAATTTTTCTGGAGTTTTGGATCAATTATGTTACGGATGTGGTAGATGTATACCAATTTGCCCTAGCAATTTGATTTTCACTCGTGCTTATGTTTCCACTCCAGAAGCTGTAGCACCTTTGGTGTTACAAACCGCAGTAGACGCAGTGGAAATTCATACCCAAGTTGGTAGGTTAGCAGATTTCCAAAGGTTGTGGGGAGCGATCGCACCTTGGGTAAATCAACTAAAAGCGATCGCCATTAGTTGTCCAGATGGAGAAGGTTTAATTCATTACCTGTGGTCACTGTACAATTTAATGAAACCTTTACCTTGTGAGTTAATTTGGCAAACCGATGGTCGTCCCATGAGTGGTGATATTGGCGCGGGAACGACTCATGCTGCGATTAAACTAGGACAAAAAGTTTTAGCCGCAGGTTTACCCGGATATGTTCAATTAGCAGGAGGTACTAATAGCCACACAGTTACTAAACTAAAAGCAGTCGATCTACTTAATCGTAAGTTAAGCGATGGAGCAGCCACCTTACCGGAAAATCCTCTTCCGCAATATTTAACCAAATCCCAAACCCAAAACTATATTGCGGGGATTGCTTATGGTAGCTTTGCTCGTGTAATGTTATCGCCAATTCTCGATCGGTTAGAAACCGCAGCCACTAAAACCGACTCTTTAAGTGCATCGCTTATATTACCACAACAAAGAGTGAATTTAGAAGATCATCCTGAACTTCTCTGGCAAGCTGTTTCTTTAGCTGATACTTTGGTTTCCCAAATCAAATCACCCAACAGAGAAAAAGTAGGCTGACAACCGATGAAATTGAAGTATGATTGTAGTATGAAAGTGAATACTCTGAATTTAACAATATCGAGGTTATAAGGTCGAGCTAAGGGCATAATCTGGCATCGTCGGCAAGATTTTTGTATTACAAGCTTGACCAAAGAGATTTGCATCAACAAACAATTCCCTTTATCGCCATTTGCTCATGCCAATCAAGACGATCAATTCCAACGGTACAAGTCAACTGAATCAACAGGCAAATTCAGAATTAACAATGAGTGTTAAAGATGTTACCGTGGGAAAAAAACTGATTACAGACGATCTTCATAAGTTACTAGAAATTTTGCCAGCAAATATTAGACTGGCTGTGGAGCAGCACCCATTAAAAGATACCTTGGTAGAAGTAGTATTAGATTTGGGGCGGCGACCAGAAGCGCGTTTTCCTGGCAAAGCAGAGTATCTTTCCGAACAGCCTGTTTCACGGGAAGATTTGAGTTATTGCATTAGTCGGGTAGGGCATTTTAGCGGCGATAACCGAGCAGGCATTGAGCAAACCCTACACCGGATTAGTGCGATTCGCAACCGCACGGATGAAATTATTGGCTTAACTTGTCGTGTGGGTCGCGCAATTTTCGGGACGATCGGCATGATACGTGACTTGGTAGAAACTGGTCAATCAATTTTGATGCTAGGTCGTCCGGGTGTGGGTAAAACCACCGCTTTGCGAGAAATTGCCCGTGTTTTGGCGGACGAATTAAACAAGCGAGTGGTAATTATCGACACCTCTAATGAAATTGCTGGCGATGGCGATATTCCTCACCCAGCGATTGGCAGGGCGCGACGGATGCAGGTAGCGCGTCCAGAATTGCAACATCAAGTGATGATTGAGGCAGTGGAAAACCATACGCCAGAGGTGATTGTCATTGATGAAATTGGGACAGAATTAGAAGCGTTAGCGGCGCGAACCATTGCTGAAAGGGGTGTACAGTTAGTGGGTACGGCTCACGGTAATCGCATTGAAAACTTGATTAAGAACCCTACTTTGTCAGATTTGGTGGGGGGAATTCAAGCTGTTACCTTGGGTGACGAAGAGGCGCGGCGACGGGGTTCGCAAAAGACGGTTTTGGAACGGAAAGCACCGCCAACTTTTGAAATTGCGATCGAAATGTTGGAACGGGAACGCTGGGTAGTGCACGAAAGTACCGCTGATACAGTAGATACCTTGCTGCGGGGAAGACAACCGAGTTTGCAAGTTCGCACTGTGAACGAAGCTGGGGAAGTGAAAATTACAAGAGAGTTACCTGCTAATCCGATCTCTTCTCATCAACCCCAATCTACCCCAACTTGGAAACCTACTGGTTGGCGTGCTTCGGGACAAATGACTCCGGTTTCTTCAGCTAAAGCAGAAGTTTTGTCGGAAAAGCAAAGTTTTGAGCAACTGTTGGATGCTTCTTTCCAGCAAACAGATGCTTTTAAGCGGAATTTTGCTTTTGCTGATGATGAGTTTATGGCAGGTCCGAATGGAGAAGATTTGCCGCTGCATATCTATCCTTATGGTATTAGTCGTCATCAACTCGATCAGGTAATTCAGGTGTTGAAGTTGCCAATTGTTTTGACTAAAGATTTAGATGGGGCGGATGCGGTTTTGGCACTGAGATCTCATGTAAAAAATCACTCAAAACTGCGGCAAATTTCAAAAGCGCGTCATATTCCAGTCCACACAATTAAGGCTAGCACTGTGGGGGAAATTACTCATGGTTTGCAACGAATGTTGCATATCGATGACGGTGAAGTGCTTGATATACCTGATTTGCGCCTGTTTACCAAGAAAGGTAGTGATGATGAGATTGAGGCGCTGGAAGAGGCTAGATTAGCGGTGGAACAAATTGTGATTCCCAAGGGACAACCTGTGGAGTTGCTACCTCGTTCTGCAACGGTGCGGAAGATGCAGCATGAATTAGTTGAGCATTACCGCTTGCGTTCTTCTAGCTTTGGTGATGAACCTAATCGACGGCTGAGGATTTATCCGGCTTAAGGTTGGTTGTGAACGCTTCAGCATTAGAACACTGAAGTGTTCACAACGGACTTGGAAATAAGCTTAAAAAATTCTTACTAAATTTCTTGACAAAACTGGGTAAGTGAGTGTTAAGATAATCAAGGTTAAGTCAATGGGGTGTCGCCAAGTGGTAAGGCATCTGGTTTTGGTCCAGACATTCCGAGGTTCGAATCCTTGCACCCCAGTTTATCGCCCTCACTTCTAAATCACACAATTTTGAAGGAGGGTAATTTTATGTCTGAAGTTAGTCCCACTATTTTGGCTCTGGATTTTGATGGAGTGGTTTGTGATGGGCTGATTGAGTATTTCCAGACTTCTTGGCGAAGTTATTGTAAAATTTGGCATCCTGCGGATGAAACGCCTCCAGAGGATTTAGCGGCGCAGTTTTATCGGTTGCGCCCTGTGATTGAGGTGGGTTGGGAAATGCCTATTTTGTTAAGGGCTTTGATTTTGGGTGTTTCCCAGGAGAGGATTTGGGCGAATTGGGTGGATGTGGCACAGCAGATTACTAGCGAGGAAGGGTTGAAAGCTGCTGAGGTTGGGGCAATTTTGGATGGAGTTAGGGATGAGTGGATTGGTGAGGATTTAGGGGGTTGGTTGGGGTTGCATCGGTTTTATTCGGGTGCGATCGAGCGGTTGCAAAGTGCGATCGCCAACTCAGTTAAAATCTACATTATCACTACGAAAGAGGGGCGTTTTGTTCGTCAGTTGTTGGCAAAACGAAATGTGGAAATTTCCGAAGAACGGATTATTGGGAAGGAGTACAAACGCCCGAAATATGAAATTTTGCGAGAGTTAATTGCTGCGGGTGGAAGTGCGGTTAATATTTGGTTTGTAGAAGATAGATTGAAGGCGTTGCAGTTGGTAGAACAGCAACCAGATTTGGCTTCGGTAAGGTTATTTTTAGCTGATTGGGGTTACAATACTCAGCAAATCCGCGATTCTATTCGTGATGATAACCGGATTAAGTTGTTGTCGCTCGCTCAATTTACGGAAGATTTTGCGGCTTGGGTTTAACTATTAGGTTGTAAAAATCATGACTGATAATAATGATGTTTTGGAGGCTAACCAAGCTTTCTATCGCGCTTTTGAAAAGAAAGATATCGAGGCGATGGGTAATGTTTGGTCTAAGGGTGTGGCGACTGTTTGTATTCACCCTGGTTGGAATGTTTTGCGGGGTTGGAAGGAAATCGGCTATTCTTGGGAACAAATATTTAAAAATACTAGTTACGTTGAGATTGATGTAGAAATTGTTACTTCTGAAATACAGGGTGATTTAGCTTATTTAGTGTTGGTGGAAAATGTGTTTCAGGTTTTAGGTGGGAGGAGAACTCAGGCGAAGTCTTTAGCAACAAATATTTTTGAACGAATGGGGCAAAAGTGGTATTTAATTAATCATCATGGTAGTCCGATTATGCGGTAGTTATAAAAGTATTTTTATACGAGGGTAAAGGTATGCTAGACCTAACAAAGATTGCGCGACAAATGCAAGGTTTGAGCGAACATTTAGCGGCGGAAACGGTTGCTAGTCGCCAAAGGTTAGAGATAGCGCAAAATTTAATGGTGGAGGCGACTGTTAGACAGAAAGAGTTAGTAGAAATTCAGGAGAAATGGCGCGATCGCTTGATTTTTTCTGTACCTACTCCAGTGGAACCTTTAAATAGTTGTATTGATATTCCTGTTCCGCCAAAAGTTCATACTGTTATTGCTACAGATGGTTCGCAAATTTCACCGAGTCACCACGAAATTGCTTATTGTTATTTGATAAATATTGGGCGTGTGGTGTTTCATTATGGACAAGGAAGATATCCTTTATTAGATAGTTTACCGGAAGTTTTTTACCGACCGGAAGATTTATATGTTTCCCGTCAATGGGGGATTCGAGTTGAAGAATGGATGGGGTATCGGCGGACTGTTTCGGAAGCGATCGCTTTAGCAGAATTGGTTACAAGTTGGGTACAAAGTCAAACCTCACCCCCTAACCCCCTCTCCGTTAACGGAGAGGGGGGACAAGAGAAAGTTCCGACTTTGGCGTTGGTGGATGGTTCGTTAATTTATTGGTTTTTGGAAGGTTTACCGGGGGATGCTTGCGATCGCATTTTACCGCCAATTTTAGAAGCTTGGGAACAAATTCGGTTAGCGGAAGTTCCTCTTATAGGTTATATTAGTGCGTCTCGAAGTACGGAAAGTTTGAATTTACTTCGCTTACAAGCTTGTCCTCATTCTACTCCAAATTGTGTGGTTAATTGCGGTGATGCAGATGAGAAAAAACCGCCTTGTCAAGTTTTTGATGCTTTGCGAGATCCGCCATTTTGGTTGTCTATTTTAAAACCTGGACAACGTACTCCTCTATGGAAAAGTACGATGCGAATTTTAAATTTATATGGGGAAACTCAGACAATTTATTTTTGTTATGTTCATGTGGGAAGCGAAATTGCTAGAGTAGAATTTCCCGCTTGGGTAGCAGAAAATTCTACTTTATTAGATCGAGCTTTAAGCTTAATGTTGGGACAAATTCAAAAAGGTTACGGTTATCCAATATCGTTGTCGGAAGCGCATAATCATGCGGTAGTTAAAGGAGAAGATCGCGCCCGTTTCTTTGCTTTTTTGGAACAACAAATGATTAAAGCTGGATTGAAAAATGTGGGAATTTCTTATAAGGAGACTAGGAAACGGGGGAGTATTGCTTAGGTTTTTTTACCACAGATGTCCACAGATAAACACAGAGGAACACAGATGGTTTATTGAGATTTTTGGTTGAGATGCGAGTTAATTTTTTTTTACGCAGATGAACAGCAGATGAACGCAGATGTTAGCGTTAACTTTACTGTTGGGTAATGAGATTTAGGTAAAATATGGGAAAGTTGTTTTGATTTCAGAAGCTTTCTGTTTCATCTTCCAAAGTTTCAATTAATAAATTGACCTTTTGCTTCTTTTGTGCCAAAAAGTTCTGACACTTAAGCAATGCTTCAACTGCTACGGCAAACTCATCAAACACTTCCCCAAACTCCAACTCCCCCGACTCAATTTCCGCCACTATTTCCTCAACCCTCGCCACAGTCTCTTCATAATTAAAACCCTCTTGCAACAAAACCTCTTCCGACTCTTTCCGAATAGACTTACTCATCAAAAAAACCTCTTTCTTCTCTTCTCTTTGCGTCCTTTGCGTCCTTTGCGGTTCAATAAAAAAGACCTTGCAAAAATCCCAAATTTTTCTTTACTTTAACCTTTGTGAACCTCTGCGTCCTCTGCGTCTCTGCGGTTTCAAATCTTCCAAAACCTCTCTCACCTCAACCTTAACCTTTCCCTTATCCAACTGAATTAATAACTCCTCCCCAACCTGCAAACCTTCACCTGATTTTACAATACCTCCCGCCTGATTTCTCACCACAGCATAACCCCTTTGTAAAACCGACTTTGGATCTAAAGTTGCCAACTTTTGCTGTAATAACTGACAACGCTGATTTGCTGCATCAAACTGTTGATTAGTTGCTTGAATTAACCTTTGCTGTAACCAAGAAAGCGATCGCCCTTTCTCCTCAACAAATCGATCGATCCGCAAACGCCGCAACCGATTTTTTAATAATAAAACTCTAGTCTCCTCCCTTTCAATTTGCCGAGTAATCACCTTTCGCAAATGCAAAACTCTTTCTTGATGCTCAATAACTAAATCATCGAATCTAGGAACAACCTTTTCGGCTGCTGCTGTGGGAGTGTGGGCGGCAAAATCAGCTGCTAAATCAGCCAAAGATTCATCTCTCTCATGCCCAATTCCTGTAATAATGGGAATCGAAGAAAAGGCGATCGCTCTCACCACTCTTTCATCATTAAAACAAGCCAAATCTTCAACAGAACCTCCACCCCGCCCCAAAATTATTACCTGGGCTCGACTGTCTTTTTCGACTCGTGCGATCGCAGCTACAATCGAATCTGGTGCTTGTTCCCCTTGCACGATCGCGGGAGACAACAACACCTGCAAACCAGGGTAACGTTGTTTTAGAGTCTTTTGAATATCGCCCCAAGCAGCGGCTTGCGGCGAGGTGACAACCGCGATAGTTTGGGGATGAGATGGAAGCGATCGTTTTCTTTCCTCATCAAACAACCCCTCCGCCTGCAAACGGTTTCGCAACTGCTGAAAACGTAACGCCTGTAAACCTTCCCCTGCTGGTAAAGCTTGCACAACACGCAGTTGATACTCTCCCCGCTGCTGAAATACACTCAAACTGCCCAAAACTAGCAACTGTTCGCCTTTTTTGGGCATTTGTACCAACTGTTTCACCAAATTACCCCACACGACGCAGCGAATCGATGCTGTACCGTTAGAGTCTTGCAGGGTGAAAAATAACCCTTTAGAATGTGGGCTAGCACTAGAAACCTCTCCATACACCCAAACCTGTGTGAGATTTGCGTCTTCCTCTAGCAATTCTTTGATGTAGTCGGTGATTCCGCCTACTGATAAGGCTGTTTCTAGTATGAGATGATGGGAAAGGTGAGAATTCATATAAACTCAACGGCAACTTAAAAAAGCTTAAAGCACCAGATTCGTTGGGAATGCTAGACTCCCATTAAACAAACGTCTTAACAATATAGATTAATCAAGCTTGGACGTTCTGAGCGGAAAAATCTAAACTAGAATAGTATATCTGTTCTAGTCCTAACTTCCAGACCAACAGTTTTTAAACCTCCTAACCCTAGAGGCGCGGTAATGACTATTGCATCAAATGATATCGCTGGCAAGGAAAAATCCCAAAACGCTGGCAAGGAAAAAGCCCTAAACCTAGTACTTAAACAAATAGAGAGTCAATTCGGTAAAGGGGCGATCGTCCGTTTGGGAGATGCCACTCGGATGAGAGTGGAAACGATTCCCAGTGGCTCGTTAACATTAGATTTAGCCTTGGGTGGTGGCTTACCCAAAGGGCGAGTAATTGAAATATATGGGCCAGAAAGTTCGGGGAAAACGACGGTGGCGCTACACGCGATCGCGGAAATTCAAAGATTGGGTGGCGTTGCTGCTTTTGTCGATGCTGAACACGCCCTAGATCCCACCTACGCGGCGGCGCTAGGCGTGGATATTGAAAATTTACTCGTTTCGCAACCCGACACTGGTGAAGCAGGTTTAGAGATTGTCGATCAGTTAGTGCGATCGGCAGCAGTTGATATTGTAGTTGTAGACTCAGTAGCGGCTTTAGTACCTCGCGCCGAAATAGAAGGCGACATGGGCGATGCTCACGTAGGTTTACAAGCACGCTTAATGAGCCAAGCTTTGCGGAAAATTACAGGTAATATTGGTAAATCTGGCTGTACCGTGATTTTCCTCAACCAATTGCGGCAAAAGATCGGTGTTACTTATGGTAATCCAGAAACTACTACTGGTGGTAATGCGCTGAAGTTTTATGCTTCTGTCAGACTTGACATTCGTCGGATTCAAACTTTGAAAAAAGGCACCGACGAGTTTGGGATTCGCGTTAAAGTCAAAGTTGCCAAAAACAAAGTTGCGCCTCCTTTCCGCATTGCCGAATTTGACATTATCTTTGGCAAAGGCATTTCGACAATGGGTTGTATTGTGGATATTGCTGAGGAAACTGGCGTAGTTATCCGCAAAGGTGCTTGGTACAGCTACAACGGCGACAATATCGGTCAAGGACGAGACAATACTATTAAATATTTGGATGAAAATCCTGAATTGGCACAAAAAATTCAACAAGAAATTCGGGAAAAACTCGATAAAGGTGCTGTCGTCTCTGCTAATTCAGTGGCGCACCCAAGCGATATTGAGGAAGAAGATGAGGTTGTTGATATAGATGACTAACCTTAAATAATTGAAAGCCGCAGCAGGAGAGAAAGAAATTTTAATTTCCCTCTCCTGTTTTTTTTCTTCAACATTCTACGCGGAAGTTTGACGACTGGTGAGAAAGCGATCGAGAATTTCTGAACGCTGAGTAGGAGTTAAATTGAACAGAGCAGATGGTGAAGTTTCCTCCCCAGGAAAGGGTTTTTGCCTTTGTTGAATGGAAGTATCTTTATCTCCATTGTTTTCTAGTTTATTTTCTGGCTCAATCTTCGCAAATCGATACTTTGGCGTAGGTACTGCGGGATAACTTAGTGGCGACTCATTCATTTGCGCCACTATTTCTGAGGATACAGGCTCCAACTTTTGCACTGTTTGCGCTAAAAAAAAGGAAATAGTTAAGCTTCCCAAACGAATTTGATCGCCGTCTCTGAGTAGTTGACGATGAAAAACTGGCTCTCCATTGATAAATGTTCCATTAGTACTATTGAGATCTATTAAGTAGAATCCTTCGTTTTCTACATATTGGAGCGCAGCGTGCTGGCGCGAAATCCATTGATCGCGTAATGTTAAGGCTAAACGGCGATCGCGTCCTATTATCCAAATTTTTTGTGGCTGGAACAGTGTTTGCGTGTTTCCATTCACCAAATTAGTGATTAGGTAAACTTCTCGTTCCTGTACAACTCCCTGGAGATAAGTTGGAACTCTACTGCTTATATATGGAAAGGACAAATTCTCTAGTTGGAGAATCTCATCTAGTAGACCACGATTATGTTCGTAAATTTTGAGAAACACTTGGTACAGTCCAAGGCGTTTTTCTAGTTCCATAATTAATAATACTCTGATTATAGTAAGCACATTCCTGTTGACAAACTTAGATTAACCGTCATTCTCCAGATATTCAAAGAGATTACCGTTCGGGACACTATTTTTTTTGATGTGGTTGGTTGTATATTAGAATGACTCTGGTTAAAAAGCTAGGTTAGCGGTCATTGGGAAACTAAGTATTGGTTTCTATGTATAATGATGCAGTTTCACTTTTAATATAAACCAAGCAATGTCCTTGCTCCCTGAGTAGTAATTTAACTTTATAGTTAAATTTTTTATCAATTTTAAGTAAAGTAAGGTGAATATTTTCCCTGTTAGAGAACACAACTGCTAATACTTCGCCTATATCTAAAGTAATATTTTTTGTTTTTTTTGATACCCGCAAATTTACTGAAAAGAAAATTTTTAATTCGCAATTATATTACTTTTTTATTTACAATTTTTTACTTTCAGTAATTTTTTAAAGTAATTATTAAGAGTAATAGAATTTACTTAAGTTTTATATTCAGAGTATACAAAAGCTTGATTGAGCTGGAATATAGCAGAAGGCAGAAGGCAGAAGGCAGAAGGAAAAACCTTATAAAACAAGGGTTATGACTTTTCATCTTGCCTTAATCGCCTTGGCGGTTGCTATATATAAAAAAAAAGACCAAGCCGAATTCGTGGCAAAAATCCGTCAAATTCTGTATTTTTCCTTAAAAAAAACTGAGCCTTTGCTCAGTCTACTCCAAACTTAACTTTTGTGAACTTTACCTTTTTTTCACAAAACTTTTTTCTGATGAACGCAAAAATTTTAACAATTCTCTATTTACTGTGTCGGGAGCTTCTTGTTGAATCCAATGCCCGCAGTTGGGAACAAATTTGAGTTGAAAGGGAGCACAGATCAATTGGTCTAAATCTTGGGCAAGTTTGTTGCTCAAGAAAGAATCTTCTTCACCCCAAAGTACTAAAGTCGGAACTGTGACTAATTTAGTTTGTTCTTCCGTATTATGTAACCAAGTTTGGGGTGAGAGCATTTGGCGGTAATAATTAATTGCAGCTGTTAAGACACGGGGTTTTGCTAAAGCATTTTGGTAAATATTCATGACTTCAGTTGTGAAGGCTGCTTTACGAATGGCGTGTTCTCGAAACAAGTTTTGGACGAAATTTTTTAGATTGTGTTGAATTAACCACTCTGGGAGTGCCGGAATTTGAAATAATAGCAAAAACCAGCTGCGACGCAATTGGTCGATGTTACCGATTACATCTTTGACAAATTGCTGTGGGTGAGGTGCATTGAGGATGGCTAGTCGATCGATACATTCAGGAAATTTCTGTGCTAAGTGCCAAGCAATCACGCCACCCCAATCATGTCCTACTATGTGAGCGCGAGTTTTGCCGAAACGCTGAATTAAACCGCGAATATCTGCGCTTAGTGTATCCAAATCATAGCCACTCGCTGGCTTATCCGAGTAATTGTAACCTCGCAGGTCTGGAACCACCACTTTAAAGTAACGTCCTAAGACAGGAATTTGGTTTCGCCACGAGTACCAAAACTCTGGAAATCCATGCAAAAGAATTACTAACTCTCCTTCACCTTGGGTTACACAGTGCAAGCGAATGTCATTAGTTTCTACAAAATGGTGTTGCCATCCCGAATCAGGAGTGCTCATATTAAACAACAACCTAAAGGTGCCAATTGAACTAACATCTCAATTTTTAGCTTAGCAGTTCTCTAGAGGCTGAGGGAGTAATTTCAGCATCTAGCCCAGAAAGCTAAACCTTGATGGTGTAAAGTTCTGGCTCACCTGTGGAATTGCTTCTGGCTTCTGCTTAGACTGCTTGTGCTACCACAGCAGTGTAAGTAGAAGGGGATTCAGGTTGATGTTTGAGCAAGTTGGCGAGTTCTTGTAGCTGAGCGATCGCTTCTGCGCCCTCTAGCTTCATCAATTCTCGGTCGTCTCGCATCTCCGTCCAAGTGATGCCATAGTCAGACACCAAAAATCTAATCAGGTGATTATCTCCCAAGCTAACCATAAAGGATGCGCTAGACATCTGATCGCCGCAAGTATAGCAAGAGGCTAAATACCCTTTGCGTTCCAGTACGATCGCCAGTGCTTGAAGATTCATCACCAGATCTTGGACAAACTGCGAGTGTTGTTTTGCAAGTCTGATAAACACTTTTACCCTCCAGCCACCACACCTAAGTTTAAATCTTTTTTAGAATTTCTTAACATTTTGTCCATTATGCTACAGATCGCGAATTTGAAACAACTTCCCTACCAAATGACTTCTAGTTCTGTTTGTAAGTTAACTGACTGATAATTCGTTGGTCGTATCAGGAATGACATTCCTAAACGAGTCACACTCATGCTAGACGCTTTCTCTTTCGATATAGTTCATTCTGAGGGGATACATCGATCTCAGATGTCAAGAAACCATAACTTTATTTGTTTTCTACAACACTTGCCCTAGATCTTCAGAGTCAGAACACATATCAGATGTTAATTAACTTGCCACAATCCTAAAGCTGGGCCAATGAACCGCACGCCGACCCAGCAAACAACCAATACACCGATCCCGATCCATGCACCTCGGTTTGTCCACTTGACAAATTGTTGTGCTTGAGTTTTAGTAATTGGGAACCAGGGAGCTACGTATGATTCTTTGCCATATTGTTCCCCAAGTGCTTCCTTACGTCTTTTTGCTTCACCCATAACTGCTCACTCCAAGAGAGCTATTCATTGGTTTAATGATAACCTTTATCTTCTTTGGCAAGCTTTGTACTTGACAAAACTCTAATTATACCTAACTTTCTAAAGAAAATAAATTGGGGTCTATGTAGTTAATCCGGGCGAAAGGGCTTAAAGCTGTGAGTACTTGTTGACCGTAGCTACGGTGAATGGTGCGGCTATCGAGTAAAGCGACTACTCCTTGGGTGGTGCGGACAGGTGCGATCGCTCGTTGTAAAACATTCAAAGCTTCTGGTAACAAATACAACCGGAACCAATCTTGACGCTGTTGTTTATAATCAGCTACTCGACCTGCCACCAAAGGATTTTCCAAAGAAGGAATTGGTAAAGTGGCAATCAATAACAGGTGAGGTGCAGGTAAAACATCCTGGTGTTCCAGCCAAAATTCCCAGCCTGTGACTAGAATCCCATTGTCATCCAAACAAGTTTTTTCCACCTGCACCCGCGAACCAAACTCAGCGGCAATTTCTGCGCCAACTTGAGCTTTTAGCGGCACATCACTGACCAAAAGTACCGTCAGTCCTTCTACAACCGTACTAATCACCAACAACCTGCGTATTTCTTGTAACAAGGCAGCCTGAAACTGGGGTGTGTTCGGCAGCGGAAAACTATCCGGTACATAAAGCTGAATTAACTCACTGTGACGATCGAGAGAAAACTTCAAACAAGTTAAATCTCCCAACCCTAACTGCTGACGATAGATTGGGGCTTCAGCTTCCAACTCCAAAGCGCCGCCAATCAAAACTACAGGTTGTTCTAACCAAATAGGTTTTAGTGTGGTTGCGACTTCGATCGGACCACAGTAAACAGTAAACAAACCTTGATTCCGGGCGATTTGCGCCCAATACATTTGTCCAGGGGTAGTAAATCTCTGCCAAAATATCTGCCAGCTAGCTGGTAAACCGGAAAATTTAGCCGAATCTTCCTGGTCTAGACATAAAACCGCAAATAGATGACTTAAAATCTGTTTTTCTGTGCTTTCCAGTAAATAGCATTCGTAGGGATTAGCGGGATGCTGGAAAATTTCCTTGGTTAGTTGTACTCTAGCATCTCGGATCGCCTCAATTCGGTGGGGAAAAGCTTGGATCAACTCTTCCCAATCGCTAGGAGTAATCGTCGCTGTTAACTGTTGGCGTGTCCAAGTTTCTAGATCATCTACACCATCGAGAATTGTCGGGATACCATGACCAAATTTAGTTTGAGTGGTGAAGCGATCGGCCTCCCGGCACGCTATGCGATGCGCCTCCCGGCACGCTACGCGATCGCTCAACCAAGATGAAGGAGAAGTAATTAACAACCCGGAAAAATTAGGATCGGGGAGCGCATCACCAACAACAATTTCCTTTTCCGTACTCAGCCAACCTTGTAATTGGGGAATTTCCACCTTGAGGAGTCGCTGTTGTGTTGCTTCCGTCGCTACAACAATTACTGGCCCAGACCACATTAAAGCTGGTGCTAGGTAACTTAGACGATAGCGGACATTTGCCGAAGTGGGTGCACCCACTTGAATCAAAGCACTTCTTTCCAATCTTAAGGCGCGTGCCACCAGTCTAGCCATAGTTAAATGGTGGGGCCAGTATGTCTCTTTGCACTCTCTGAGGAATGCTCGCAGTGAGTTATGGACTTCTACCTCAATCATGTCAATAGTTTTGAGTTTTGAGTTTTGTTAGCGTAGCGGTGCGTAGCACGTTTTGAGTTGAGACTGGGGACTGGGAAAGTTTTGAGTTTTGAGTTTTCCTCCCCTCTGCCCCTGGAGCCC